>NZ_JBDVFA010000107.1:0-37803 GCF_039941195.1 Aurantibacter sp. | reverse complement strand
AAAACCCACAGACCCCGTTTTACGGGGGTTTGGTTCGTTCAACGAGAACAAATACTCGTTAAGACACAAAAACTCTGATTAACTGTAAAAAAGCTCCGATAACGGTAATCAACACCTAAAACACCTTATCGGAAGAAGGTGCATTTTATCCCAGTTTTATTGAAAATTTAATAGGTAGAAAGAATATAATTCTAATAAACGGTCTCTTGAAGGTGCTTTTTTAAATAAGTGTCGATTTGTAGACAATCTGAATCCGACAATTGTACTTTAGCAGCCTCTGCATTCGCTAATGCTTGTCTTTCATTCTTAGCCCCTACCAATACTGATGTAATTCCTTTTTGTTGTGCTGTCCAAGCAATAGCTGTTTGGGCCACAGTACAATCATGTTTTTTAGCTATTTTATCTAAGCATACTAAAAGGCCTTGAACATTTGGCCATATATCTTCGCGATAATAATCATAGAAACGCCCTCGATTATCTCCCTCTTCAAATTCAGGTAGTTCTCTAAATTTCCCAGTTAATAAACCCCCGGCTAAGGTTCCATAAGAAATAACACCCAAATTATTATGCTCACAATAAGGAATAATATCCTTTTCTATTTTACGGTTAAGAATGGAATAGTTTGGTTGTAAACAGACAATATCGGTCATTTGTTGGGCTTGTTCCATTAACTCGACTGAAAAATTTGATACTGCTAGATATCTAAATTTCCCTTGTTCTTTAAATTTTAATAGGGTATTAATGGAATCCTCTAAGGGAGTTGTGGTATCTGGCCAATGGATATAGTATAAATCTATACAATCGGTATTTAGACGACGAAGCGATTCTTCCATATCTTTTTGAAGGTGTTTTGGACTCAAATCCCTTCTGTATTCTGTTTTTGTACGAATAACACCAGCTTTAGTAGCTACTATAACCTTATCCCTTCTATCTTTAATTGCTTTTGCAACAACTTCTTCAGCATGGCCTGCACCATATACCGGTGCAGTATCAATAAAATTAATACCTGCATCTAAAGAAGCGTGAATTGCCTTTATAGACTCTTTATCATCTACATTTCCCCAAAAATCATTTCCCATCGCCCAGGTGCCAATAGCAATTGATGAAACTTTTAAATCGGTATTTGGGATAATATTATATTGCATTTTTAAATTATTTATTGAATGGTTTAATTATGCTAAACTCCTTCTTTACGAAGTACTTCTAGTGGTGGACTCTTAATTACACTATTACTATTCGTCAACCCAATAAGTAGTACTAGAAGCGATATTGCAGGTAAAACAATTAAAAAAGGAATAATTGAAGGAATAAAAGGTGTATCAAAGACGAAATAAGCCAGCAGTTGACTGCTTACTAAGGATAAGACTATACCTATACTAGCACCAAGAACACCTAAATAAAGATATTCGAGAGCTGTAATTCGAAGAATTTGCTTGTTTTTTGCTCCAAGGGTTCTGAGCAATACATTTTCTTTAATGCGCTGATATTTGCTCGTTCGAACAGCTCCAATTAACACAATAATGCCAGTTAGAATACTAAAAAAAGCCATAAAATTAATTACCCAAGATATCTTATCTAATATACCTTCTATCAAAGTAATTATTTGGCGTAAATCGAGAATAGACACAGTTGGAAATTTCATAACCAAGTCTTGTTGCAATTCAGCAGATTTTGCCTCATTTGCTACTTTTGTAGACATAACATGAAATTGCGGCGCATTTTCGAGAACTTTAGTTGGAAAAACAATTGAAAAATTTAGTTGCATTCGTCCCCAATCTACTCCTCTTATATTAGCTACAACCGTTTTCATGATAACTCCATGAACATTAAAAGTCATCTTATCCCCTACTTCTACTAAAGCATCTCTAGCCACATTATTAGCTAATGAAATAGGTATATAACCATTTATTTCACTTTTGTTAGACCATTCACCACTTTCTAGTGTCTCTGAGCTTATAAGGGAATCTCTATAGGTGACCCGAAATTCATGATTTAAAATCCATTGATTTACTTCTGAAAGAGTGTCTTTTCGAATATCATTAGCAAGACGACCATTAATATCATGTACTCGCATGGTAACGATAGGTATCTCATCTATTACCGATAGACCTTTACTAATAATACTATTTGCAATTGTATCTTTTTGGTCGGTTTGAATATCCAATAGAATGATATTCGGGGCTTCAGAACCAGCCTCCATATTAGTTTTAGCCAGGAGAAAATCTTTGGTAAAATACAAATTACTGATTAGAAATGTTCCCACACCAATGGCCAATATCAACACCATAGTTTGATTATTAGGTCTAAACAAGTTTAAGAGACTTTGTCTTGCCGTAAAACTCCAATTTGACGGGAAATACTTTTTTATTACCCACATAAAAAAATTAGCGATACCCGCTAATATGGCAAAAGTTACTGCCACTCCTAATACAAAGCCTAATGCCAGTTTTAAGCCACCTAAAAGCCAATGCGAAAAAAGATATACAAAGCAAATAATAGCAACGATAATTAAGATATTTACCATTTTGGATCTATCCGAAGTATCAGTTTGCGCCCTTAAAACCTGCAAAGGTGAAACATACCAAGTACTCATTAATGGAATTAAGGCAAATAACACAGCCATAAAAATCCCTAATAATAGACCAATAAATATCGGTTGAAAAACCCATGTTAATTCGACTTCAAAAGGCAAAAATCCTTGTAGTAGTAATGGAAAGGACCATTGCAATGATAACCCTAGTATAGTCCCAATTATACCACCCAATAGTCCAATCCCGGCTATCTGAATCAAATAAATAAGAAACGTTTGTTTTCGAGTTGCACCAATACATTTTAAAACTGCTACTGATTGTAATTTTTCTTTTATATAAATGTGAACTGAACTTGCAATACCAACACATCCTAATAGTAGTGCTATAAAAGCTACTAAATTTAAAAACTTAGCAACATTATCATACCTACGCCCTAATTGGCTAGCCGTTGAAATATGCGTATCAAGATCAGCATTTTCAGCATCTAAAATAGGATCTAATTCTTCATCAAACTTTTTTAAATCCAGATTAGAATCGGCAATAAAATAATAATTATAACGAATTCGACTGCCTTTTTGAATGAGTCCCGTTTGAGCTATAAATTTAAAGGGAATTATTACGGGTGGTGCAATTGAGGTAGTAACACCTGTACTTCCTGGAGCAGAAGATAGACTACCGGCTATAGGCAATTTTAAATTACCAACTTTTATTGAGTCTCCTACTTTAAGTTTAAATTGTAACATCAAAGTAGCATCAACAAGTGCTCCTCCAGTCTTTTGATATTCTTTTTTAGAATTTACAGGCTTTGTTAGTAATTCACCATAAAATGGAAAATTACCTTCAATACCTCTTACTAAAACCAATTTAGTGGCTTTTGTATTCGAAAAAGTCGTCATTGAAGGAAAATTAATTTCCTTACCATTCGCACCTCCCAAAGAATCAATAATACCCAATACCCGTTCATTAGGTTCACTATTACTATCTATTTTATAGTCAGCACCCATTAAAGCTTTTGACTGTAGGGCTATGTTATGCTTTAAATTTTCACTAAACGATTGTATAGAAACTACAGCCGCAATACCTAGAATTATAGAGGCCATAAACAAAAACAAACGTTTACTACTTGCCTTACCATCTCGCCAAGCCATTTTAAACAACCAAGCAGTACCTACAGGAGTGGCTATTATGGGTTTATCACTCATAGTTGAACTTTACTTTCATTTGAAACTATTTTACCCCCTTTTAGTTTTAAAATTCGTTGTGTACGTTTAGCTAGCTCTAAATCATGAGTTACTATAACTAAAGTGGTGCCTGCCTCTTTGTTTAAATCGAAGATTAATTGTGCTACAGTAGCGCCCGTTTCCTCATCTAGATTTCCAGTAGGTTCATCTGCAAATAAGATTGATGGTTTATTTGAAAAAGCTCGAGCAAGTGCAACGCGTTGTTGCTCCCCTCCTGAAAGTTGTGTAGGATAATGATGAAAACGATTCGAAAGTCCTACCTTCCCCAACAACTCCATTCCAATTTTCGCTGCATTTTTTGCTCCTTGCAATTCTAAAGGAACACTAACATTTTCTAGAGCTGTAAGTGTCGGAAGCAATTGAAAATTTTGAAAAATAAAACCTACATTCTTATTCCTTAGCATAGCTCTTTCATCTTCATTTAAAGAAGAAATATTTGTCCCACATAGTTCAACTTCTCCATTTGTAGGGCTATCCAATCCAGCACATAGACCGAGAAGTGTAGTTTTTCCGCTACCTGAAGGCCCAACAATTGAGAATGTTTCACCCCTTTTTATAGAAAAAGTTATGTTATCTAAAACAGTTAATTGTTTTGTACCACTTGTATAGGTTTTCTTCAGGTTATTTACGTTTAATATCTTTGTCATGAAGTTTTAAGGGATTTTCTTTTTCAAAGAAAACAAAATAAGCAAATCATTTCCATTTATTACCTTAATTGCTATGTATAAACTATTAAAGTTTCGTTATTTTTTAGTATTCATGATTCTAATTTCTTGTGGGGAATCGAATCAAAAAAAGATTGACAATGCTACCGAAATTGAAAATACGAATCAAACTGAAGTTTCAAATACATCAAAGAATAAAACCATATTGTTTTTTGGAGATAGTTTAACTGCAGGAATGGGACTTGACCCTGAAAATGCTTTTCCAGCACTAATACAAGCGAAAATCGATTCTTTAAGCCTTAATTATTCTGTAATTAATTCTGGTTTAAGTGGGGAAACCACTGCTAGTGGTAAAAACAGACTTAATTGGGTTTTAAACCAGAAGGCTGATATTTTCATACTTGAATTAGGAGCTAATGATGGCTTAAGAGGTATACCACTTTCAGAAACGAAGAAAAATTTACAATTAATTATCGATGCAGTGCATCAGAAAAATGAGGCAACTAAAATAATACTTGCTGGAATGCAAATTCCGCCAAATATGGGACTAGAATATACTAATGAGTTTAAATCAATTTTTCCAGATTTAGCAAAAGAAAATAATTTGGATTTAATTCCGTTTCTACTTAATGGGGTGGCAGGTGAACCAGATTTAAATCAGGCTGACGGAATCCACCCTACTATTGAAGGTCATAAAATAGTTGCTGAAAATACATGGGCTGTTTTAAAAGATTTTGTTATTAATTAATTCTAAATTGTTATCATAATTATTAAAGTGGTTACCAGAATTACATTTCATACATTGTATTTACAGTATATTTAATCGTGATTTTTGTGTTTTTAATCTTGTAGTTTTATAGCCTTGGTTTTATTAATATTATTATCATGCAAAGCACTATCTTAATAAAGATGATAATTAAAAATTTATTTTAAATACCTTAAATCCAACATTTTACATAAATAGATGCTTAATAAATTTGTAAATATTTTGAACTGTGAATAACTAAAGAACTTTACGTGATTTATCGAAAATTTATATTTATTGTTGTTAAATGTGGATTTCTTCGATAATTTTGATTAAAAATGTTTAAATACTATTTTAAAAACAAAGACTATGAAAATTAACTTTATTACCAGAATTATGGCTATTGTATTGCTTGGTTCACTGATAGCAGTGCCCATAGCATGTAGTAGTGACGATGGAGGTGGCGACACTCCTGAAATTACTCCAGTGCCAGATCCAACAAATACTAACACGACAATAGTTACTACTTCTCCGGTTGCCGCAGATGGTACAACTACGGCAATGATTACAGTTACAATAGCTGATACTGAAGGGACAAAATTAACTGCAAGTGGTGGAACTGTAGCTTTAAGTAGTTCTGGTTCTGCAACCGTATCTTCTGTCACTGATAATACTGATGGAACTTATTCTGCAACAGTTACAAATACTGTTGTAGAAACAGTTACAATATCAGGTACATTAGGAGGTACAGCTATTACAAATACTGCAGAAGTTGAATTTACAGAACCACCAGCGGTTGACCCTACAAATGAAAATACAATCATTGAAGCAACGGCTACAACAATTGTTGAAGGAGTTTCCACTTCAACTGTAACGGTTCAATTAGCCGACGAAAATGGTGATAAATATAATATGAGTGGTGGGACTGTCGCTTTAGCTGTTACTGGTTCGGCTGCTATTTCTGCTGTAACTGACAATGAAGATGGTACGTATACTGCCATAGTGACTAATACTGTTGAACAAACCGTAACGGTGTCAGGTACTTTAGATGATGTAGCAATTACAAGTACCACAGATATTACTTTCAATCCAGATGATTCTAATCCAGCTCAAGAAGCTACACAATCTTCAACTCCAGTTGGTCCTTCGTTAGTTAGAATAAATTGCGGTGGTGAAGAAGTAACTTATGACGGTATTACTTTTATAGCAGATCAATATTTCAGTGATAATACATCAGCGTATACTAATGAGTTATTAACTGAAATTAATAACACTGATATGGATGCCCTTTACCTTACGGAAAGAGTCGTTGCTGATGGCGCTCCTGGAGGAATTAAAGGCCCTATGAGCTACGATATTCCTGTAACCAATGGTACGTATACAGTAAAGCTTTATTTTGCTGAGATATATTGGGGTGTAGAAAATCCTGAAGGTTTTGAAGGTGGGAATGGTAGTAGAATATTTAATGCAACTTTAGAAGATACTCCAGTGTTTACTGGATATGACTTACATAAAGATATAGGTGCTGCTGAGCCAGATACTCGTATGTATGATATTGAAGTTACTGATGGTGTGCTCAACATCATATTAGAAGCTACTGTTAATAAGCCAAAAATTTCAGCAATTGAAGTTTTAGGAAATGGCACTGTTGGTTCTTAATCATTTAGAATTTATTAAATCAAAGCCCGTCAAAATTATTGACGGGCTTTTTTATTTTTATTAAGTAAGTTCTTTATCTTAATTAAGACCAATTAATTAAATTATACGTTATGAAATTTATTAATATTCTAGTTTTTATACTTTTTTTAGGCATAAGCACAAGCTGTCAATCATTCACTCGAAAGAAGGTTGCTGTGGTAGAGGAAGGAAATAAGGCCACATACAAACAGTTGGATAAACAAAATTTAAGCAAATATGAAACTGCATATTTTGCAAGTGGCTGTTTTTGGTGTGTTGAAGCAATTTTCGAAAGCGTTAAAGGGGTGAAAGAAGTGATTTCTGGATATTCTGGTGGTAAAGAGAAAAACCCAACCTATGAACAAGTTGGCGGAGGAATGACCTCGCACGCAGAGGCTGTAAAAATTTATTACGATCCAAAAGTAATCTCATTCACCGCATTAGTGCAAGTATTTTTCGGTTCACATGACCCTACTTCTTTAAATAGACAAGGACCCGATCGCGGACGACAATACCGATCAGTGGCATTTTACAAAAATGAAACAGAGAAAAAAATTATTTCAGATTACATTTCATTATTAAAAAGTGAAAATATTTATGATGGTGCACCAATAACTACTGAGGTTACGGCTTTTGAAAAATTCTACATTGCTGAAGATTATCATCAAGATTATGAGAGAAATAATCCTAATAACTCATATATCCGAAATGTATCGGTACCCAGATTAAATAGATTCAAAGAAAATTTTGGAGACTATTTAAAAGACAATGCACATTAATTGAGACAATTTATCAATTCAAATTATCACAAAGCGACTTACATATGGTCGCTTTTTTATTTGTAAATTAGTTGCTTACCAAATTAAAATCTCAAAAGAATATTATGACCACTAGAAGAAATTTTATTAAAAAAACCTCTGCTGGAACTGCTGCCGTTACTTTAGGCGGTCTTATTTTTCCAAAAAATAGTTATGCAAATATATTAGGAGCAAACGACCATATTAATTGTGCAGTAATTGGTGTTCGCAGTCGCGCGAAAGCTCATGTTATAGCAATTAATGCAGATCCTAATGCAAAAATTATCTATAGCTGCGATGTTGATGATGTTATATTAGAAGAACATAACAAGTGGTGTCAAAAAAAAATAGGCTACATGCCTAAAGTTGAAAAAGACTTCCGAAAGGTTCTTGAAGACAAAGATGTTGATGCTGTCTTTATAGCTACTCCTGAACATTGGCATGCTCCTATGGCTATAATGGCGCTACAAGCTGGCAAACATGTTTATGTTGAGAAACCTTGTAGTCATAATCCTCATGAAAACGATTTACTTGTTGCTGCCCAAAAAAAGTATGGCAAGAAAGTTCAAATGGGAAACCAACAACGTTCAGCTAAAACTTCAATATCGGCAATAAAAGATATTCGAAACGGAATTATCGGAAATGTTTATAAAGGTGAAGCTTATTATTCAAGTAATAGAGGCTCAATAGGCATTGGAAAGAAAATAGACGTCCCTAAGACTCTTGATTGGGAACTATGGCAAGGTCCTGCACCAAGAAAAGAATATAAAGACAATATTCACCCTTACAATTGGCATTGGTTCCGTAACTGGGGAACGGGTGAAATGCATAATAATGGAACTCACGAGGTAGATATATGTCGTTGGGCACTAGGGGTTGATCTTCCTGAAAGTGTTACTTCTTTTGGAGGTAAATATACTTTTGATGACGATTGGGAATTTGTCGATAATCAACAGGTAACTTTTAAATTTGCTGATGATAAATTTATAACATGGACAGGCCATAGCAGAGGACTTATTAAACCTAAACAACCAGGTAGAGGCATTACTTTATATGGAAGTAAAGGCACTATAATGTTAGATAGAAATTTCTACAAGCATTTTGGTTTGGATGGCGAATTAATTAAAGAAGAAAAAGAAGGTGCGGCAAGCGCCACCACAAACACTCAGGGTATTGGTGGATTAGATGTAAACCATGTTGGTAACTTTTTTGCTGGTATTCGTTCTGATGTTTCATTACATGCCGAAATTAAAGACGCCAGTATATCTACAATGTTATGTCATTTAGGAAATATGGCGCAAGATGCCGGAGAAATGCTGAAAGTGGATACGACCACTGGTAAAGTTTTGAATAATGATAAAGCTATGCAAAGCTGGAAACGTGAATATGCTAAAGGTTGGGAGCCCAAACTTTAATATATGAAAAGAAGGCAGTTTGCAATTAGAAGTGGTTTAGCTAGTTTAGCTCTTACCACTTCTAATTTTTCTTTAGGAGCGGTTTTAAGGAATAGGCCAAATCCAATCTGCAATATTGGTATTATTGGAACTGGAGTACGTGGTACCGAAATGATTTCTTACATTAACCAGATCCCATATTTCAATATAACGGCGTGTTGTGATATTATACCGTCAAGATTAGAAAATGCACTACAATTATGTAATAATACACCAACTGCACACAAAGATTATAGAAATCTTCTGTCACAAAAGAATATAGATGCTGTTCTTATAGCAACACCCTTTAATTCCCATTCTAAAATAACTATTGATGCAATAAACAAGGGTAAGCATGTTTATTGTGAAAGTACGTTAGCTAAAGGATATCATGGAATTTCAAATTTATCAAAAAGTATTAAAAATATAAATATAATCGTTCAAGCAGGCCATCAATATAGAAGCTTTAGTCTTTACTCTCAAGTAAAAGATTTGATATTAAAGGGAGCTATCGGAAAGATAAATGCTATTGATTGCGTCTCGAATATAAATGGAAATTGGAGAATACCAGTAAAAGACTTTAGGCTGGAAAAATTAATTAATTGGCGTATGTATCGTGAGTTTTCAGGCGGACTAGTCGCGGAAATGTGTGCTCATCAAGTCGATTACATAAATTGGATACTCGATGCTGTTCCTAAAAAAGTCGAAGGTAAAGGTGCTAATGATTACTTCATGGATAATAGAGAAATTTTCGACAATATTATTTTACAGTATACCTACCCTGATAACCTTTCTGCAAATTTCGTTAGTAAAACTAGCTCAGAACCAACATTCTTTGAAATTAAAATTATTGGTAGTATGGGCACTATTAACTTAGATTTAGAAAATGCATGGATTGAAACGAATGGACAAAAAACAATAATCGAAGTGATAGAAGAGAACCCATCCAAACAGGCGCTTATAAATTTCAAAGAAAGTATTGAAGATAAAAAGTCGCCAATTTCGAATGTTCAATCTGCAATTAAAACAGCTATTGCCGTACAAATGGGTATCGACACTTTACTTCATAATAAAGCTATTTATTGGAAGACTGGTTTGGGTGATTAAACTTGAATTAATGGAATACTACTTCACTAAAAACGGACTTAATATTTATACTTTTCTTATTATTTTTATTTAATTGAATGCCACTATAAGTTATAACTTCTGCATTCTTTGTTTTACTAAAATTAATACTATCTGGCGTTTTAATTTCCGAATCAACACTTTCAATATTTACAGCACTAGCTATTTTTGGTAACTTCAAAAACGCTTCTGAATTTTTTAAATTAAGCTCAATATCAGAAAAATCATCTGAAATAGATTTAATATGGATAGGGCCAAAACTATTTTCTACAAAAAGTGTATTTAATAAATTATCGATGGTTACTTCTGATGAAGTTGATTGTAAATCCAAATTTTGAACTTTATTTAATGCCACTTGATCAGAATATTTTGCAACTAACTGTCCATGATTCCAGTTTTGAACACTAACAGGTGTATACATTGCAATTATTTCGGTTTCATCACCATCAACTGTAGCTGCTAGAAGAATCGAATGTGACAATCTTGCGTTCAAATTGTTAACATTTTCAGCAAGAATTACTTCACCATGTTTTACATTCATTTTTAATTTTACAGATTTGGGCATCTTTATTTTAATGGTTTTTTTAATTTTTAAATTCTTCTTATCTCCTGTCGTATTAAAGTAAAATGTATTTGCTCCTCTCATTCTAATGCTATCGATATGTACATTAAAATTTATTAGAGAATCTATTCTTTTTACATTCGCCGCTCTTTCTACTAAATCTTCTAATCTTTTTTCCAATATATAGTCTTGCCGATGAGCTCTTTCTTCTACCCCATTTGCTATTCTTTCAGCATGGTCTTTATTTCTTTCAGCTAAACTTTCTGCCCGTTCTTCCATTCGTTTTCCCCATTTCTCTATATTCTTCTCATATTCTTTATCAAAACCCTTTGAAAATTCCTTTTGCCATTGTTTCATATAAGCCTCACCTTCCATCTTATAAGCATTATAATCAAATTTTCGAAAATGAACCTTTGGTAAAGGTGGCATTTCATTTAACTCAATTAACTCACCTTTTTTAGGCATATTAAGACCATTTGGATCTTGATACCTGTAATTAAAAGGAGAAGATGTAAATGGGATATTTTCTCTAATTGCAGATACTTTAATTTTTTTGCTATTTCCGATTATTTTTATCGAATTATTCTCAAAATAGCTTTCGGCATCTTCTTTTGAAACATCGGCCAATTCTATCGTAGCCTCTATCAAAATCTCATTTTTATTCCACGTTTTAAATTCAATGTCTGTATGGCTCGTATTTATCTCAAGTATAGCTTCATCGCCAACATTAAATCTTTCCTCGAATGTCTTACTTTGGTTCTGTGCAGCTATACTAAAA
Organism: Aurantibacter sp.; assembly: GCF_039941195.1. GTDB lineage: Bacteria > Bacteroidota > Bacteroidia > Flavobacteriales > Flavobacteriaceae > Aurantibacter_A. The sequence continues at coordinate 26,249 of NZ_JBDVFA010000107.1, read as the reverse complement.
CTGATTAGGCCTAATAGCACAACTGACTTTTTATATAATTTGATCTTGTTCATTTTTTGATGATTTTAATTCATTTAATTTCGTTTTCAACTTTTGAAGCAATTCTAATCGCAATTGTAAATTTTCTATTAACGCGCTTATTGTTTGGTCATTGGGGCCCACTTCATTCAATTCAATATTCAACCTTGCATACTCCTTATCTAAAACTTCAATTTGTTCTAAATAACTATCTATTAAATCCTTGTTGGATTTGTTAAGTTCAATTTTTGACAATTCAAAATTGATTGTAGACACATAATAATCTTCAACTTTCTTTAAATCTGGAGACAAATCTCCCAATGAAAAAGTTTTACTTTTCGATATTCGCTTGCTTTTTTCAACAACCGCATCCTTGGAAATAATAACTTCGTTTTTATTTATATAAAAAATAGAAATTCCCAATACTATTAGTATTGTTGCGGCCACTTTCCAAAGTACAAAATGTGATTTTTTGGGCTGTGGCAATTCCTTTTCTAGGCGTTCTAAAAATCGTTCTGTATGCCCGGGTGAAATCAAATTTTCACTATTAGTGTTATCCTCCTCAAATAATTTTCTTAAATCTTTCGACATGGTTTTAATTTTTTAACAATGCTCGTAAATAGCCTTTGCCCCTTAATAATCTTGTTCTACAAGCCGACTCAGAAAGGTTTAATATTTCAGCTATTTCCGAATGATCATACCCTTCTACTAAAAAAAGACGAACAACATATTTATACTTTTCTGGTAACTTATCCATTTTCAACTTTACTTCTTGCACGGTAGTAGCCTCGGGCACGGACCAATCATCATTTTCGACAATAGATAAGTGAGACTCATTCATTTCAACACGTATTTCTTTCTTATTCTTGATGAAATCGAGACTTCTATTAACAACTATTTTCTTAAGCCATGCACCAAAACTTACTTCTCCACTGTACTGCTCAATTTTTTGAAAAGCTTTTATAAAAGACTCTTGAACAACATCTTCAGCATCATCACTATTTTTTAAAAATCCAAAAGCAACATAATACATAGCATCACAATATTGTTTATACAACTTTAACTGTGCTTTACGGTCGTTGGCTTTGCACCTTTCTACCAAATTAATTTGAAACATTTAGTTGGTTGCGTATGATGATTAATGTTATTGTTTTCCTAAAGACGACGAAAAAATTAAGATGTTGCAAAAAAAAATTATTTTTATGATTCCCTAAATAAATTAAGATTGAAACAAGTTACTTTAAGCACCCCATTTATTACACTTATCATCATTGATTATGGGGCTCGTATTCAAAAATTATTGGTCAAGGATAAATATGGAAAATCTACGAATGTAGTTGTCGGCTATGAATTTGCTTCTAATTATTTAAAAGATACGGCATGCTTAGGTTCGTCTGTTGGAAGGTATGCCGGCAGAATATCTAATGGTAGTTTTGAATTAGATCGAGAAACATTTAATCTTTATGAAAATTCCAAAATTCACCTGCATGGTGGCAAAGAAGGTTTTCATAAAAAATATTGGAAATTCGAAGCTGTTAATTATGGTAAAGAACCACAAGTAACACTTTCATACTTCAGTAAACATTTAGAGGAAGGATACCCTGGAAATTTAAAAACATTTGTCACCTATAAACTTAAGAATAATGCACTCTATATAAACTATCAGGCAAGAACAGACCGTACTACAGTTGTTAACTTAACTAATCATTCCTATTTTAAACTTGATAATTCTAACAGTATTTCTGAACATCATCTACAATTAAATTGTCCTGATTATTTAGAAACTTATGAGAATTTGTTGCCCACTGGCAAATTACTCCCTGTCCAAGGCACATCTTATAATTTTTTAGAAGAAAAACCTATTGCAGATAAAAAACTTGATACAACTTTTGCAGTTGGTCTTAACAATGAGGTAATTGCAAAATTAGCCTCTAAAAAATCTGGTATAAGTATGGAAGTAACCACAAATCAAAGAGGCGTGGTTGTATATACGCCGCTAAAATTTGCAGGTATTTGTTTTGAAACACAAAACTTTCCAGATGCTCCTAACCACAAAAATTTTCCAAGTAGCATTTTAAAACCAAATCAAAAATATACTAATCAAAGTAAATTCGAATTTGATTTAATTTAAAAACCCCACATAAAAATGCGGGGTTTTTCAATAAGTATTTTGACAATTATTCGTCAAGTAGTAAATTCAATTTTACAGTTATATTATCTCTTGTCGCCTTACTGTAAGGGCATATCTCATGAGCTCCATTAACTAAATCCTCACCCTTCTCCATAGTTACTGTTGGTAAATAAGCATCTATTACGGCGCCAAGAAAAAAGCCTTCTTCCTCTTTATTAAAAGAAATTGTTGCACTTACACTAAAATCTCCTAAATCTTTAACTCCATGATTTGGAGCTATTGCTTGTATAGCACCAGCAAAACAAGTAGCATAAGCAGCTGCAAATAATTCCTCCGGATTTGTTTTATCAGTACCTGAGACCCCATTACTATCTGGCATTTCTATTTCAAAATCTATAGGGCCATCTTCAGATTTTACATGACCAGATCTACCACCCTTATTTGTTGCCTTTGTTTTAAAAATAGTTTTCATATACTCTAAATTATTGTTTACCTTATAATACTGCTTACTTTGGTATTTTACCAAAAATGAATATTAAAATTATGTGAAATCTTAAGTATTAAAAATTAAATCAGCTTTGTAAAAATGGTTTAGTAATTTTATAAAAAAATAAAGAAAAAAGTTATGAAATTTTTAAAATGGTTTGCAATAATTGCAGTTGTTGGACTTTTAATTATGTTCGTTGGTATGCCTATTATGCAACAACAAACAAAAAAACACAGTCCTGAAAAAATAAGTACATACACCAAAGACGGTTTAGATATGGCAGTACATTATTCAAGCCCATCAAAAAAAGGAAGAGAAATTTTTGGCGAACTAGTTCCCTATAATCTTGTTTGGAGAACTGGTGCTAATGAACCAACAACTTTTACCACAAAAACCGATATAAAAATAATTGATAAAAAATTAAAAGCTGGCACCTACTCTTTGTGGACAATACCAAACGAGCAATCTTGGAAAGTTATGTTTAATGAAGAAATACCAGATTGGGGAGTTACAGTTTTGAGTGGTGGTAAAGAAACCACTAGAGATGAAGAGGCTGATTTTATCAATGTTGAAATTCCTGTAAATAAACTGACTGAACCTGTTGAAAATTTTACTATTGATTTCGACAACACTAATCAATTAAGCCTAAACCTTTCATGGGATGATACTGAAATTATTGTACCAATAAATAAATAATTTTGAGTACCAAAAGAAATAAAAGTAATGCTAGAATTTCTGAAATTAAAGCAAAGCGAAAAGTTGAAATTTCTGTTGATGAAATATTTGAAGGACTACTATCGAATGACAAAACTTCGCTCGGTAGAGCTATTACGCTTGTAGAAAGTAACAATCCGGACCATTATGATGCCGCTCAAGAATTAATTGAACGGTGTTTAAACATAAAAATTTTAAGCACTAGAATAGGTATTACTGGAGTTCCAGGTGTGGGCAAAAGCACCTTTATTGAAACCTTAGGAATTAATCTAACCGATGTAAAAAAGAAAGTCGCAGTTTTAGCAATCGATCCTACCAGTATTAAAAATAAAGGAAGCATTTTGGGAGACAAAACCAGAATGCAGCAATTATCTCAAAATTCAAATGCATTTATACGACCTTCACCCGCTGGCGAATCTCTGGGAGGTGTAGCACAAAAAACTAGAGAAGCCATTATTATTTGTGAGGCCGCCGGTTACGATATTATTTTAATAGAAACTGTGGGTGTTGGGCAAAGTGAAGTTGCTGTACACAGTATGGTTGATTTTTTTCTTGTTCTAAAATTAAGTGGTGCTGGTGATGAACTTCAGGGTATCAAAAGGGGTATTCTAGAATTAGCCGATGCTGTGGTAATAAACAAGGCAGACGGTGATAATATTAATGCAGCTAATTTGGCGGTTAAGGAATTTACCAGAGCATTACATTTATATCCACCAAAAAATAATGGATGGACTGCTAAAGTTGCTGCCTGCTCTGCTCTAGAAAATTCTGGAATTAAAGAAATATGGGAAATGATTGATTACTACCTGAAAGAAAATAGTAAAAATGGCTATTTAAAAATATTACGAAACGAACAAAATAAATATTGGCTTTTACAAACAATAGAAAATCGATTGTTGTCTGATTTTTATCAAAACGTAATAATAAAAAAAGAACTAGTTGTACAGCTAGAAGAAGTCTCTAAGGGTAATACTTCACCTTTTAAAGCTGCTCAGAAATTATTAAGTCTAGGCAAGAATTCTGAAAATTAGAATTTTAATTGTATTACAGATTACTTAAAAATTTAAGTAGCCAAAATGTTCATCCGTATTTCTTTGTAAAAATTCTTTGCAATAATTTTGAGAAAATCCACCCAAATAAAGCACCTAAAAATATTCCAGTAAATACATCTAACGGAAAATGTACACCTATATAAATTCTACTATAAGCTACAAGACTAGCCCAAATTAAAATAAAAATTACGACAGCTTTCCTATTAGTTTTTAATATAGAACTAAAGAAAATTGCCACCGCGAAAGAATTTGCCGCATGAGCCGAAAAATAACCAAACTGACCTCTATGTAGACAGGAATCTAATACTTGACGCATAATCATATTCACATCTGAATCAAAACAAGGTCTTAACCGTTTAATTCCGTATTTAAAAAAATTGGCGAGCTGGTCTACGCAAAGAATCATTAACGCTACAGCCACTAAAACAAATAAGGTTTTCTTTATTCCAAATTGACGATACGTTAAAAATAACAACACCAAATAAATGGGAATAGAATTTAATTTATTGGTAACAAAAACCCAAAAATTATCCCAATTTGAATTTCCCAAATTATTCAGAAAAAGAAATAAATCTTTGTCAAATTGAAGAATGGTTTCCATACAACTATTTAATCTTCGTACCGAACTACTTCCCTATCGTAAAAAGCAGTTGCACCATCAATCAAAGATTGCATTTCTTCTTTTAAATCATTTTCATCTTCCTTAGAGAACTCTTCAAACCACTCAACCTCATCATTCTCAAGATTAATAATAAATCGTGGGTATTCTGTATGAATGATATAAATCGCTTCAGGATAATCTGTATTATCACCTAAGATATATTTTGGCAAATCCATTTAAAATATTTTTAACTAATAACTATTACTGAGTAACAAATAAACAAAGCTATTGTGAAATTAATTTTTTGGTTAAATAATTAAACCGAATATACAACATAATGGCAGAAGCGGTAAGCCCCAATAACAAACCAATCCATATACCGACACTTTTAAGTTCCGTATGTAATCCTAAATAATAACAAAGCGGGAAACCGATTACCCAGTATGCAAATAAGGTAATCCACGTTGGTATTTTCACGTCTTGCAGACCACGTAAAGCACCTAATACAACAACCTGAATTCCATCTGAGATTTGATAAAAAGCGGCAATCACCATTAATTGAGCGGTTAAAGCAATAACTTCCGTATTATCAGCAAGATTTATTAAATCTTTTTCATCTAAATATAAAGTTGGAAACCAATTTCTACCTATAAAAAATAGGATCGCAAAAACTATTTCAAACAATAAGGTTAGAATAAAAATAGAAAAAGCAATTCGTCGTAATTCTTTAAAATTGTGTAATCCCTTTTGATTACCAACACGAATCATTGCCGCTACACTTAAACCCATACCGACCATAAATGTCATACTAGTTAAATTCAAAGCAATTTGATTGGCAGCCTGCGGATTCTTACCCAGTACGCCGGTTAGCCATATAGCAGCAGTGAAAATAACCACCTCAAAAAACATTTGTAAAGCAGAAGGGAAACCTAAACTAATGATTTTTCGCATCACCTTCTTTTCAATTTTCTTAAAATTAAAGGCAGTAACATAATCGTGAAACTTATTTTTATTTTTTAGCATTAACCAAATAAATAAAATCATAACAACTCGCGAAACTAGTGTTCCAATTGCCGCCCCAATTATACCCATTTGAGGAAATCCCAGGTTGCCAAAAATCAACAAATAGTTCAGTAAAATGTTTAAGACATTTGCAATAACTGCTGCATACATTGGGTATTTTGTTTGTGAAAGTCCCTCTGAAAATTGCTTAAATGCCTGAAATATCACCAAGGGCACAAGTGATAGAGCTACTAAATCTAAATACGGCATTGCCAGTGCTACTACCTCGGTAGGCTGATTCATGTAATACAATACTGGCTTACATAACATAATTACCCCAAAAAGAGTTAAACCTATTAATGTACACAGGATTAATCCATGTTTAAATGCACTTTTTGCATCTGTTTTCTTACCAGCACTATCCGCTTCTGCTACTAATGGGGTAATAGCAGTTGAAAATCCAATACCAAACGACATTCCTATAAAAACAAAACTACTTCCTAAAGAAACGGCAGCTAGCTCTGCCGTACCTAACTGCCCAACCATTACATTATCTGCAAATTGCACCAAGGTGTGTCCTATTAGCCCTAAAATAACTGGTGAAGCGAGTTTTAGGTTATACCTGAATTCTTTAATATACTGTTGCAATAAAATTAATTTAGAAAGGCAAAGTTAATTGATATAAGACAGTTAAAAGAATAGAAATAAAGCTAGTTTTTATTAAATAAGTAGGGTTTTTCTGACCAATAAGTTATTTTTGCAACATATTTAATATGTTACATATTAACTCTAACAAATCTTATATGTTTAATTATTGCCTAATGTGTGTTCTGTTGGTGTTTAGAAACCATCCTTTTTTTAAACAAATACACAGCTTTTGAAAAAATCTTCACGATTAATATACCTCATATTTATTGTCACTGTTTTAGTTTTAATTTTTACTGACCAATACCTTCTTAATATTAGATTAGAAGATCAAAAATCAGATGCAGAATTAATCAACTTATCTGGGCGACAACGTATGTATAGTCAGAAAATCGCAAATCAACTACTTTTTATAGCTCATAAAACTGACAAGAAAACTTATAACATTGAAAGTTTAAGAGCATTAACTGATGAATGGAAAGTTGCACATCAAAAATTGTATCTGCGTAATTCAGAACTAAATAACAGTAAAAAGCTCGATTCTCTTTTTCTTATTAGTTCTAATCAATTGGAAAACATGTCGGAGGCAAGTCTTCTGTTTCAACAAAACCAGAGTGATAGTATTTTGCAATTTTCAATAAGAACCATCGCGAAACTTAAAACACCTTTTTTATTTAATATGGAAGCTATTGTAGCAGAATATCAAAGGCTTGCTGAGCAAAAAATCCTAAAGACTAAAAAAATTCTATTTTGGTTTTTATTGTTTTCGGTTGTTATATTGATAGCTGAATTTACTATAATTATAATTCCATTCTTAACCAAATTACAACATAAAAATGTAGCCTTAGAAAAAGCTAATAAACAGTTAGAATCATTCGCAGCTATTACATCACATAACTTAAGAGCACCGGTAAGCAACTTAAACTCATTACTTCAAATTTATAATTCATCGGATAGTTTACAAGACAGAGAAACTATTTTTATAAAAATTGAAACTGTAATTCATCACTTAACAAATACTCTAGGCAACTTATTAGAATTCTTAAAAATTAAGAATGATAAAGATGTGAAAATTGAAACCATAATTCTCAATGATGTATTCGAAAATACGATGGCTCTTTTATCAGATTCTATTTTTCAATCTTCGGCATCAATTAAAGCTGATTTTAGTGCCGCTACTACTGTTAAATTTAATAACGTTTATTTAGAAAGTATTTTTCTCAATATAATTGGTAATTCAATAAAATTTAGGGCCAATAATAGAATACCGAAAATTTTTATTAAGTCAGAACCATTTAAGAAAAAAACTAAAATTACATTTGAGGATAACGGTTTGGGAATAGACTTAAAACGACATGGAAATAAATTATTCGGACTTAATAAAACATTCCACAGACATCCGGAATCTAACGGCATTGGACTTTATATGACTAAAATTAAAGTTGAAACCTTAGGTGGTAGCATAGCAGCACAAAGTGAAGTTGACAAAGGATCAACATTTACAATTATAATTTAAGACTAGCACATGAAAAAACTCCTTAACGTTTGCATAATTGATGATGATGATATTCACTTGTATACCATAAAAAGAGCTCTAAAAGAAATTGCTATACCTCAAGAAATTTCCACTTTTTCTGATGGTGAAGAGGCTATAAATTTTATAAAAGATAATTCGGATAACTCCGACGCATTACCGGATTTAATATTGCTTGATATTAATATGCCTATTATGGATGGTTTTGATTTTATTGAGGCCTTTGTTGAGCTTAAAATAAAGAAAGACATTATTATACACATGGTATCCTCTTCGGTTAACCCTAACGATATAAAACGTGCAAAAGATATACCTCAAATAACGGAGTATATTACAAAACCCATATCACCAAAAGTACTAGAACAGTTAATAAAAAATGCGGCTTAATTACTAATCATTCTTTTTAGACTCTTCCCAAAACACATCCATTTCTTTTAAACTCATTTCACTTAAAGACATATTTAATCCTTTTGCTTTAGATTCTAAAAACTGAAAACGTTTCATAAACTTTTTATTGGTACGCTCTAAAGCATTTTCAGGATTTATTTTTAAAAAGCGAGCATAATTTACCATTGAAAACATAACATCGCCAAACTCGGCTTCCATTTTATCTAAGTTCTCTGATTTTACTTCGTCTGTAAATTCCTTTAGTTCTTCTTCCAATTTTTCAAATACCTGTTCTGGTTTCTCCCAATCAAAACCGACACCAGCAACTTTATCTTGTATTCTGTTTGCTTTTACCAATGCTGGCAGACCATTGGGCACACCTTCCAAAACACTTTTCTTACCTTCTTTTAGTTTTAGCTGTTCCCAATTTCGTTTTACATCTTCTTCATTTTCAACCTTCACATCACCATAAATATGTGGGTGTCTGTTTATTAATTTTTCACAAATATTATTGGCAACATCTGCTATATCAAAATCATTAGTTTCTGATCCAATTTTGGCATAAAAAACAATGTGTAATAAAACGTCACCTAGTTCCTTCTTAACTTCCTCTAAATCTTCATCCAAAATTGCATCTCCCAATTCGTAGGTCTCTTCTATTGTTAAATGTCGTAAACTTTGCATGGTCTGTTTTTTATCCCATGGGCATTGTTCTCTTAGCTCATCCATTATTGTTAACAATCGATCAAACGCAGCTAACTGTTCTTTTCTATTATTCATTGAAAGGTGTTTCCGCAAAAGTACAAAGACAGATACAGACGGTATGCTTAATATTTAGTACTTTAGAAGTCGTTCTAAAATGAAAATTAATTTCATGTTAGAAGAGACCTAACAAACCATAATCAACTAATGAAAACAAAACTAACAACAGTATTTTTTGCGCTTTTTTTTATTCATCTAAATTGCAAGGCCCAAAACTTAAACGAAAAAGCAAATATTTTTATCGCTTCACTAAGTGAAGATTTAAAGGCTAAAGCCATATTTTCATTGGATGATGAAGAGCGATTTAACATGAAATATATTCCAATTTCTAGAAAAGGGCCACGTTTTCATGATTTTAATGAAATACAAAAATCGGCTGCAATTGATTTACTTAAATCTTCGCTTGGTGAAGAAGGTTTTCGAAAATCGAAAGATATAATGTCTTTAGAAAAAGTTCTTCGTGTAATTGAAGATGATGATAATGATTTAATGCCAGATGGCAGGCCACGAAGGGATCCATTAAATTATCATTTCTTAATTTTTGGTGATCCGGCTTCAGAAAACCCTTGGGGTTGGAAATTTGAAGGACATCACCTATCCTTGAATTTCACATCTTCGGATGGCAAAATATCTTCGGCTACGCCCATATTCTTTGGTGCCAATCCCGGGGTAATTAAAATAACAGGACACAAAGATAAAGAAGTCCTAAAAAAAGAAACTTCCTTGAGTTTTAAATTGGTAAACTCTCTCTCTTCCGAACAATTAAAAAAAGCAAAATTTGCGGATATTGCTCCAGAAGAAATAATAACTACCACAATTAGAAAAGTTGAAAATTTTGAGCAAAAAGGAATTTTCTTCAATGAATTAACGACCACGCAAAAAGAAACTTTCAACGAATTGCTCGATTTATATATGAACAATTACGAGAAGAAATTTTCTGAAGCATATCGTGAGAAAATAAAAAATGCCGGTATTGATAAACTATCTTTCTCTTGGGCCGGAAGCTTGGTTCCAGGCACGCCAAACTATTGGTGTATACAAGGCCCTGTTTTAATTATCGAATATGACAATACACAAACAGATGCTAATCATGTGCATACCGTTGTTCGAGATCCAACCAACGATTATGGAGAGGACACTTTACAAAAACATTACGAAGAAGGTCATCATAAAAAATAGAATTAAATTATATGAAATATAGAAGGTTCGGAAGAACAAATTGGCAAGTGAGTGAAATTGGTTACGGAATGTGGGGAATGGCCGGATGGACAGAATCTGACGATGCACAATCTGCAAAATCACTAGATTTGGCTGTTGAAAATGGGGTTAACTTTTTTGATACTGCTTGGGGATATGGTGAAGGACATAGTGAGGAATTATTGGGTCAGTTAGTAAAAAGACACCCAAATCAAAAAATATACACAGCGAGCAAAATTCCACCCAAAAATTTTCAATGGCCGGCAAAACCAGAATATTCCTTTGACAATTCATACCCTACTTCTCATGTGGTAGAGTATACCGAAAAAACATTAAAGAATTTAAATTTAGAACAAATTGATTTAATGCAATTTCATACCTGGGATGATGGGTGGAGCGACCGCGAAGAATGGCAAAGAGCCATTGAAGACTTAAAAGCTTCTGGTAAAATTTCGGCTATAGGCATTAGTGTAAATAGATGGGAACCTACTAATGGTATTAAGGCATTAAAAACAGGATTGATTGATGCGGTACAGGTTATATATAACATATTTGACCAAGCACCGGAAGATGAACTTTTTCCGTTATGTGAACAAATGGACATTGCAACTATAGCCCGTGTTCCTTTTGATGAAGGCACTTTAACCGGAAACATCTCAAAAGATAGTAAGTGGCCTGAAGGCGATTGGCGAGGTACTTATTTTGTGCCTGAAAATTTAATTTCAAGTGTAGAACATGCAGATAAACTAAGGCCGCTAATTCCTGAGAATATGACCATGGCTGAAATGGCATTGCGTTTTATTATTATGAATAAAAATGTAGGTACTATTATTCCAGGAATGCGTAAAGAGAAAAATGTTTTAGCAAATACTGCAACCAGCGATGGACAGGGCTTAAATGAAAATTTATATAATACATTAAAATCGCACCGTTGGGATCGAGTTCCAACATCATGGTCACAATAAAATTAAAATGACAACACGTAGAAACTTTTTAAAACAAACTAGTTTAGCATCGGCAAGTGCACTTATACTTCCTTCTTGTGGATTTACATCAGATACCACTGAGAAATATGGAGTTCAACTATACACTTTTAGAGATGCAATGGCCAAAGATGCTCTTGCTACACTAAAGCAAATAGCTTCCATCGGAATTGAAGAAATTGAATCGGCTCGTAGCCCAAAAGGACATTATTACGGATTGTCTCCTAGGGATATGAAAAAAGCATGTGAAGACTTAGGTATGAGCTTAAAGAGCGGCCATGTAGCTTTAGATAATAATTTTCAAAAAACTATGGAAGAAGCTGTAGCCTCAGGACAACCCTATTTAATTTGCTCCTCACTTCCTAGTAAAGGTCAAACTATTGACAACTATAAAAAAGTTGCTGAAGCCTTTAATAAAGCTGGTGAAAAATGCAAAAAATTAGGATTAAAATTCGGCTATCACAATCATGAATATGAATTTGAATCGAAAAACGGAAAAGTTCTTTATGATGTTCTTATGGATAATACCGACCCAGATTTAGTGCATATGGAATTAGATTTAGGATGGGTAGTTGTAGCTAAAAAAAATCCTTTAGATTATTTTAAAAAGTATCCAGGCCGTTTTCCACTATGGCATTTAAAAGATATGAATATGACTAAAGAAGAAAGCACCGAATTTGGCAAAGGTGGATTGGATATTAAAAAAATGTTACGCCATAAAAAAGCTTCGGGTGTGAAACATATTTTTATCGAGCAAGAGGAATATACAAGTACGCCTTTTGAGAGCATGCAAGATAACATGACGTACTTGGCAAATCTATAAAAACAATAAAATGAAACAGATATATCTTTTTGCTATTATGGCTACTTTTTTTGTTTCCTGTAAAGCTCAAAATATTGTTGCCGATGGAGCAAAATTAATTTTGGTTTCGGAAGAATTTACCTTTACTGAAGGACCGGCGGTAGCAAAAAATGGAGATGTTTATTTTACAGACCAACCGAATGATAGAATTGTAAAATGGAGTGCTACCGATAATACCGTTTCGGATTGGATGAAACCATCTGGGCGATCAAACGGACTTTACTTCGATGCAGATCAAAATTTAATTTCATGTGCAGATAACAAAAATGAATTATGGAAAATTGATGCCAATAAAAATGTAACTGTTTTAGTAGATAATTATGAAGGTAAGAAATTAGGTGGTCCAAATGATGTATGGATAGCTGCTAATGGAGGAATTTATTTTACAGATCCTTTTTATAAACGACCATGGTGGGATTATACTGAACCAGAAATAAATGCGCGTAGAGTTTATTATGTAACTCCTACAAGCCACGAAATTAAAATTGTTGCAGAAGATTTTGTAATGCCAAATGGCATAATTGGCTCTGCTGATGGCAAAACATTATATATTGCTGATATAGGTGATAAAAAAACGTATGCTTTTGCTGTTAATGAAGATGGTAGTTTAAACAACAGGCAATTATTTGCTGAATTAGGTTCTGATGGAATGACCATAGACAATTTAGGAAATGTATATATGACAGGTGATGGAGTTACTATTTTTGATAAAAATGGTAAGCAAATTAAACAAATTGAAGTGCCAGAAAAATGGACCGCGAATGTAACCTTTGGTGGACCAAATCAGAATATTTTATTCATTACTGCAATGGATTCTATTTACACTTTGGAAATGGCGGTAAATGGAATAACCAAATAGGATTTAACAGTTGATTTTAAAATAAATCTAAATAATGTCCTAAATATTCCATGGTATACGTCATTATAGTGATTAATGATTTATTAAATACTGAATTAAACTAAAATAATCATGAACTGGAAAAACCTATTTGACGAAAATGAGACCCAACAAACTATTGAACGTATCAATAATTTAACATCAGAAACAAAAGGACTATGGGGTAAAATGAGTGTCGCTCAAATGATGGCTCATTGCAATGTTGCCTATGAAATTGTATATACCGACAAGCATCCAAAACCCAATGCGTTTGCACGATTAATGGTCAAGCTATTTGTTAAGAATATTGTAGTTGGGGATAAACCTTATAAAAAAAATTCACCTACCTCCCCTATTTTTAAGATGACTACCGAAAAAGATTTTGAAGTAGAAAAAAAACGTTTGGTTGACCATTTGATTAAAACAAAAGAATTAGGCCCAAAATATTATAACGGTCGTAATAACCCTGCATTTGGAAGCTTAACTGACGAACAATGGAATACCCTTTTTTCAAAACATTTAGAACATCATTTAACGCAATTCGGAGTATAGCATTAGTCTCCATAAAAAAACCGTCTATCAGAAATAGACGGTTTTTTTAATAAGCATAATCTTAAAATGACTACCCTAATTCTTCTTTTAACAAATAGTAAAATGCAGGACGACTTTTCATACGAATACCAGACATTTTATCTGCAACATTTTTAATTGCATTCATAGCTTTGTCTTTGTCGGTCACCCCTAGTTTTTTCTCAACAAAATTTCTACGAACCGTTTCAAGTTCAGATTCATCAGAACCAGAAACTAATGTGGCATCTTTGTTATTCACCATCGATTTTAGACTATTTACATAGCCATCTAATGTATCATTATCGATACTTGAAACACCACATTCGCTTAATTGACTTACCGCAGTAGCCTTTAATTTTGCTAACTTTTCACTTAAATCACTCATTGTAATTGATTTTTTAATGTTAATCGAGTTTTTAAATAAAGAAAGTATAAAAAACACCTTCCATTATCCCCTCTAAGTTATACAATTATTACACAAAAAGCACTTGCCTAATCTGATATTTTTGTCGTTAGCATTGTATTTCACAATGATTTAACTAAAATATAGGTATCTTGAGATTTGTAAGTTTCTAGATTTTATTTAGGGACTTCCCATCATTTAAAATACCTTAAATAATTAGTATCAAACTATTAAAACTGCTCATTTAACTTAAACCAACTAAAATTATGACATCTTATCTTTTTGAATTCATTGGCACTGCATTGTTGATTCTTTTAGGCAATGGCATTGTAGCGAACGCCAATTTAAAAAACACCTTCGGAAATACAGCTGGCTGGGTAGGAATTACTATTGGCTGGGCTATGGCCGTTTTTGTTGGCGTATTTGTTGCAGCCGATGCAAGCGGGGCTCATTTAAATCCGGCCGTAACAATTGCACTTGCTACTGCTGGAAAATTTGCATGGAGTTTAGCTCCGGGGTATATAGTCGCACAAATTTTAGGTGCTATGACGGGAACAACATTAGTATGGTTAAGTTATAAAAAACAATACGAAACCAGTGAGGACCAAGGGGCAATACTAAGTACTTTCGCCACTACTCCGGCCATAAAAAATACATTTTGGAACTTCTTAAGTGAATTCATTGCAACTTTCGCTTTTATTTTAGCTATTTTCTACATTGCAGGTGGTAGCCTAGGGGAAGAGAATATTAAACTAGGCTCTTTAGATGCACTACCTGTAGCATTATTAGTGCTAGCAATAGGCATGAGTCTTGGCGGCACCACAGGATATGCCATTAATCCAGCGCGTGATTTAGGACCAAGAATTATGCATACTATTTTACCTATTGCAAATAAAGGTAAAAGTGCATGGTGGTATGCATGGATTCCTGTAGTAGCTCCAATTTGCGGAGGTATTCTCGCCGCTATCGTTTTTATGGCTATTGAGGTCTAAAAAGGTCGTAACCTTAGCACATTCAATCTTTAATACTTATTATAAAAACTACTACCTTTAAAAATAAAACCACAAATTAATTTTCATGAAACATTTAATTACACTTTTATTATTAACAGGATTTTATTGTAATGCACAAGATCCAAACCGTTTTGCAGAAAGTATCGAAGCTATTCAAAAAAAGTATGATACGCTTTTAGATGCGAATAAAGAAACAATTGTATTCACTGGAAGTTCAAGTGTTCGGATGTGGAAAGATGTTCAAAATAGATTTCCAAATAACCAAATAGTTAATTCTGGTTTTGGTGGTTCACATGCAAGCGATTTACTTGCTAATTTAGATGAACTGGTATTAAACTTTAAACCAAAAAAAGTTTTTATATATGAAGGTGATAATGATATTTCAGCAAAAAAGAGGCCTAAAGATATTATCACTACAACAAACCAAATTATTGAAAAAATAAGACAAAAAAATGGCGATACTGAAGTAATTTTAATTGCCGCAAAACCGAGTATTTCTCGTTGGGAATTAAAAAGACGTTATAAAAAATTAAATCGTAAATATAAAAAGCTCAGTATTAAAGATCCTCTAACAAATTTTGCCGATGTTTGGACTCCCATGATATATAATAGAAATGTTATGCAAGACATTTTTATCGAAGATGGCTTACATATGAATGCAAAAGGCTATGATATATGGTATAATGTGATAAAAAACTATATACCTTAGCATCTTTATAATCTAAACCAAAATTTGCTTTATGAAATCATTTATCATCAAAATATTACTAACCTTCGCATTTGTACTCACGCTTATATCCTGCACGCAAGAAAAGAAAAAACGTGTTTTAAATTTTCCAGAAACTAATTTGAAAAACGAAAATTTAATTCCAAAACCTTTAAAAATTATTCCAACTAATGGTGGATTTGCGTTGGATGAGTTTACAGCAATTTATACCTCAAAAAATGCTGCTGGTTTTGAAGAAATAGGTGATTTTTTAGCGGATAAAATAAAAGCAAAGACCGATATTGATATTCAGGTAAATGTAGATGAAATTCCGGGTAGAGAAGGTGTTATTTACATTAACCAAAGTGATAGCCTAGAATTAGATACACCGGAAGCTTATCAAATTTATATTACTTCCGATTCTGTAATTCTTAATTCAAATTCAGCTGAAGGAGCCTTTAGAGGTATTCAAACACTAAGACAACTTATACCTGAAGTTAGTTCAGACACCTTAGCTGATTATCCTGTATGGACAATACCTACAGGAAAAATATTAGATAGCCCGAATTTCGGATATAGAGGTAGTATGTTAGATGTAGCACGTCATTTCTTTAGTGTTGAAGATGTTAAAAAGTATATTGATCTTTTAGCTTATTACAAGTATAATGTTTTGCATATACACTTAACCGATGATCAAGGTTGGAGAATAGAAATTAAATCGTGGCCCAAATTAACAGAAATAGGCGGTAGCACAGAAGTCGGTGGTGAAAGTGGAGGATTCTATACGCAGGAAGATTATAAAGAAATTGTTGCCTATGCTGCTGAACATTATATAACTATTGTTCCTGAGGTTGATATGCCCGGCCATACGAATGCTGCTTCGGTATCTTATCCATTTTTAAATGGGAATGGGAAGACTCCTAAATTATATGAAGGGATGCATGTAGGTTTCAGTACTTTTGACACAAGAAAAGATACAGTATACGCATTTATTAATGATGTGGTTCGAGAAATTACTGAACTGTCTCCAGGTCCTTATTTTCATGTTGGTGGTGATGAAAGTCATGTGACCAAAAAAAATGATTACATCTATTTTATGGACAAAGTCGTGGAAATTGTAAAGCAACATAACAAGATACCAATTGGCTGGGATGAATTAGCTACAGCTAATGTAGATTCCACTTCTGTTGCTCAATACTGGGGGTCTAAAGAGAATGCTGAGATAGCTGTTAAAAAAGGAATGAAAATAATAATGTCACCAGCTAAAAAAGCATATTTAGATATGGAATATGATACAGAGTCTAAATTTGGTTTGCATTGGGCTGCCTATATTCCTACAGATTCTGCTTATGTATGGTCTCCTGAAGCTTATGATGGAATTCCTTTAGACAATATATTAGGAGTTGAAGCACCATTATGGTCAGAAACTATTAGCGATATTAGTGAAGCTGAATACTTAGCTTTTCCGAGAGCTATTGGCTACTCTGAATTAAGTTGGTCTACGGAAGAAAACCGTGACTGGGAAAATTATAAAGTACGACTGGCGAATCAAGCTCCATATCTAGAGCGCATGAATGTACAGTATTATCCTTCTCCGTTAATTGATTGGAAAAAAAGTAAAAACACTTTTGAAGAAATTAAAAAGGATTAAAAAATTAAGCAACATAAAATATGCCTAAAAAAAGCCTAACAGTAGTGTTAGGCTTCTTCTTTGCTTTTATATTTTAAGCTATTCTTGTTCAGAAGCTTCTTCTTCACCCGCTTCTGAGAAATCACTTATTCCATTTTCATGAAGAATATTATACCATTGAATTACTTTTTTTATATCACTAGAATACACACGGTCCTCGTCGTAATTTGGTAAAACTTCAAAAAAGTATTCTTCTAATTTTAATTTATCAGATTTATGAGGAATTGCAGTTTTTCCTCCTTTTTCTTTAACCTGTATTTTTAGAAATACTTCGCGCAAAGGCAACTCTTCTTCTAATGTATAAATAGCTATCTCTGAAAGTACACTAACATTATTTCTAAGACCTACTGTAATTCTTTTCCCATCTATTAAAGACTCAGCAACAAAACCAGCACGGGTTTGCGTAATCAACTTAAACAATCCGGACTTACCGGCAATTGATAATATTTTATCTAAACTCATTTATTAATTATTTCGGGCCACACCATTTTTTAAAGGCAGGCAAATATGTAATATAAATAGCAAATTAAAAACACTTTTAACGTCCTTTTTTCATCGCAGGAAATTTCATACGATAATCAATCTTGATATTTCCCTTTGAAATATTAGTCAAGCGTTTCTTTAATAAGCGTTTTTTTAGTGACGACAATTTATCTGTAAAAAGGATTCCTTCAATATGATCATATTCGTGTTGAATAACTCTAGCACGAAGGCCATCAAAAGTTTCTTTCTTCTTTTTAAAATTCTCATCTAAATAAGAAATAGTTATGGTATCCTTTCGAGTTACATCTTCACGTACATCCGGTATACTTAAACAACCTTCATTAAATGTAAAATCTTTACCAAATTCTTCTTCAATTACCGCATTAATAAAAACCTTCTTAAAGTCGGACAATTCCTTTTGCTCTTCTTTGCTAAGGCTATCGTCATCAGCAAAAGCACTAGTGTCTATAATAAACAAGCGAATTGCCAATCCAATTTGCGGTGCTGCTAAACCCACTCCACTTGCATTGTACATGGTCTCCCACATGTTTACAATTAGTTCATCCAATTTGGGATAATTTTCATCAATCTCTTTACATTCTTTTTTCAAGACTGGATCGCCATAAGCTACAATAGGTAACATCATCTACTTTCTATTTAAATATGCCTGCAAAATAAGGGTTGCACTAATTTCATCTACAAGAGCTTTATTCTGTCTCTTTTTTTTACCCATTCCTCCAACAACCATAGACGACATTGCCATTTTTGAAGTAAACCGTTCATCTTGTCGTTCGATTGGAATTTCGGGTAATATTTCCATCAATTTTTCAATAAATGATTTAATATCCTTCTCTGACTCTGAAGGTTCATTATTCATTTGTTTTGGTTCGCCAATTACAATTTTTTCCACTACCTCATCACTACTATACGAGACTATAAATGATAACAGTTCTTTTGTGGAAACCGTTGTTAAACCAGATGCAATTAATTGCAATTCATCAGTTACAGCTATACCAGTTCTTTTTCTTCCGTAATCTAAGGCTATAATTCTTCCCAAATAATTTTTATAATGGCGTTCTACTGAAATATTCAGCAAAAATAACCCATATTATGTTATATGTATAAATTTGGTTGAGTAAATCATAATTGAGCGTGTATATTTGCCATCTTCAACAATCATACTTTACAAATCTTATGATGTTCTTATGACTTGTTGAAAGAACTGGCAGATTTTACAAATATTAAAAGTCTGTTGAAATATTAAATAACGGAATTCAATTTAAAATGACAGAACTACAACAAACAATAGAAAAAGCTTGGGAAAACAGAGAGCTTTTAAAAGAAACTGCAACACAAGATGCCATTAGAGAAGTAATAAATCTCCTTGATGCTGGTGAATTACGCTGTGCTGAACCAACCGCTAATGCATGGCAAATTAACGAATGGGTTAAAAAAGGTGTAGTTCTATATTTTCCAATTCAAAAAATGGAAACCCTTGAAGCGGGGATTTTTGAATACCATGATAAAATTCCATTAAAACGTGGGTATAAAGAAAAAGGGATTCGAGTTGTACCTCATGCAGTTGCAAGACATGGTGCGTATATCTCTGCTGGTACAATATTAATGCCTAGTTATGTAAATATTGGTGCCTATGTTGATGAAGGTACTATGGTAGATACTTGGGCAACTGTGGGTAGTTGTGCTCAAATTGGCAAAAATGTTCACCTTAGTGGTGGAGTAGGCATTGGTGGCGTTTTAGAGCCCTTACAAGCTGCTCCTGTAATTATTGAGGACAATGCTTTTATTGGCAGTCGATGTATTGTGGTAGAAGGTGTTCGTGTTGAAAGTGAAGCTGTTCTTGGCGCTAATGTTGTATTGACAGCTTCGACAAAAATTATTGATGTTACTGGTGATTCACCGGTTGAAATGAAAGGACGAGTACCAGCTAGATCTGTAGTTATTCCGGGTAGCTATACTAAAAAATTCCCAGCAGGTGACTTTCAAGTCCCATGTGCTTTAATTATCGGAACTAGAAAAGAGAGCACCAATAAAAAAACATCCCTTAATGACGCTTTGCGGGAGTATGATGTAGCGGTGTAAAACCTTATTTTAGATTAATGAAAATATTGCTCGTACAGCAAAAAATGATTGGTGACGTTTTAGTCAGTTCATTGCTGTGCGAGCATATTAAAGAGCATCTTCCACAAGCCGAAGTACATTATGTAATTGAAGAGCACACCACTGCAGTAGTGGAACAAAATCCATATATAGATAAAATTGTACTTTTTAGAAAATCATATAAAAATTGTAAGCGAGAGTTCTACGCTTTTCTAAAAAATATTAAAGGTGAAAATTATGATGTCACCATTGATGTATACGGCAAAATTGAAAGCAATCTTATCTCGTATTTTTCCAATGCACCTATAAAAATTGCTTATCCAAAATGGCGTTCCAAATTTATTTATAGCCATCTTATCCCCATAAAGACTAGACAACCGGATAACACTTTTACTACTATTGATGATCGCTTAGCCCTACTCTCCCCAATTATTTCAGAAAACCTAGATGCCTCCAAAAGACCTAAAATTTATCTTAATGAAAAGGAAATAATTGAAGCTCAAGAATTCTTGCGATTACATAAAATTGACATTAACAAATCGCTAATTATGTTAGGAGTTTTGGGTAGTGGTGAAAGTAAGACCTACCCTTTAAATTACATGGCGCAACTAATTGATCTTATTGCAGATCAGACGGATGCCACCCTCTTATTTAATTACATTCCATCGCAGGCAAATGAAGCTAAAATGGTATATGATTTATGTAAAGAATCAACAAAGAACCGAATTGCATTAGATACTTTTGCACCTAATCTAAGAAAATTTATTGCGCTGTTAAACTGTTGTGATTTCTATATTGGTAACGAAGGTGGTAGTACAAATATGGCTAAAGCATTGGGGGTACCAACATTTTCTATTTTCGCTCCCTGGATTGATAAAATTGGCTGGAGTACTTTTGCTGATGAAAAAAATTTAAGCATACATGTTGCCGATTACTTTTCAGAAGAGTTAAATGAAATGCCCAAAAAGAAACTCAAGAAAGAATCAAGAGTGCTTTACAAACTCTTAAAGCCTGAAAATTTTCAAGACAAGCTGATTAATTTTCTATCCAATAAGTATAAATAGTCTTTTATAAATTAGTTGATAAAAAATAGAAGATATACTTTCAATTATATTGATTTGTTTTTTTGAAGTATTTATCAAGAACCATTAAAGAAATTAAATCTTCTATTTTTTTATTTTCAAATTGAGCAACATATGCATTTGATTGTTTAATAATACAATTTGCAGCATCCGGATTATTAATATAGTATTCTAATTTTTCTTCTAAATCAGAATAATCATCTTTTAGTAATACATAATGGTAATCTGGTTTTAAAAGCCCTTCCATAAACCATGTTTCAAATTTAGGTTTTGGCATTACAACCAAGGAGTTAGAAGACATTATCCATTTTAGATTACTGGCAACATCATTTCCCTCTAGTGATAAAATAAACTTATACTCCAGTTGCTCTCCAATTGACATTTTATCTACCAACCATTGTGCATCAAGTGCATTATCATTAGCCATACCCACATCGCACATTGGATGGTTAAAGTATTTCTCTAAAAATCGAATTCTACCCGGATGTTCTTTTAATACACTACCTCTAAAGACTAACTTGTTTTTCTTTTCTGAGAATCGTTTATCATTTTTAATAAATAAAAAATGCCGTACTTTATTGAGTTTTAAAACTACTGAATTTGCGTTATCACCTAAAATGGGTCTACTTTTAACGAAACTTGGTTCTTGAGGAATATGTGTAATATCTCCAAATAAAAAATGTCCTTTTAAAATTTGATTGAAATACCTACTGTATTCATATAAATCAAAATAATAAGTTTTGAGACTGTTTTTTATAGTTAGATCAGATAATTTCTGAGTTGTAGAAGATAAATCAATTGAATTTACCAGTTTATTATAATATTCTACTCTAAATCTTATACTCCTAATTTCTTCATTATTAAATGATTCTATTGATTTCAACTTACCTTCTAACCTTTTTTGATGAAATTTTACGGGTATTAATTGCCGTATATAATTAATAATATAAAATTCTACTTTATTGTTCTTATTCTTATAAAACAATCTATTTATCATAATGATAAAAGTATTTTTTAGGTTCTATGCGATAAATAACACGAGAAATGATTTCCTTTTAAACCCTCCTTTTTAAATATAGAATTATGTAGTTCTTAAAATTTAAATTCTTTTCTAACCAATAAAACTTGGTAGGCCTCAATAAGAATTTTCCAATCGTTTTTAAGCATGTAAGCAATTACCGTTTTTCCCTTACCACCATTGGGCAACCTGCAATCATCAATTAACACAATAGTATTCTCATGTAATTGGTTTTCTATGGCCATAAATTCTTTTAAGTGATGTTCTTGACTCAATCTTTGAACTTCTAAGTCTTTACTATAATCGTAACTATCTAAGTATAAAAAATCAACTTTTTCTTTAAAATTTTTCAAGAATAACAAAGAATCTGATAAATGAACAGTTACATGATTATTTAATTCTTGAGCATCCACTTCGGCTTGTGAACCTTTTACCGAATCTTCACTTATATCTACAGAATGCATAAAAGCACCATTCTCTTTTGCCCACTTACCAAATACAATAGTAGCTGCTCCATCACCTTTCGCTCCTTTTAAACCTGCTCTTGAAGTTCCCGTTTCAACAATCATCTTAGCATTTGTTTTTTCTAATAAATCCAGAACCTTTCTAAAGGTAACTCTACGTTTACCAAAGTTATATTTATAAGGCATAAAGGGTGTTAATGGTCTGTATTTTAAAAATTTAACCATAGCATATACAATTAAGACTATAGCTACTATCCAAAGAAAAATATACATGCTTTGACAATTTTTAGGTTGATTAGAAGAAAAACTAAACTTGGCTAAAAATAATTGATTGGACCCGTGTATCCTAAATTCAGCTAAAATATGTGTAATAAAGTTTATAACTATCTTTGATTCTTAAAAGGAAATCTTAAGTATGAGAGTCGGTTTTGATGCCAAAAGAATATTTCATAACAACACCGGACTTGGTAATTATGGTAGGGATGTTATAAGAATACTCCATAAATATACCCCTGTAGACAAATTCATCCTTTACAATACCAAACCATCAAAAACAGAACGTCTTAAAATTCTTAATCGTGTTTTAGTGCGCTACCCAAATCGCAAATTTTGGAGAACATTTTCATCCCTATGGCGACTTGGAGCCGTTAGTGACCAAATTGCAGATGATAATGTTCAAATTTATCACGGGCTGTCAGGTGAAACTCCTGTTGGGTTAAAAGAAAGAGGTATTGCCTCAATAGTTACCATTCATGACCTTATTTTTTTAAGTCACCCACATTATTATTTCTGGATTGATAGATTAGTCTACAAGAGAAAATTTAATCATGCTGCTAGAACAGCTGAGAAAGTTATTGCAATAAGTGAGCAGACGAAACGCGATATCGTAAAATATTTAAAAATAGACTCTAATAAAATAAGTGTGGTTTACCAAGGTTGCAACGATGCTTACAAAATGGAGTATAGTTCCAATCAAAAGAAAGAAGTAGCTAAGAGATACAATTTACCATCTCAATTTATATTGAATGTTGGTACATTACAAGAAAGGAAAAATGCCCTGGCAATTGTAAAAGCTATTAAAGATAGCAAGTACACTTTGGTCTTAGTTGGTGGTGAAAAGAAATATGCTTCTAAAATTAGAGATTATATCAAAGAACACAATCTTACAGAACAGGTTGTATTTTTAAAAAATGTACCCGTCGTAGACTTGGCTATAATTTATCAATTAGCAACTGTTTTTTGTTATCCATCAATATGTGAAGGTTTTGGAATACCTATTATAGAAGCACTTTTTAGCAAAACACCAGTAATCACTTCTAAAGGCAGCTGCTTTCCGGAAGCCGGCGGACCTTCATCGCTATACATTAATCCTCTTGACCAAGGTATGTTACGGGAGAAAATTGATTTATTATTCAATGATATCCCCTTGCGGAATGAAATTATTGATAATGGCTACAAATTTGTACAAAAGTTTACAGACGAGTTAGTAGCTAATAATATTTATGATGTTTACAAAGAAGTTATAGGCGATACTAACTTGGTTGTTAAGGAAAAGACTAAACTTTCTGCGGTGATGATAACTTATAACGAAATTGAACATATTGCCGAAGTTCTAGAGAACTTGAGCTTTGCTGATGAAATAATTATCGTTGATTCATTTAGTACAGATGGTACTATTGAATGTATTGAGAAGCACAAAAATGTAAAACTGATAAAGCGACCATTCAAAAATTTTACAGATCAGAAATCTTTTGCTTTAGAACAGGCCAACAATGATTGGGTGTTATTTATGGATGCTGATGAAAGAGTTACCAATAACCTAAAACACGAAATTTTAGATACCATTAATAATAAAGAAAAAATAGCAAGTGCCTATTTTTTCTACAGAACATTTATGTTTGAAGATGAAGTATTGCAGTATAGTGGTTGGCAAACAGATAAAAATTATCGCCTATTCAGAAAGAGTAAAGCTCGTTTCACCCAAGATAGAATTGTTCACGAAACGCTAATTGTTAATGGTGAATCTAATAACCTCCATCATAAGCTTATTCATTATTCTTATAAAAATTATGATGATTATAAAAGTAAGATGGTTAAATATGGTAAAATGAAAGCGCAAGAAGAAGCATCAAAAAGCTATTCTCCTAATATTTATCATTTTGTTTTTAGACCATTCTATAAATTTGTGTACCATTATATTTTTCGATTAGGAATTTTAGATGGCAAAAAAGGTCTAATTATCTGTTATCTAAACGCATATGGTGTTCATGCTCGATATAAAGAGCTAAAAAGATTAAAAAAACAGCTGTAGCTAATAACTACAAATTCCGAGGTCTCTTCTATATCAATTAGTACTAGAATTATTTTAAAAAGGATTACAAAAAAGTATAAGTACATAATTTTTTATCCTTTTTACAGTTATAGATACGTATGCATTCATTTGAAAAAAATAGGAAAAATCTTACAGCGCTTATTATTACCTATAACGAAATAGGATATATCGAAAAGTGCATAGAATCAATTTTATTCGCAGACGAAATAATAGTCGTCGATTCTTACAGTACAGATGGAACCTACGAATATTTAGTAAACCACCCGAGGGTTAAGGTAATTCAGAAGACATTTGAAAATTTTACCAATCAAAAAGCCTTTGCTCTCGCGCAGGCCTCATATGACTGGATTCTTTTTAATGATGCCGATGAAATAGTTACTAACCCATTACGAAAAGAAATAGAAAATGTACTTTATTCTAAAAATACTGCTAGTGCATATTGGTTCTACAAAAAATTCATGTTCAAGAATAAACCCTTGAATTTTTGCGCTTGGCGTAGTGATAAAAACTATAGATTATTCAAAAAATCTAAAGTTAAATTTACGACAAGTAGAATTGTTCATGAAACCCTTGAAGTAGAAGGTAAAACCGCTATTTTTAAAGAAAAATTAATTCATTACTCTTATAAGGATTATAACGACTACAAGGGTAAAATGCTTTCTTATGGTAGATTTAAAGCTAAAGAAGACTATTTAAATGATAAGCAATTTTCCTACTTATGCTTGTTAATAAAACCAATCTGGAAATTCTCTTATCATTTTTTAATCCGTCTTGGCTTTCTAGATACTAAAAAAGGTTTTATTGTTAGCTATCTAGCTGCACTTGGTGAAAATGAGCGCTATATTGAGTTGAGAAAATTACAAGCAACTCCAACACCAGTGTTCAACTATAAACATGTAGAAGTCTAATCCGTTTATTCCTTACAACTTCCATCTATTTTCTATACAGAGTATATGTTCTTTAAGTAAACTCAGGTATCTTTGTCGCTTAAAAAGCGCTATATCTATTAGTTTTATTACGACATGCCTAAAAACTCTTGTGAAATTTCGATAATAATTATCAATTATAATTCATCAGAATACACACTAAAAAGTGTAATGAATTTGCTTGAGAAAACT
>NZ_JBDVFA010000106.1:0-96847 GCF_039941195.1 Aurantibacter sp. | reverse complement strand
AGACGAGACATTTAGTCTAGCCAAATTAGGAGGCCTTGTTGAAAAATCAATACAACAGTTAAAAGATGAAAAAAATATTGAAAATCCAATCTTAAGTATTGCCAGTATAAACTTTCCGGACAACGGAGATATATCCAAAGCAAAATATTGGATTAAGCTTGAGCCTGAAAATGGCGGAACCTCTTTTAGTTTTTACTATAAACTAGATGGAGCGTTTATCAAAATGGATTACTAGTATAATTAATAAACCAAACAATTTTAAAACCCAAAATCATGAACAAATTATTTAAAACGACCAATTTATTGGTATTAGCTTTATTATTTACTGCTTTTAGCTGCAGCAATGATGACTCAGGAGCAGCGGCGAATACCCAGATAAACGTAGAAAATTTAACCGCAACCATTGACGAAAATCCGACTTACGGACAAGTTGTTGGCACCGTAACAACTGACGGAAGTGGAACGCTTAGTTTTAGCATCACATCGCAAACGCCGACAGGAGCATTAAGTGTAAATTCAAGTTCAGGAGAACTAACTGTGGCAAATGCTGCTGCGTTTGATTTTGAAACGAACCCAATTATTACTGCTACTGTTACCGTTGTTGGTGCTTTAAGTCCTGCAACAGTAACCATTAACTTGAATAACCTTAATGAGGCCAGTATTCAAGATTTAACCGTGGATATCGATGAAAACCCGACCGACGGGCAAGTTGTTAGCACTGTACCATCTGGCGGAAGCGGAGCCTCAAATTTTAATATAACCGCACAGACACCAGCAGGAGCTTTGAGTATAGATGCCAGCACAGGAGAGTTAACAGTTGCTGATGCTACTTTGTTCGATTATGAAACAAATCCTATAATTACAGCAACTATTGCTGTGGATGATGCTATGAACGCGGCAACGGCAACAATTAATCTTACTAATATATATGAATTAAGTGCTCAAGATTTAACAATGGATCTAGATGAAAACCCTACAGACGGGCAAGTTGTAGGAGCAATACAAGCAACTGGTGTTGGAACATTAAGTTTCAGTATAACATCTCAAACACCAGCTGGTGCTTTAAATATAGATGCCACTACAGGTGAATTAACAGTTGTAGATCCCAACTTATTTGATTTTGAAACAAATCCGGTTATTACGGCAACGATAGCTGTAGATGATGCCGAAAATCCAGCAACAGTTACAATTAATCTTAATGATATAGATGAAATAAATGTTCAAGATTTTACCTCAGCTATAGATGAAAACCCTATAAATGGGCAAGTAATTGGAACTATTCAGGCTACTAGTGCAGGAAGTCTAAGTTATGAGATAACTTATCAATCAACCTCTGGGGCTTTAAGTATTGACCAAAGTACAGGAGAATTGTCGGTTGCGGATTATACATTATTTGATTTTGAAACAACTCCTACCATGTTCGCAACTATTTCAGTTGACAATGGTGTTTATTCGGTATCAGCAACTGCTAATATTAATCTTGAAAATATAGATGAGATTGGAGATTTTAACTATGGCGGTGTGATATTTTATCTCGATGGCAATGGAGGCGGATTAGTATGTGATGTTGTCGATTTAGTTAATCCAGCATCAAATTCAATACAATGGAGTATTGGCACAAACGCCATTACAGGTGCTACCGGAATGAATATTGGGACGGGGCAAGCGAATACTACAGCAATCATAAATAGTCATGGAGCGGGTGTATATGCTGCAACGTTATGTGATAATTTAAGTACAGGTGGTTTTTCAGATTGGTATTTGCCTTCATTGTTTGAACTGCTTGAGATTTTTATGAATAGAGAAGTCGTAAGTATTTCATCAGAAGCTAATGGTGGTGATGCTATCGTTAATTTTTATTTCTGGAGTTCTACCGAGGTAAATGTTGATCAAGCCAGGTTTATGGATAATATTGGATCGAGTGGTGCAGCAAGTAAAAATAATTATGGAGCATATGTTCGCGCCGTAAGAACATTTACAAATTAATATAATACAATCTAGAGAGCCACTTACAACTTTAAACTGTAGGTGGTTCTTTGTTTATAAAAGGCCTATCAATCATACCGTATTTTTTTGTTTACAGAAAAGCTGTTACGCGAGATTTTTTCATCGCGAATCAATTTGTGTCTAATAAATGATGCTAGGTACGTTTCCTGCTATGCTCATAAAAAGAGTGTGCGTATAATAAAACGAAGGTCATAGCGGCATACGAACGGAAGCAAAAATGTATGAGATACCATAGGTATTAGTTTATTTATCTAATACTTTCTTGCGTTAATTTTAGGAAAAAAGCACTTTTAACTCCAATTTTAATAGGTAAGGCTTTAAAATTAAATGGACAGTTTAAAATAAGTTCATGATATACTGGTTCTATAATTACCTAAATCATTACGTATCATATTACGGCTTTAATAAAGCATAAATGAAAATCTTAAAACAGATACTAGTATATCTAATATGGATAGTTGTAGCCATCCTATTGGGTATTTGCCACATGTATTTTGTTTTAGGACCAAAAGAAACCGGCAACGGTTTTTTACAAGTAATAGGCACTATAATATACAATTATGCCTTGGTACATGTCGGCCTTTATATTGGCGCTATCATAGCCTTGGTATTTATTCTTTTGGATGTTTTCTATTTGAAAAAGAAATTAAGCCAACATAAAATAGCAACGATTACACGTTTTGCTATTCTAGTGTTGATTGCTGTAGTAATCGGGGTAACACATTATGTTTTAGAAAAAGTAATCGATGTTATATAAAAAAATAAAAATAGTACACTTATTACTGCTGTGCACAATGTACACTTATGCTCAAGTACACGAGGCGGCGACTGCACAAGAAGCTACAGGTATATCTTTAAATGGTAAAGAGGCGGTCGGTTTTAAGCAAGAGGTTGAAGCTACTAGAACCAGAACACTCCCTTTCATTGATGATAGAAATTTTGATAGTTTTATTGAACCCGAAGACTACAATAATGTCGATGTAAGGGCATTGAAATTAGAAAAAATATACCCTGATTTTTACAAAGAAGGCTATAACTATTTAGCAATTGCTTCCTATAAAATTCCATTATCTGAGAATTTCTATTCCATAGTCGTAACCATTAAAAAAGGAGATCACGAAATGGAATCCATCTTGATTAACTATAGCTTAAAAGGCGATATTATCGACAGTCAAGTCATAGCATACGATGAAATAGCCGAGGGAATGTCGAGAATAAAGTCTCGAATTAGCGACCATAATATTATTGTTAACCGAATTTTTTGGTCGGAAAAAAAGGAAATTGAGCAAGATGAATATAACATCCATCTAGATGGAACAATAGTAGCGCTAGACACTAAAAACTTGAGCGAAACGGTTGAAAATTTTGCATTGATTGCTATGGTCATAGACCAACTCGGCCTAAAGCTTCTAAAAATAAAAACTGATTTAATTACATCCAAAGAATTACCACATCGCCCAAACGAAATCGTTGTTGTGATTCCTGAGATTGTTAATAGCGCTGAAAATTATTTTGAACTTGATAGTCACGTTACACTAGTACATAGTATTACAGGAAAAGTAACCCATAAATTCTTTGAAAGCTCTATGACCAATGAGTGGGTGTCAGATGCCATACGCCTCACCGAAATAACTATAGATACCGCACCTTATATGCTAGTGAAGGACAAAAGGGCTTTTGGTATTCGTGTGAGTTATTTAGGGTCATCTCGACCAAATCCATACCTCAAGAAAACCATTTCGCTATTTGTAAAATCTGGGGACGCTTTAAAAAAAGTACTCCATAATTATAATGTAATGGATTACGGCGGCGAATGGGATACCAACTGTGCAGGAGAATTTACAGAAGAAAAAAAGATTCTTATTATCTCTGAAAAATTAACCAATGGTTTTTTCGATATCATCGCGAAGAGTACAATAACGCATAGTATAGATTATATACCAGAAGATGGCGAATGCGAATCTGAAAAAGATGTTACACGTAAGAAAATATGGTTAAAATTTGATGGTGAAACTTATAAATGAAATAAAAACGGAGCTATTAATAATCTGTGAGTATACGGCTGAGAGCAGAACAAAGAGGATTGTCGGGTGGCTGTAGCATTAGATAAAAAAAGCATTGGACTGTTGTGTTAGTGAACCTAGACATCGCAAAGTATATCGGTATGGAAAATAGTAGACGTACAATGCAAAATGGTGTGCTTATAGGTTTAAAGATAATTAATAAAAGCAATGATTTACACGAATACTTCTTTCACCAAAGCACTATATAATAAAGCCTAGTCTATGAGAAAATCTAAAAAAGTAAATATTCTAATGCTTTTGGTAGCGCTTTTAATAATCTCCTGTGCGTTTGCTCAAACTAAAAGTGTTAATCCTACTACTGCTTTAAAAGAGCAGATAAGCTTATTACAATTGCCACATGATTTTGAATATAAAAAAGACACTACTGGCTTTACGAAATTTAAGAATTCGAAATTTTATTCAAAAAATGGAGAGGCTGATGTATTTTCAATAATTGCCAAAAATGTTCATTTGGTAGATTTTAATAATGATGGCCTTAAAGATATTATTTATCAAGAGCAACAACTCCATAAGGCAATTGTTCTTTTTGCAAATAACGGTAAGGACTTTATTGAAATATGGGATGGCCCAGGAGAAGTCGTTTTCATAAAGCAAGCAGAAAAGACAACTATTTCTGTATACACTCCATATGTGGGCTGTATTGAAATAAATTTGCTTTTTGAGGTAACAATTGGTGCTAATAATGAAATAGTGGAAGACCTATTAAGCTACCACCATAATACCCAGATTACTAATCTCAATCCTGAATTTAAACAAAAAGAAGTTACAGGAATGTTAAGAACAACTCCAGTAGTTGATGATTCGGAAACAAAAGACCCGTGCACAGGTGAACCAAGACCCGGAAATCAAATAAGAGCTATAGAAAATCAGAGGGTAACTGTGATTAAGGATCAGGGCGACTGGTCTTTGGTGGTATACAAAAGCTATAACAACAGTATTATTGCCTGGATAAAAAGTAATTAAATTAAAACTATGAATATTGTCTTCAGCGGCATCGGCATTATTATTGCGCCCATTTAAACGTTATAAAAATCCGACTTTATCTGAACCAAATACACCTTAGTGAAAAGTGAGCAGCAAGGTAAATTATTATAAATGGAGCTCCCACGTGAAAATAGTAAGTAGCTAGGCCTGCAGATTTTTTGTTTTTCTTCAATCCTAGAAAACTGATGTTTTCTGTCTTTTTATAACTCTATTTTGAACACCTACACGAAAGTCAGGTCGAGTGATTTTTGGAAAAAATTGGTTTGAGAATAAAAGCAGGGGTGACTGCGTCTTCCCTGACAAAGCTCCGCTTTGAAAATAAAACAAATCCACTTACTTTCTTAAGCAAGCTTGATTTTCGTGTTATTGTTTTATTCATTCGTGACCTCGTCAGGAGTGACTACGTCTTTCCTGACAAAGCTCCGCTTTGAAAATAAAACAAATCCTCTTGCAATCTCAAGCGAGCTCGATTGCCGTGCCATTATTTTATTTATTCGTGACCTCGGCAGGTGTGACTTCGTCTTTCCTTAGAACTCCCATGTGAAAATAGAAAGTCTATGGCTATGCCATTCTCTTTTTTGTTTTTCTCCAATTCCAGAAAATTGGTATTTTCTGTCTTTCTGAAAAACAAAAAAGTCCATTCCGTAATTAGAATGGACTTTCTGCTGCTAATTTTTTTTATAGCCACAGGATTAAATATCCTATTGAGCTCTCGATTGAAAATAGAAAGTCCATGGCTGCGCCATTCTCTTTTTTGTTTTTCTCCAATTCCAGAAAATTGGTATTTTCTGTCTTTCTGAAAAACAAAAAAGTCCATTCCGTAATTAGAATGGACTTTCTGCTTTAAGTGACCTCGACAGGATTCAAACCTGTAACCTCTTGAGCCGTAATCAAGTGCGCTATTCAGTTGCGCCACGAGGCCGATAATTCCCGTTTTAAAGGGGTGCAAATATATTTCTTTTTACATTTACTGCAAAATTAGCAGCACATAATAATGAATCTAAAAGACTACATTCGAGATATTCAAGATTTTCCTTCCGAAGGCATCGTGTTTAAAGACCTTACGCCGCTCTTAAAGAATCCCGATGCGATTAAATATGCCTTAACAGCACTGCAGAATTTTTTAGGTGACCAGAAAATTGACAAAGTAGTGGGCATGGAAAGTCGTGGTTTCTTTTTCGCCCCCATGCTTGCAGTGCAACTTAATGCTGGTTTTGTTCCCATACGAAAAGCTGGTAAACTACCTAGTGCATCTATTAGTGAAACGTATGGCTTAGAATATGGGAAAGATACCTTAGAAATACATACCGATGCTATTCAAAAAGGAGATAAAGTTCTCGTGCATGATGATGTGTTGGCTACTGGTGGAACCGCAGAAGCGACTTGTAAATTAGTAGAACGATTAGGTGGAACAGTAGTACAATGTAATTTCTTAATCGAACTGGATTTTCTTAAAGGTAGAACAAAGCTAAATGCCTTTGATGTGCAATCGATAATGCATTACTAACCCAGTGCATTGGTGGTAACATAATAACGCCACCCAATAATAGCCAGTTGAATCTTTGAAGCTTTCGCAAGATCAACTCTTTTTTTAGTAAAAGAGGGGAGGAGTAGCTTATTCAACTTTGCCAAAAATTGAAATAAAGACTTTTTCATAACAATTGATTTGTACAAATATAAGTAGAAAGAGCTGCCAATTGGCAGCTCAATTAATATAGGCCTATAAGGATTCACTTCAGACAAATATCATGATCAGTGATATGAGTAGATAAAAAAGAAATTTAGCTAGTACGAACATATATGATGGTTTTAAGGTTGAACCCTTTAAAGGGTTTGAGTAAATAGTACTCGGTGAACCGTTTCATCTTATTGGCCAACAAAAAAAGGAAAACTGTTCGGTGTTTGTTTCAGAATTCGTATTGATTTTTTGTTTGGAACCGAGAATGAAGGCTTTTGTAATCTTATGAAGTTATTTTTCAGGAAGCATAGCCATAGCTACGGTAACTAAAAATGTCAAAATAAGGTTGCAAAATGCAAAATTCATAGGTAAATGAAAAAGTCAATACGAGTTCTTAATAAGATACTTCGGTAGCAATATATTTTGCAAGAAAAATCTGTTAAAGTTGTGTGTATGAATACAATTATGAAAGCAAAAAGATGATAATAGTTTTAATTTAATACATTCATATTTCAATAAAATTATAATTTGTAATTTATTATGTACTTATGATTATAAATTATAATAATTGTAGGGCTATTTTTAAAGTTTTTTTGGTGAGCAAGGCGTTTTTCGTTCTAAAAATGGGCATTTTTGATGTTTTCATCTTTTTATTGCATCTGGAAATTTCAAGAAGTATATAAATTGCATTGGCTATAAAAATCAATTGACACGAGACAGCATTTCAATGTTCTCCTTTATCTTTACAAAAAAAATAGTAATGCAGAATCTTCTTTTTATAGTTCTTGGACTTGCACTTTTAATTGCAGGTGGAAATTGGCTTTTGAAATCTGCAGTTGCTTTATCACTCCGATTAAACATTCCTAAAATTGTAATTGGTATGACAGTGGTGTCTTTTGCGACATCGGCTCCAGAACTTATAGTAAGTATAAAAGCTGCATTGGATGGTTTTCCAGATTTGGCACTCGGAAATGTAGTAGGTTCTAATATTGCAAACCTAGGTTTGGTTTTAGCAGTTACTGTGCTGTTAGGAAGTATTGATGTTCGTAAAACTTTTTATACCACTGACTGGCCAGTGATGATGGCCGCTTCTTTATTATTCTTTGGTTTTATTTTTTTCGATGGCGAATTGCAACAATATGAAGGTATAATTATGGTTACTGTCTTGTTTTTATTTTTGGTGTATTTATTACGTTTTCAAAAACAGGCTGTGGAAGATGAGGCACCTGAAGATGATAAGCCTTTGCCTTTATATAAGTTAGTCTTGTTTTTAGGACTTGGTGGTACGGCACTTTGGGGAGGATCAGAATTATTGATTAGTGGTGCGGTTGGTTTGGCTACTTTATATGGAGTAAGCGAACGCGTAATTGCGGTAACTGTAGTTTCTATCGGCACTAGTATTCCAGAATTAGCAGCTTCAATAATTGCGGTTATAAAAAAGGAAAAAGCAATTTCTTTAGGAAATTTAATTGGTTCGAACATTTTTAACCTCCTGGCTGTTTTGGGAATCACTTCGATAATAACACCTATTCGTGTGGTGGATGATACTTTGTTGAGTAACGATATTTTTTGGATGTTAGGAATTTCTTTTTTAATTCTACCACTTGTTTTTATTCCAAAGGGATTACGCCTTGGTTGGCGCGATGGCATTATTTTGCTTGGAGTTTATCTTGCTTTTGTATACTTGACAATTTCATAAAGGTTTACAATAAAATAAGTCTATAAATGCAAAAAACGCTTTAGGCGAGCCCAAAGCGTTTTTATATAATCAACAATTAATTTTATTCTAAACGTCAGCCGTTTTAACTGTCTTAATAATTCTTGCTGCAATCTTGTATGGATCACCATTAGAAGCCGGTCTACGATCTTCTAACCAACCTTTCCATCCTTTTTCAACTGCAATAATTGGAATACGAATTGATGCACCTCTATCAGAAACTCCCCAAGAGAAATCTGTAATAGCAGCCGTTTCATGTAAACCAGTTAAACGCTGATCGTTAAATTCACCGTATACAGCAATGTGTTCTTTTACCACTGGGCGGAATGCTTCACAAATTTTTGCATAAACATCTTTATCACCACATGTTCTTAAAATCTCATTAGAGAAGTTTGCGTGCATACCAGAACCATTCCAGTCCATATCCTTACCTAATGGTTTTGGATGGTAATCAATATAGTAACCATACTTTTCAGTTAAACGGTCTAATAAATATCTAGCAATCCAGATTTCATCACCTGCTTTTTTAGCACCTTTCGCGAACAATTGAAATTCCCATTGTCCAGAAGCAACTTCTTGGTTAATACCTTCAAAGTTTAAGCCAGCATCGATACATAAATCAGCATGCTCTTCAACTAAACCTCTACCGTGTGTATTTTTACCACCTACAGAACAGTAGTACATTCCTTGTGGAGCAGGATAACCACCAACTGGGAAACCTAAAGGTAGTTGTGTTTTGGTATCCATTATAAAGTATTCTTGCTCAAATCCAAACCAAAAATCATTATCATCATCATCAATAGTAGCTCTACCGTTAGAAACGTGTGGCGTACCATCAGCATTCATTACTTCAGTCATTACTAAGTAACCGTTTATACGATCTGGGTCTGGGTAAATTGCAACAGGTACAAGCAAGCAATCAGAAGATCCACCTTCGGCTTGTCTTGTTGATGATCCATCAAAAGACCAATTGCCCAATTCTTCCAATGTTCCTTTGAAGTTTTCATGTTCTTCAACTTTCGTTTTACTTCTCAAATTCTGAGTTGGGAAGTAACCATCAAGCCAAATGTATTCTAGTTTAATCTTGCTCATAATTATTGATAGTTTGATTTAAATAAATAAATTTTTTAAGACAAACAAAAATATGATTTTTTGTGAATGAGCCTAGAAGTAAGGGGGTAAAATTTAAAAAAATTGATATTTTATTAATAACCCCCTATTTTTTTATGGGTATAATAATTAGTTTATCTTTTTTTTATAAAATGCATAATAGGTACTTTTGTCCGCTCAAATTATTGTGATATGTCGAAATTACGATTTCAGGCCGTTTTAGAAAGTAGAAATAGAAAGCCGGTTACGATTGAAGAAACTGGCAGACGTTCAGAACTTTATGCGCAAAATGTTTTTAATGAAGAACGCATGTTGCAACACCTTACTAAGGAAGCGTTCGAAAGCGTAAAAGGTGCAATTTTTTCAGGATCTAAAATTGATCGCAAAATTGCAGATCAAGTCGCGGAAGCAATGAAAGGTTGGGCAATTGGAAAAGGAGCTACACATTATACACATTGGTTTCAACCTTTAACAGGAACTACAGCAGAAAAGCACGATGCTTTTTTCGATTTATTAGATGACGGAAGAGCCCTAGAGAAATTTGGAGGTGGACAATTGGTGCAACAAGAACCAGATGCATCCAGCTTTCCCAACGGAGGCATTCGAAATACTTTTGAAGCTAGAGGTTATACAGCATGGGATCCTACTTCACCAGCTTTTATTTATGGAACTACGCTATGCATACCTACAATTTTTGTGGCGTATACTGGGGAGGCATTAGATAATAAAGCACCATTATTACGAGCACTAAATGCCGTAGATGATGCTGCTACGGCTGTGGCGAAATATTTTGATAAAACTGTTGCAAAGGTAAATGCAACTTTAGGTTGGGAACAAGAGTTCTTTTTAATTGATAAAGCCCTAGCGAACTCGAGACCAGATGTAATGTTAACCGGGAGAACGCTAGTTGGAAATTTAGCTGCCAAAGGACAACAGTTAGATGACCACTACTTTGGAGTAATTCCATCGAGAGCATTAAACTTTATAATGGATTTGGAAATTGAATGTACCAAATTAGGAATTCCTGTAAAGACAAGACATAATGAAGTTGCCCCCAATCAATTTGAATTGGCACCTGTTTTTGAGGAAGCGAATTTGGCAGTTGATCACAATTTGCTTTTGATGGATGTGATGGATAAGATTGCAGATCGCCATAATTTTAAAGTGCTCTTTCATGAGAAACCATTTGCAGGTGTAAATGGATCTGGTAAACATAACAATTGGTCATTAGCAACAGATACAGGGGTGAATTTATTACGTCCGGGTTCTACGCCAATGAAGAATTTACAGTTTCTCACCTTTTTTGTTAATACGATTAAAGCTGTAGATACTTACGAAGAATTATTGCGTTCGTCTATTGCTTCAGCAAGTAACGACCATCGATTAGGTGGTGGTGAGGCGCCCCCGACAATTATTTCAATTTTTATTGGGAAGCAATTGAGCAATGTATTGGATGAATTAGAAGGGGTATCCAAAGGAAAATTATCACCGGAAGAAAAAACGGAATTAAAATTAAACGTTGTAGGGAAAATTCCTGAAATATTATTGGACAATACCGACCGCAACAGAACCTCGGCATTTGCTTTTACTGGAAATAAATTTGAAATGCGTGGCGTAGGGTCAACCACCAATTGTGCAAAACCGATGACCGTTTTAAATACCATAGTCGCCAAGCAACTTAGAGAATTTAAAAAGGAAGTTGATCTTCTGGTCGATGGTAAGAATCTTAAAAAGGATGAAGCAGTTTTTAATGTATTACGTGAATATATTAAAACCTCGAAAAGAATTCGTTTTGATGGGGATGGCTATAGTATTGATTGGGAAAAGGAAGCGAAAAAACGAAAGCTAAGCAATAATAAAAATACACCAGAAGCATTAGCAGTAATGACTGCTAAAGAGAGTATTGAACTTTTTGACAGTATGAAGGTGCTGAGTGAAGTTGAGCTAAGAGCGCGGCAAGAAGTTGATTTAGAGGCTTATATTTTAAACAATCAAATTGAGGGTAGAGTACTTAATGAGTTGGTAAATAATCATGTTTTACCATCATGCTTGGAATATCAAACTAAGGTTGTGGCAAATATTTCAGGATTAAAAAATATCTATGGCGCGGATTATAAAAAAATGACGGAGACACAGCACATTATTTTAGAAGACCTTATAGCTCATATTTCGGAATTAAAGAAAGAATGTGATGCCATGACTAAAGCTAGAAAAGATGCCAATACCATAACCGATTCTAATAAAAAGGCGATAGCTTATTGCGAAACGGTAAAACCATATTTTGAAAAAATTCGGTATCATTCAGATCGCTTGGAACGAATATTAGATGACCGTTTGTGGCCCTTAGCAAAGTATCAAGAATTGTTATTTACCAATTAAAGCACCTATACGTTTATCGAATATTGGTGGTTTTCTTCGAAATTGCTGTAAGTTTTAAGTTATTTATAACACTAAGCAATTCATAAATATTGATTGTATGAAAAAGTTCACCGTATTATTTGCATTGCTTTTTAGTGTCGCTTTGTTTTCTCAAGGGGCATGGACGAAATCTAAAAACGAAGTGTATACGCAGTTATCCTATTATAGTATTAGCGGGTATTCCGGCATTTATGGTGATCCCGGGTATCAGTCGGAAAGAAAGTTAACCGATAATACAATTCAAATATACTCGGAGTATGGGCTAAGCGATAAAACCACTGTGGTGCTAAGTCTGCCCATTCGCATGATAAAAGCTGAAGGATTGGTGGATGCAAATGCTACTCCGATTACAATAGAAGGTTCCGAAACCGCATTGGGTAATATTACCATTGGTGTAAAACAACAATTACACAAAGGCACCTGGGCTGTAGCAGCTCAATTGAATCTTGGACTAAATTCGGGCAAGTTTTTTGAATATTCAGGATTGCGAAGTGGTTATGATACTTATACGGTTTCACCGAAAATTAATGTTGGAAGAAGTTTTGGTCCTTTTTATGCACAAGGGTCTACAGGAGTTGACATTCGTTTTAACGATTACAGTTCTAGTTTTGTTTTTGATGCCGAGTTGGGAGCCCAACCTCTAAAGCGCTTATGGACGATTGGATTTTTAAATTCCTCAACTTCCTTTAACAACGGAGACGTTGTTTTACCAGCCTCTAAT
This sequence comes from Aurantibacter sp., assembly GCF_039941195.1. Lineage (GTDB taxonomy): Bacteria > Bacteroidota > Bacteroidia > Flavobacteriales > Flavobacteriaceae > Aurantibacter_A. The sequence goes on along the minus strand of NZ_JBDVFA010000106.1, from coordinate 84,128 downwards.
TTGGTGACTGGGTTTTATGTAAATGACCAAGAGTATGTCGCATATGGATTTAAGCTGATTTTTGAAGCAACAGATAATTTTGGAGTTCTTGCGAATTACACCGGTGCCATTTCCGGTAATAATGTACCACGGCGAGCAGTTTTAGGTGCCGGAATTTATGGTAAGTTTTAAATTTGTCAACACTTCCCTTATTTTTCTAGTAATTTATTTATTGTTTACATAGTATAGAACCGCTGTATATAATCTTCTGCTAAGTATTTTGGAAGCCATTAGTTTGTGTGAAATAGTACTAACATGGATGATGCCCTTACTTTGTCTTTTTGGTTAAATTATTGATAACCAATATGTTATTATAATTCTGACTTTTTTTGTAAGATTACAACTGACGATATGATAAAATTTGCATACTAAAAATAACGATTTAACATTTTTTAGCAGACATTTTTACCGTTTGACGAAAACAATGTGCATTTCAACGATAAATTAAATTTGAAATGTTAAAATAGCTCTAGTTTAGTGACTCATAATATTGCATTAATAATTTCCTCGTAATGCAATTTTTTTGAAATGATTTATCGTTTCATTCCCCCGACATTTTAGTAGTAAACAATTTTTTTCGATACCCCACATATCTTAAGAATGACGCTTTCGTATGCCTTGGTTTAAACAACATTTAGCTATTTGTTAAGTGCTGAATTTCAATTAATTAGAATAGTAACACAATTAATTTATAACCTTTAAACCATTAGTATTATGAACAAAAAAATGATTTTAGGCGCAATCGCGCTATCAATGGGTGTCTATGTAAGTGCTCAAAGTACAAGTAGCGTTAGCCAAAATGGCAGTGGAAATACCGGTAATGTTACGCAAACAGCTGATGATCACAGATCGGTTGTTAGAGTTTATGGAAACAACAATAAAACAAATGTTACTCAAGAAGATAGTGATCAGAATTCTGTAATTCAGATTGCTGGTAATGGAGGTTCAGATGGTAATAAAGTTACGGTTAATCAATTAGCATCAGGTGAGAATAATAATGCTGTTATTTATGTAGCTGGGGACAGAAACAAGGTTAAAATGGATCAAAAAGGTTCAAATAATAACAATTTGCATCCAGGAGCTGAGTTTTCTGCTGCTCCACGAGGGGTTGATATTTACGGAAATGGAAATACAACATGGACTGAGCAGGTAGGTGATAATAATGAAGCTTATATAAAGATTGGTGACGAAGGAGGAACGGGTAATGCGAATGGTAATTATGCTGAAATCCGTCAACACTTTACTGCAGAGGAAAATATGGCAACTATAGATGTTACCGGTAATAACAACTTTGCAAAAATTGATCAAGATGGTTCTTTTGATCTTACTACAATCAATCAATCGGGTGATGGGAATAGGGCGATTACTGAGCAATGGAACGCTAATAATACTGGAGAGATATTTATTGATCAAAGTGGGAATAATAACGTAGCCAATAGTTTCCAAGATGGTAATAGCTCTTTGAGTGATATTAATCAATCTGGTAATGGCAATACTGCTAGAGTTGCGCAAGAAGGAAGGAACGCAGATAGTGATATTGATCAAACGGGCGATAGTAATACGGCTAGAGTAGATCAGGCAGGGAGAAATTCAGATAGTGACATTTTGCAAGAGGGTACGAATAGTACAGCTGTAGTTAGTCAAGCAAATCGTAATAACTATAGTATGATAGAACAGGAATTAGGAGGTAATGGTAATACAGCACGTGTTACTCAAACAGCTGGAGTCTGGGATGAAAGCTACATAAACCAATCAGGTAGTAATAATAATGCTAATGTAACTCAAGATGGTGCAAATTTACTTTTTGTTGCTGGTAACATTAGTGATATTGATCAATCTGGAAATGGCAATAAAGCTAAAGTAGATCAAACAGATCTTAACTTTAGTACAATTAATCAAGAAGGAAATAATAATACGGCCAGAGTAACACAAACGAATGGTAATATTAGTAATATTGATCAAATTCTTAATAACAATACCGCTGTAGTTGAGCAAACAGGAACAAACGTTAGCAATATAATGCAAGGCGGTAGCGGTAATACAGCTAGAGCAACTCAGTCTGGTGGAGGTATTTTGACTTTAAATGTTAGTGGTATCAACCAATCAGGTAATAATAACACAGCTGTTTTAAATCAAACAGGTGAATTAAACGTTAGTGATATTGTACAAGATGGTAACCATGGCGTAGCACGGGTTACACAAGATGGCTTTGGTCACTTAAGTTTAGTTAACCAATCTGGTGGTAATAATAATAGAGCTTTTGTAAATCAATCTGGTTCATTTCAAGATAGTGATGTAATGCAAGTTGGTTCTAATAATACGGCCAATGTAATTCAAAACTAATTCCCTTTTAAATTTTGAAGTATTAATGGGATGGCGATAATATCGTCATCCCATTTATTAGATTATCACTTTAATACAGCTGTTAAAGTGTTGACAAATAGCAAGTAAGCGATTAACTGGCACGTTGAACCATTATTTTTTAAAAAGGTCAGATTGTTTACGAAATTTAATCACATCAAACGAACCAAAACTATGCGTGTTCATCAAATCAAATTAAAATATGTGCTTATGGCCTTACTGTTTGTAGGCTTTAAAGTAGTATATGCTCAAATAGAAGTTGCTGAAGATGTTGGCACTTCATTAGTTGGTGATGTAGGACTTGAAAACTTACAATCGGTTACACAAGTTCAATCAAATGTACCACAAGCAGCTTCCAATTCGGTGTACATTCAACAAATAGGATCAAATAATAGTTCATTAGTCCAATCCAAATCGGATTATAGTACCATTAGTTTGGTGCAAAATGGAAATGCGAACAATGCGGATATTGACGTAGCCGCAAAAACATTCAGCACAAACGTACTGCAAAACGGGAACAATAATTTTTTATTGGAATACGGAAATTCCCCAAGTTTAAATCTGGAGCGAAATATTATACAAAATGGAAATGAACAAAATGTAGTGATATTCGGTAGTAATTCATTAACAGATAAAATACAATTGAACCTTCAGGGAAACGCGAAATCGATAACCATTCGCAATTTCAATTGATTAAAAAAAGATAAAAATGAAATATTCATTTATAGTTATTATTTGCTTGTTATGCCATCCAATGGTGTCATATTCGCAAATATATAATAAGGATGTTTCAGCAGCTGTTGATCTAGAAATTCAAGATAATAGCATTATAAATATTACGGGTTCGGCCCATAATAAAACGCAAATAAACAAAAGTTTACGCTATGTATTATCAGTAATTAAATCGGGTAACAATAGCAATACCAATAAACAGGAAGGACGCTTTGTTTTGGCACCTGGTGCTAAAAAGAACCTATCAAATACAAGTATTAACGTAAATGATGACGACCGAACTATAATTCTATTATTAGTGTATGAAAATGATAAAGTAGTAGGCAAAGATCGTAAAGTACTTAACGGAATTGAAGGTGAAGAGGATGAGGTGAAAAATTTTGCAAAACCTGAAATAAATAAGGATGTAAAAGAATCTAAAGAAGATGGTTTTGTCTTAAAAGGGGTAGTAATTGAAGATACCAAAACTAAGGCCGGAAATGATTTTTACGATATGTTTTATTCGTTGTATTTGAGTAATAATATTAATGCTGATAAGATTGTAAAAATAGAAGAACGCTTAGCAATAGGAAGTAACACTCAAATAAACATTCTCGTTGAAGATGAAGTAGTGGTCCAGTTTTTTGTTAACCCGAGAACCCAGTATTTAAAGTCGATGGCAGATAACTCAATTTACCGCGTGAATACTTATTTACAGCGATTAAAAGCAAATAAAGAACAGATTACACGATATTAATTATGAACCTATGAAACGATTTTTCTTTGTGGTGGCATTCCTAGTTACCAGTTACAATTTTGGACAACAAATGGTTTATACCCCAGTGAATCCTGCATTTGGTGGTAATACTTTTAATTATCAATGGTTGTTGAGCTCTGCAGAGTCGCAGAATTCTTTCACGGATCCTGCTATTGCTAATGAAGAACAAACAGAATTAGAACGTTTTCAAGAAAATTTAAATAGTCAGTTATTAAGTAGTCTATCGCGAAACGTATTTAGCTCTCAACTTGGAGAAGAGCTTGAAGAAGGTTCTTTTAATGTAGGTGATTTAGCCTTAGAAATTTTTGAATCTGGTGAAGGTCTCGTCATAAATATACTGGATACTATCACCGGAGAACAGACTCAAATTATCGTCCCAAACTAATATAAATGCGCCCCATGTTTCAAAGAATATTAAGTATTTTAATACCTTTTCTTGCGCTGTTTTTAACAGGGTGTGGAGCTTATTTTAATCAGCCCTACACGCCACAAGACGCTAGAATAGGGGAGTTGACCTCAAAAACGCAGGTCTTAAGAGATTTGCCAGAACCATATCAAGAGCTTGTTGTAGGTGTTTATAATTTTAAAGATCAAACGGGTCAATATAAAGCGCAAGAAGGAGGAAGTACATTTAGTACAGCGGTTTCGCAAGGTGCTACAACAATGTTGATTCAAGCCTTAGAAGATTCTAAATGGTTTACACCCATAGAAAGAGAAAATCTAGGTAATTTATTAAACGAACGTAACATTATTCGCTCTACAAGAGAAGAGTTCGGCCGCAGTACCAATTCGCCTCAACCTAATTTACCACCGTTACTATATGCCGGTATCCTTTTAGAAGGAGGTATCGTTTCGTACGATACCAATATAATTACAGGTGGAGCAGGAGCTCGTTATTTTGGAGCAGGGGCATCTACAAAATATCGCCAAGATAGAATTTCAATTTACTTAAGAGCAGTATCAACCAGTAATGGTAAGATATTGAAAACAGTTTATGTGTCGAAAACCATTTTATCGCAATCGGTTGATGCGAGTTTGTTTCGGTATGTAAGTTTTCAAAGGCTGTTAGAAGCGGAAACAGGGTTTACTAAAAATGAACCAGTACAATTGGCTATGAAAGATGCGATTGAAAAAGCATTGGAAGCTTTAATAATTGAAGGGATAGAAGCTGGACTTTGGACCTCAAAAGATGGCGGTTTAACTAATAAGAGGTTGATGGATGCTTATAAAGCTCAAAAAGAATTTGAAGAATCTCAATTACTGTATGATAGAGTACAAGATACTGAAGAATCGAAAAATGCGATTACTGTAAACGGTACTGCATCTGTATTAAATGGAGATTTAGGAAATAAAACATTTGCGGCAGGCTATAATTTTGGATATCTGAGAACACTAAGTCCGAAATTTAGTCTCGCCCTAAATGTCGATTATTTAAATTTTAAGGGTGGTAGTTCTTTTGAAAGAGAGCATATGGCTGCTCAATTAAATCTTGAATTGAATTTATTGCCTTATGATAATTTTTCGCCTTATATATATGGTGGCGGAGGCGTAATTTTCGATATCAGACATGTTGATGAAACTAAACCAACACAAATTACGGCACCTAAAGTTCAAGCTGGGGCAGGATTAAATTATAAGGCATCGAAACGAATTGACGTTCGTCTTTTTGCAGAAAGCAATTTTACTTTTTCTGATGAATTGGATGGAGTTGTCAATGGAAAAAGGGATGACTACTATTACAATTTTGGTCTAGGTCTCAAATATAAGTTCGGTGGTAGAAATAAATTGAAAAAAGCGGAACCGCAAGCGATTGAAACTATAGATCAACGCGCACCTTCAGAATTTATGATACCTAATAAACGTTAATTCATCGCTAAAAAATTAAAAATGAAAAATTATATTCTAAACTATTTTTTGGCTGTATGCATGGTGTTCCTAATAACATCTTGTTCAGAAGAGCCTATTGATGAAAATGTATTTGGTACCTTAACCGGAAAAGTAGTTACCAATGGTGAAAATATGCCTTTAACTAACGTGAAAATTTCCTCATCACCGGTGTCAACTACCGTATTTACAGATGATCAGGGTAATTTTACAATTGAAAATATTCAGATAGGGGAATACTCTTTTCAGGCGGAGTTAACAGAATATCAAACTGGATTTGAAGCTGTTAATATAATAGAAGGCAAGACAACAAATGTTGTTTTTGAACTAAATACCGATGATGCTAATAATATAGCACCCTTAGCTTCTACGTTAAAATTTCCAGAAGATGGAGCGGAAGATATTAGTACTCAAGTGCAATTTACATGGTCCTCATCTCAAAACGATGACGACGAAATTAATTATTCGCTAGAATTGAGAAATGGCTCTACGAGTGAGGTAACCACTTATACCGAAATTAAAGACACTACATTTCTCGTTGAGAATTTGGCTGTAGGTAATAATTACATATGGCAAATCTCTGCAGATGATGGTGTAAATGATATTGTAAAAAGTGATTTGGGAGGGTTTGTCACCTCGGCTATTGATGCAAATCGGTTTTTATATGTACGAGATATAGATGGAAATAATGTTATTTTTTCTGGATCGAATCCTATTGGGGAAACGGATGCCGAACTAGATCAAAATGAAGTGCAATTAACAAGTGTTAGTTTAAATAGTTATAGACCTATAAAAAACACAACAGTAAACAAGATTGCTTTTTTAAGAACTGTTGGCGCTGAAACGCACATATTTACCATGAATATTAACGGTACCGATTTAAAGCAAATTACCAGCGCCATACCTGTTGCTGGCTTTAGACAAGATGAAATAGAATTTACTTGGTATAATAATGGGGCTAAATTATATTATTCAAACTTCAATAAATTATATTCAATTAATATAGATGGTTCTGGTATCGAAGAAGTATATCATGCAGGAAGTGTTTTTATTTCTGAGGTTGCAGTAAATCCAACGAATAATTTAGTAGTAATTAAAACCAATAACATCGATGGTTATAACGCTAAAATAGCGGTTGTAAATGTAGCAACAGACACTGAGGTTGAGGTTGTTATTTCTGGAGAATCTGGTGCTTTGGGAGGATTGGATTTCTCTGCAGACGGATCTAAAGTGTTGTACACGAGAGATATGTCGGAAGCTGAAAATACTGCATATAGACAATTAGATTCTAGAATATTTGAATATGATTTATCGTCAAATACCACAACAGAAATTGAAACAGATAAAGCTTCTGGAACCAATGATTTAGATGCAAAATATTCACCAGATGACGGTTCAATTATTTTTGTGAATACCTCTAACGATGGTGTTTCTGAAAGAAGAATTTATAAAACTGAGGAAAATGATGGTGTCGATAAAAAGAAACCATTATTTACAAATGCCTTTATGCCTAACTGGGAATAATATTATCAACCAACCTTGAAGAGGAGTCACCAATTTCTAGTGAAAGTAGGTGGCTTTCTTTTTTATAGCTGTTATAATACCCTAATAACTTTTTAAATTATTCGCTTTTCAACGAATCCATTATTTATAGGTTTCCACTATTTTTGCCACAAATACGAATACATGAGTTCTTCAACTAGCGAAAGGTATAATCAACGAGGAGTTTCAGCCTCAAAAGAAGATGTGCATAATGCCATTAAAAATATAGATAAAGGTTTGTTCCCTAAAGCCTTCTGTAAAATTGTACCTGACTATTTAACGAACGATGAGGATTATTGTTTGGTAATGCATGCTGATGGTGCGGGTACAAAATCTTCACTTGCATATATGTATTGGAAAGAAACCGGTGATGTTTCTGTGTGGAAGGGTATCGCGCAAGATGCTTTAATCATGAATATTGATGATCTAATTTGTGTGGGTGCAGTGGATAATATTATGTTGTCATCTACTATAGGCAGAAATAAAAATAAAATACCAGGTGAGGTGCTTTCGGTTATAATTAATGGCACTGAAGAATTGATTGCTGATCTTGCTGAGCATGGAATGACTATACATTCTACAGGCGGCGAAACTGCTGATGTAGGAGATTTGGTACGAACAATAATTGTGGATTCTACGGTTACTGCTCGTTTAAAACGAGCGGATGTAATAGATAATGCGAATATCATAGCTGGTGATGTAATTGTTGGCTTAGCATCTTTTGGACAAGCCAAGTATGAAAAGGAATATAATGGTGGAATGGGGAGTAATGGCCTAACATCTGCACGACATGATGTTTTTTCGAAGTATTTAGCAGAAAAATACCCAGAAAGTTTTGATGCATCAGTACCTGAAGATTTAGTGTATTCAGGAGGAGTGAAATTAACAGATGCTGTAGAAAATTCGCCAATAGATGCTGGTAAATTGGTGCTTTCACCCACTAGAACTTATGCGCCAATTATTAAAAACATTTTAGCGAAGTATTCATCGAAGGATATTCATGGAATGGTACACTGTAGTGGAGGTGCCCAAACTAAGATTTTACATTTTGTAGACAATCTTCACATTGTTAAGGATAATTTATTTCCTGTGCCTCCTTTATTTAAACTGATTCAAGAGCAATCGAATACCGATTGGAAAGAGATGTATCAGGTATTTAATTGTGGACATCGCATGGAATTATATGTTAGTCCGCAAGTAGCTGAAGATTTAATTCAAATTTCGAATAGTTTTGGCGTAGATGCTCAAATTATTGGTAGGGTTGAAGAATCTTCGACTAAAAAACTTACAATCACCAGCGAACACGGCGCCTTTACGTATTAAAGCATACGAATACAGTGATTCGAACGTTTTCTTAGTATATACCCCATAAAGCTATGAAAAGAAAAGAATTTTTAAGAAGTATTGGCGCTGGTGCGGCCTTCGCATTAACTTTTCCTTGTGTTCAAGGATGTTCTAGTAATGATGATGGTGATTCTACTGTAGAGGGCGAAGTAAAAGAGGTGCCAGATAATGTTGATTTCACGGTAGATTTAAGTTCAAACGAAGCAGCAAGTTTGTCGAGCAATGGCGGATTTATTCTAAAAAATGACGTGGTAATAGCTAAAAACTTGGAAGGGGAGTATATAGCGGCGAGTCAAATTTGTAGTCACCAAGGGTATGATCAAGTACGTTTTCAAAATGTAGATGGAGGAATTTTTTATTGTGATGTTCATGGTTCTCGGTTCGAGCAAGATGGTACACCATTAAATTCTGTAGATGCTACGCCAGCAAAAGCATTAAAAGTATATATGGTTGTAGAATCGGATGGAATACTTCGAATTTTCGAGTAAGTTCATAGTAGTTAACGAGAAGAACACTTTATGAAATTTAATTTTTTTACTTTTTTTATTCTATTCCTTTATTCTTTAAATGGGTTTAGTCAAGAATGGAAAGACACTTACACTTCAGCGCTTTCCAGTGCGAAAGTTGAAAATAAGCCAATAGTATTGGTTTTTTCTGGATCAGATTGGTGTGCTCCATGTATAAAGTTAGATAAGGACATATGGCAGTCGGATATTTTTGACAACTATGCCCAAGAAAATTACATTCTTTATCGTGCAGATTTTCCGAGGAAAAAAAGTAACAAACTGGCAAAAGATTTAGAAAAGCAGAATAAGAAGCTAGCAGATTTGTACAATCCCAATGGGCACTTTCCGCTAGTAGTTGTGCTCAATAAAGATGAAAAAATACTCGGCAAAACGGGGTATAAAAAGCTGGCGCCAAATGAATATGTCTCACACTTAAATTCCTTCATAAAGTGAGATATATAACAACATTTTTATTGTGCTTTTTTTGTTTATCGGCTTATAGTCAACAAAAATATGTTTCTTCACATAAGACGCTAAAACTGATGGGTAGTAGGTTTGAGATTACCGTAGTTTCTACCAATGAAGAATTAGGATACATAAACATTGAAGAAGCAATTGCGGAAATAACACGTATCGAAAATTTAATTTCGGCTTGGAATCCTGATTCAGAAACATCACTTATAAATAAAAATGCTGGGATAAAACCGGTAAAAGTAAGTTCTGAGCTCATCAATTTAATCGAAAGAGCAAAGCAGGTGTCTAATATTACCGATGGAGCTTTTGATATTTCTTATTCTTCTTTAGACAAAGTTTGGAAGTTTGATGGCAGCATGGAAGATTTACCAACTCCAGAAGAAATTAAGAAGTCTATATCAAAAATTGGATATGAGAAAATTATATTAGATAAAGATGCTAAGACCGTATTTCTAGAGCAAAAAGGAATGAAAATTTCGTTCGGAGCCATGGGTAAAGGTTATGCTGCAGATAAAGCCAAAAGTTTATTAATGTCTAAACAAGTAATTGCCGGTTTAATAAATGCTGGTGGCGATTTAACTACTTGGGGTACCAAAGCTAGTGGTGAAAAATGGTTGATTGGTATTGCAAATCCATTAAATAAAGATCGAATTTTTTCTTGGTTGCCCATTGTGGAATCTTCAGTTGCTACATCAGGAAATTATGAGAAATATGTAACCTTCAATGGAAAACGATATTCGCATATCATAGATCCTAGAACGGGTTATCCATCAAGTGGTATTAATAGTGTTTCCATTTTTGCAAAAGATGCTGAATTATGTGATGCACTTGCAACAGCGGTATATATAATGGGTGTAGATACTGGGCTTTCATTAATTAATCAACTTGCAGAAACCGAAGTTATCATTGTTGATGATAAGAATAAGATGTTTAAGAGTGATGGTGTTATGTTTGAAAGCACGGGTAATTAAATCTTTGAAAAATAAATTAGATGAAAAATTTTATTCTTTTAGTTGTTTTAGCGATTTCATTTACATCATGTGCTGTGGTAAAGGAATATGAAAAGGTGTATGTAAATGATGAGGAGATGCAATTATCTGCAAAAAACACTGAGCGCTTTGAAACTAATTTTCAGATATACAGGGAAGGTGCTTCAGGAGCGAATGGAGGACGGTCTGGTGGCGGATGTGGATGTAATTAAATAACTTTTTTGATTCGATTCGCCGTTTTGAATATAAAACGAACAAATTAACAAATAACCATTTCAACGAATATACGTATTACTAAAATTGAATGCTTGAATAAATATCTAATTATCAGTTTACTTTTTTCTTTTGTTGGATTTTCCCAGCAAGATTCTACTGGTTATAAAAAACGGGTGTTAGATGCTGCGGAGGTTGATTTGCTTTTTAGTTATTATAATCAAGATGGAAAAAACGCTGCAGTAACGGGTGGTGAGGGAACAGAAGAATTATCAGATGCTACATCAAGTATTGTGGTGCAATTACCATTAAATGAAGATGATGTGCTCACTATCGATGCTGGTATATCGGCTTATACCTCCGCATCTTCCAGTAATATAAATCCATTTGATGGAGATATAAATAGAACAGCAAGTCCGTTTAGTGCTTCTTCTGGTGCATCTAGGCAAGATGTTTTAGCACATTTTAATCCTACCTACCAGCACAGCTCAGATGATAGAAAATCTACCTACAATGTTAATGCCTATATCGCGAATGAGTACGATTATTTTTCATTGGGTTTAGGTGCGGGTTATTCACGTTTTTTTAATGAAAAGAATACCGAATTTTCTATTAGCGGAAAGGTGTATTTAGATACGTGGAATCCGCAATATCCTACAGAATTAAGAGATGGTTTTTTTGATAGTAGGATAACAGGGAACGGTAATTATACCAATCAATTTAGTGCATTTGAAAAAGAAAATAGGAACTCCTATTCCTTATCCTTAGGTCTTATGCAGATTTTAAGTGAGAAAGTGCAAGGGTCTATCTTTATGGATGTTGTGCTACAAAATGGCCTGCTAAGTACTCCGTTTCAGCGTGTATATTTTGGTGATACTTCCGATTTTTATATCCAAGAATTTCAATTAGCAGATGATGTTGAACGCTTGCCAGATTCTAGATTGAAAATTCCAATAGGAGCACGGTTGAATTACTTTATGAATGACCTTGTAGTATTACGAACGTATTACAGATTTTATTCTGATGATTGGGGGTTAAGTTCACATACCGCTAGTCTAGAAATTCCAATAAAAATTTCAGATTCGTTTACGTTGTATCCAAACTATAGATTTTACAATCAAACAGCTGCAGATTATTTTTACGAAAAGGAAGGAGCGCTCTCTAGTTATGAATTTTATACTTCAGATTTTGATCTTTCAAAATATAAGTCGCACCAATACGGGCTAGGTTTTAGGTATCGCGATATTTTTACGCGAACCAAATTATTACGTTTTGGATTGAAGACAGTGGATTTGCGGTTCGCTAATTATAATAGAAGTACAGGGCTTAATGCATTTATTGTTAGTTTAGGTGCAACATTTGTTGTAGATTAAATAATCTGAAATACGTGTATTAGAAATACTTCTAAAAATTGTAAATTCGCATTCCAACATTTCTCCCTAGATGATAGATAAATTAAATGTAGTTAAACAACGTTTTGATGAGGTTTCAGACCTTATCATTCAACCTGATGTAATATCAGATCAAAAACGTTATGTACAATTAACAAAAGAATACAAGGATCTTAAGGATCTGATGGATAAGCGTGAAATTTATATTGAGCTTACAAATAATATAGAAGAAGCTGAGGAAATTATATCAGATGGTAGTGATCCAGAAATGGTAGAAATGGCCAAGATGCAACTGGAGGAGGCAAAAGAAAGTATTCCGAACCTTGAGGATGAAATAAAGTTGATGTTGATTCCAAAGGACCCTGAAGATGCTAAAGATGTGGTTGTGGAAATTCGTGCAGGTACAGGTGGAGATGAGGCTAGTATTTTTGCTGGGGATTTATTTCGGATGTATACTAAGTACTGTGAATCAAAAGGTTGGAAAACCAATGTTATTGATTTAAGTGAGGGTACAAGTGGTGGATTTAAGGAAATTCAGTTTGAAGTGTCTGGAACAGATGTTTATGGAACTTTAAAGTTTGAGGCCGGTGTACACCGTGTTCAACGTGTGCCGCAAACGGAAACACAAGGTAGGGTACATACAAGTGCAGCTACAGTTATGGTGTTGCCAGAGGCTGAAGATTTTGATGTGCAGATTGATCCTAAAGACGTTCGAATAGATTTTTTCTGTTCATCGGGTCCAGGTGGACAATCGGTGAACACTACATATTCCGCTGTACGTTTAACGCACATACCTACAGGATTGGTAGCGCAGTGTCAAGATCAAAAATCGCAGCATAAAAATAAAGACAAAGCATTTCGTGTATTGCGTTCTAGATTATACGATTTGGAATTAGCAAAAAAACAAGAAGAAGATGCTGCCAAAAGAAATTCGCAAGTAAGTAGTGGTGATCGTTCTGCTAAAATTAGAACATACAATTATCCACAAGGTAGAGTTACGGATCACCGTATTGGGCTAACACTATACGATTTACAGAATATTATAGATGGTGATGTTCAAAAAATTATTGATGAATTAAGTCTTGTTGAAAATACAGAGAAGCTAAAAGAAGCCTCTGAAATTTTCTAATAGTTAGCAATTTTTTTAGTCTGTTCGAGTGCAGTCGAGAAAGAGGATAAATTTATTGCAAACAATCTTGTTACTGCACACAAGAAGACCAAAGCCAAATGACAACCAAGCAATTAGTACAGCAAATTCATAAAAAAGAATCATTTCTATGTATCGGCTTAGATACCGATTTGGAGAAGATTCCAGAACATTTGCTTCAAAAAGAGGATCCAATTTTCTCGTTTAATAAGGCTATAATTGATGCGACTCATCACCTATGTGTAGCGTATAAACCTAATATCGCTTTTTATGAAGCATATGGTATTAAAGGTTGGGTGGCATTGCAAAAAACGATTACATATTTAAATGAAAATCATCCTGAAATATTTACAATTGCAGATGCAAAAAGGGGGGATATCGGAAATACTTCCACTAGGTATGCCAAAGCCTTTTTTGATGAATTAGGATTTGATTCGATAACAATAGCACCTTATATGGGTAGGGATTCTGTAGAACCTTTTCTAGCCTTTAAAGATAAGCACACCATCTTGCTAGCGCTTACATCCAATGATGGGGCGTTTGATTTTCAGACCAAAATTGTGAATGGTACGGAGTTATACAAAAATGTATTAGAGGTTTCTAAAACATATCAAAATAGTGAAAACCTAATGTATGTAGTGGGTGCAACTAAGGCCAGCTATCTTGCTGATATTCGAAAAATTATTCCCGATAGCTTTTTGTTAGTTCCGGGCATAGGAGCACAGGGTGGAAATCTCTTCGAAGTCTGTCGTTACGGAATGAATAAAGACGTAGGATTATTAGTGAATTCTTCTCGTGGAATTATTTACGCATCTAATAGTTTAGATTTCGCTGAAGCTGCTGCCAAGAATGCCGAAAAATTACAGCAAGAAATGGCTACTGAGTTAAAGAATCTTAATAACTAAATTAAACTAACTTTTCTAATACCTTTTGAATCTTCACTGCCTTTTGCTCAAAATACTCGCTAAGGTTTGTGTTAGATGAAGCTCTTTCCTTAAAAGATTGATATTGATACTCTAATAATGCGATGGCTTGTTCTCCGGTCGTCATTGGGGTGATTGCACCTACTTTGCAATATTGCTTTTCCATAGTCTTAAATATTATACTTTGTAAATATACGGGCGTAACAAGATTTTAGATGTATTTAATCGATATATAGATTGGAAAATTAGCTCATTTGACATTTTTTTAACCTTTACATAATGGTATGTGCAATAAGTGAATGTTTTGTTGATTAAAAATTATGCATTTCGTCGATGATGTTAAAAGTTTTAATACATTGCACAGCTATCATTTTTACTCATAGACTAGAACACTATGCTTAATTATACTATATATCGCCATAATACTGCGGATACTTGGGTCACTTTTGTACATGGGGCTGGAGGCAGTTCTTCGGTTTGGTTTAAGCAACTACGTGCTTTTAAACAACATTTTAATGTGCTTTTATTAGATTTACGTGGACATGGAGAATCAAAGCCCGATTTTGATGATACTATAATCGATGCTTATACTTTTGATTCGCTAACCAATGATATTATTGAGGTTATCGATTTTGAAAAAATCGAAAAGTCACATTTCGTAGGTATCTCCTTAGGAACTATTTTGATTCGTAATATAGCAGAGAAATTTCCAGATCGTGTGCAGAGTATGGTATTGGGTGGTGCGGTAATGAATCTTAATTTTAGGTGGAAAATATTGATGGGTGTTGGTAAAACTTTTAAATCTGTTGTACCTCATTTATGGTTGTATAGAATGTTCTTTTTTGCCATTATGCCTTATAGTAACCACAAAGAATCTCGATCTATATTAATTAAAGAAGCTCAAAAATTATATCAAAACGAATTTTTAAGGTGGTTTAAGTTGTCGTCTGAGGTAAATCCTTTGCTATCTTTTTTTAGGAATAAGGAAGTAAAAATTCCAACTTTATATGTTATGGGTGGGGAGGATTACCTTTTTTTACCAGCAGTCAAAAAACTAGTGCAAAAATCTGCTTCGGCTAGCTTGCTACTTATAGAGCATTGCGGTCATGTAGTTAATGTGGAAGAATCTCAAATTTTTAATAATATGGTAATTGGATACGTTTCTGATTCACATTAATCGCATAGTATAGAGGAGTAGGATTTTTCTTTAAATCAAATCCTTTTAAACAAAAAAAACCGGTGCTCCCACCGGTTTTAACTAACTAACTCAAAAAATACTAACTCAAATAATTTTTTATCAGGCCAGCTGGCCAATGTTCTTTAATAAATAACGGACTATTTTGTTAAATATTGTCGGTTATTAAATTCTTCTAAGAATTAAATATCAAAGTTTCAATTCTTTATGACCTAATTATCTTGAAGCGCAAAAACTTTCTGCAATAATGCCGTAGTTCGTGAAGATGCCTTTGTTCTTATTTCTTTTTCTTCTATAGCAATCATTTTATAAACTCCGTTTAATGCTTCTTGTGTTACATAATCAGTGAGATTAGGATTTACCTTTTTTACTAAAGGAATACTGTTGTATTTGTTAATAAGTGTAGACCAAATATCATCAGCACCAACTTTGTCAAAAGAAGATTTAATTACGGGACTAAATTTGCTATATAGTGCAGTTTCTGTTGCACCAGTTAAATATTGCGTAGCAGCGCCGTCTCCACCCATTAATATATTTTTCGCATCGTTAAAATTAATGCCTTTTACAGCATCAATAAAAATAGGAGTTGCTTCACCAACTGCATCTTCTGCAGCCCGGTTAAGCACTTTTAATCCTTCATCAGCTAAATTGCTCAACCCAATATCGCGAAGTGTTTTATCCACTTTCTGTAGTTCGTCTGGGAGCATTATTTTTACCAGCTCATTTTTAAAAAAACCATCTGTTTTGGTCAATTTACTTACTTGCTTGTCGATTCCAAAGTCTAAAGCTTGTCGTAATCCACTGGCAATTTCTGTATTGCCGAGTCCTTCTTGCGGCAATTGATTAATGACTTGTTGTAATTCACCACAAGAGACTAACTGAAATGAAATAACAAATAATACTATAATTCTCTTCATTTTAACCTTATTTATACGGGGGTTTATATTTAGGTTACGCAAAAATTACAGTTTTATTGTTGTAGACCATTGTCTTTCTCTTTAAATGTAATTTAATAGCCCTTGATAAAACTATTTTTTCGAGATCTCGTCCTTTCGCGATAAAATCTTGAATACTATGGGTGTGCGATACTGTTGTCACGTCTTGTTCAATTATTGGACCCGCATCAAGATCTTCTGTTACATAATGACTTGTGGCTCCAATAATTTTTACACCTCTGTCAAAAGCCGCGTGATACGGTTTTGCACCAGCAAAGGCTGGTAGAAACGAATGGTGGATGTTTATTATTTTATTAGGATATTCTTCTATAAGTGTATTGGTTACTATTTGCATATAGCGTGCTAGAACAACAAAGTCTACGCGATGTTCCTTTAAAAGTCTTAATTGTTCTTGTTCGGCCTGGCCTTTTGTTTGTGCAGTTACAGCAATATGATGAAAATCTATTTCAAACTGTTCGGCAATTTCCCTTAATGCTGTATGGTTACTAATGATAAAAGGAATTTCAACATTTAATTCTCCAGACTTATACCTACTTAATAAATCGTATAGGCAGTGATTATATTTAGAGACAAAAATTGCCATTTTTGGTTTCACATCATCGGAATAAAGACTCCATTCCATCGTATATGTTTTGGCTAATCCTTCATTAAATGCTTTTTCGAATTCTACTAGAGAAGTTGATTCAGAAAAATCACTTTCTAATCGCATAAAAAAAACATTGGATTGCTTGTCCACATGCTGATCTAAATAAATAATATTACCGCCATGTGCATGAATAAATCCAGTTACGGCGCAAATTATACCAGATTGATCCGGACAATGGATAAGAATTGTAGTTTTCATTTAAATATTAATTACAAATCAAAATTATGACATAATTAATATCAAACGAAGAAATTAAGTATTTATGATTTTATAATTTACTAGTAAAATAGTAATTATTAGAGCTGGTCGTCACTTAATAATGACTTTCGCCATTTTTTAAAAGATCTTCGAAAAGTAATTACTTCACCTCTAAGAAGGTTCAGGTATTCCTTTTCTTTAACACCATCATGTTCTAGACCATTGCAGTACGAACTTATATTTCGAAGCATAATGCTTATGTAGCTAGTGGTTCTCAATCGCTCCCTGCGACAATTTGTATTTTGGGCTATCTCAATCTTTTGTGGAATTAAAATAGCATCGGTTAAGATAGCATCAGCGATGATATCTCTAAAATTGTTCGATTTATACAACTTCAATAAATCTTTATTGAGTGTAACATAGGAGGCAATCTCTCTGCTCATTTCGCATAGCGCTAGAGATTTCCTATAAACCGGTACGGTTCTAAGATTTTGTGAGGACATAATGGATAGCAATTTCAATATAAAGTTACGGCCAAAAACAATATGTTATGTTTGTATTAGAAAGCAATTTATTAATTTAGCTTTCGATTATTAATTATTTAACTAGAATAGCTTTGAATAATAAGATAGATGATTTGAATTGGAAAATCTTATATTGCCTTCAAAAAAATGCGCGAGAATCTTTTGCTAATATTGGGAGAAAGGTTGGTTTAACGCCACCTGCCGTTGCTGAAAGAGTAAAGAAATTAGAAGATCTTGAAATACTAACGGGTTACCATGCAGCAGTATCGCATTCAAAAACGGGTCATGCACTAAGAGCGATTATAACAGTACGTGCTTTTATGGGAAAATTAAAGCCGTTTTTGGCAATGGTAGACTCTTTAAAGGAAGTCATAAACTGCTATAGAATTACCGGAAACGAAAATATTATTATGGAAGTCGTTTTTGTAGATCAATTTCATCTTGAAAAATTTATTGATAAACTCATTCAATATGGTGAAACTCGTACGCATATTGTATTATCTGATGTTGTGTCACGGGCTCCTATTCAAAAAGGTTAGCGATAGAAAGTTTAGAAAAAGAAATCTGATTATTTGTAATAGCGCTATATTATCATTTAATTTAAATTATGGATTGGTTAGAAAAAGGGAATGAATATTTGCAATTAGGTATAGAAAAAGCAATTTTTTATTTACCAAGAATAATTATTGCTGGTCTTATTTTATGGATTGGATTTAGGGTTGTAAAAAAGTTAGTTCAAATAGTCGGTACGGCACTTGAACGCACAGGATTCTCAGAAACGCTACGACCTTTTTTATCTTCAACAGTTGGCATTATATTAAAGGGTGCCGTACTTTTTGCTATTGCAACTGTGTTGGGAGCTGATCTTACAGGTTTGGTAGCGATTTTAGCTGCTGCGGGTTTTGCAGTAGGCATGGCTTTGCAAGGTAGCTTGGGTAATTTTGCATCAGGAATTTTAATTTTAACTTTAAAACCTTATAAAGTTGCAGATTGGATTCAAGTAGAAGATAAATTTGGTAGAGTTGAAGAAATAGGCATTTTTAGTACAGATGTATTAACGCCAGGAAATAAAATATTGATCATACCTAATTCTAAAATTACCGATTCTGTAGTAACAAATTTTTCAGAAAAAGGCATGATTCGTCTTGAGCTCGAAGTAACCATGCCTTATGAAGAGAGTTTTCCAAGAGTACAGGAAATTATTCAGGAGTCACTAGTTGGAATACCCCATATTTTGGAAGAACCAAAACCTGAAATAGGAATTAAGAATTTTGATTCGCATAATGTGCAACTTACGGTACGGCCATATGTATTACCAGATTATTTTTGGGATGTTACTTTTGCTAGCAATAGTGCCATTAAAAAAGCATTTAATAGAAATAATGTTAAAGTAGCTTATTCAGAAGGAGTAGAGATTGGAAAAATAGGGGAGTAGTAATTTTAAGCTTATTAGATTCAAATTTAAATTGAAGTCTATTCATTAGTAAAAAGTATTTTGGCTAGATTTTTGATGAATTAATTTATATGAAGAAAATTTTATTCTTACTTGTATTCACTATTTCTTTTTCATCTATAGGACAGCAATTAGTTTTGAAAAAAGGTATTGTTATAGATTCAATTCCAGTGAATGATTCCATACCCGAGAGCTTTTCATTATATCTACCCAGAAAGTTTAATGCAAATGAAACCTGGCCGGTCGTTTTTGTGTTCGATATAGATGGTAATGGTAAAAGAGCATTAAAATTAATGGCACCTGCCGCCGAGAAGAATGGATATGTTTTGGCTGCTTCAAATGATATAAGAGATAGTATATCTATTACAAAAAATGTAATAATTGCGAATCGGATGTTTAATTCCGTATTCGAGATACTTCCTATTAGTAAAGAAAGGAGTTATACTGCTGGTTTTTCTCAAGGTGCTAAATTGGCTTCTGTAATACCAACTTTTATTAAGAATATACAAGGTGTATTGTCCTGTGGTTCTCCAATCGCAAATACTGAGGTGTTGTCTAATAAAAATCAGTTTCATTTTATTGGTGTAGTAGGAAATCAAGATTTTAATTATGTGGATATGATTGCTTCCGAGAAGTTATTGAACCGGCTAAAATTTCCGAATCAACTACTGGTCTTTGAAGGAGGGCATGATTGGCCTAGTTCCGAATACCTTTCAATGGCCTTAGAGTATTTTACATTAATAGCAATGGCGAAAGGGGAGCCTAATGATAAGGATTTTAAAAGTGAAGTTTTTAAACGCAACCTCGGAGAAGTAAGTAATCTTTTAACCGATAATGAAAAATTATTGGCAGATCATAAATTAAATCAAATGCTTCGGGTATTTAATGAAGATGGTTATTTAGATACGATAAAAGCTACTCAAAAATCCTTACGAAGAAGTAGGGATTATAAGATATTTAAACGAAGTCAAAATGCAGCTATGTTTAAAGAAAATTTAATAAAAGATGATTATGATTATTATTTAGAGTCTGATATTCTTGCTTACAATTATAACAACTTAGGGTGGTGGGCATATCAAAAGGAGGAGCTCTCTAAATATGGAAAAGGAACAAATATTTTTGAAAGAAATATGGGTGTTCGATTAGAAGGCTATTTGAATGCCTTGATAGAAGATAATATTTATCTAATTCAATTATTAGAGGAGGCTGATGAGGAAGCTCTTAATTTTTTATGGATGCTTAAAACCATTATTTCACCA
Source organism: Aurantibacter sp. (assembly GCF_039941195.1). Lineage (GTDB taxonomy): Bacteria > Bacteroidota > Bacteroidia > Flavobacteriales > Flavobacteriaceae > Aurantibacter_A. Next base: position 63,595 of record NZ_JBDVFA010000106.1, on the reverse strand, counting down.
AAAGAATACGAGAATTATATTAATGTTATTTCTTATAATTCTAAAATGAACGATTACGATACAGCGCTATTTTACTTGGAAGAATTATTGAAACAAGGGTATACAGATAAAGAGAAATTATATACTATTGAAAATACCACACTATTTAGAATAACTCCTGAATTTAATGCTATTATCGCTGAATATTTGCAAGAAGCACGGTATGATATTATTCCGGAATAAATTGTAAAGCTTCATTTTATTACACCACTATAATTAAAGTATTCTCATAATTGGTATCAACAACGATTTCAATAGTACTTTATATTTCTGATTTTTAAAGTCCAATTAAGTATACGCTAGATATTGTATTTTTGGGTTTTAAGATATTATATATGAAATTTTTAAAATATTTAGTTTTCATTAGTCTAGCAATAGTATTATTAAGTTGTAAACAAGGTAAAAAATACCATGATATAGCTGAAAAACAAGAAATTTTGCCTCAAACGGATGCGTTGGCTGAGATTATTCAATTTCAAAAGGAGCTTAATGAAGAATTTAGAGATCCTGAAACATCTCCATTACCAGATAGATTTCGAAAGAATTTTGAGGGTTTAGATTTTTTTGAGCCTGATACAAATTACATTGTCAAAGCCAAATTTACCCGTACGCCTGAGGCTATTCCATTTATGATGCCAAGAACTACTGGAGATAAATCTGAAGAAGTAATGTATGGTATAGTATCATTTGTGCTTAATGGCAAGAATCATCAATTAGAAATATATCAAAATGAGGAGTTGATGAAAAAAGAGGGGTTTGAAGATTATTTGTTCTTGCCTTTTACTGACAACACAAATACTAAAGAAACGTATGGAGGGGGGCGTTATATTGATATGAGAATACCTTCTTCAAATGAAATAACAATTGATTTTAATAGAGCTTATAATCCGTATTGCGCTTATAATAAGAAGTATTCTTGTCCGATTGTACCCGGTATAAATGCGTTAGATACTAGAATTGTAGCAGGAGTTAAGGATTTTAAAAAGGGTAAAAAGTAAAACCCCGATGTAAATACCTCTAAAAACATCGGGGTTACTTAAAAACTCAAACTAGACAATCAACCAACTATTTTAGAAAGAGTATATCGCAGCCAAAGTGAATGCAGCTAAACTATCAGAAGCGGCACCATCACTATCAAGGAAGCCGTCTGTCATGCTATCCAATCTTAATTCTGGCTTTAAAATGAAATTTTCAAGAGAGTAGCTACCTGTTAAAGTGATAGCAGTAACATCGTCATAATCATCACCACCATTAACAGTTGCAGCAAAATATTCACCTCTTAATCCGATAGAAAAAGCATCAGAAGTAGCTATTTGTGGGTAAAGAGCAACACCGTAGAATCCAGTGTCTGCATCACTATTAGTATCATAAGCAGCGTTTAATCCTAAGAAGAACGCGTCAGATATATCGAATCCACCAGTGAAGTCAATTTCTGTACCTAAACCACCATTTTTACCACTATCATAGTAAAAATTTAAGTATTGTCCGTAGAAACCTAACTGAGCACCAAAAGAATATTCTCCAGTTGTACTAATATCATTAGTATCCCAAGGGTTCATTATACCAACCATTAAGCTAAAATCATCAGATAAAGCAAAATCTGCTTTAAGACCCATATGTGAAAAAGGTCCGTTAGAGAATAAATAAGAAGTACTGTAGTTAAAGTTTGCTTGTGGAGCAATTACTTCATAACCTAAGAATGTATTAAAACGACCCATGGTTAAAGTAGTGCTTTCAGAAACATTCCAGTAAACATAAGCTTGGTTAACAATACCATCCATAATATCGGTATTAAAAGTTGCACCAGCACCTCTTGGTCCTACTACTAAATCAAGTACAGCACCTACTTTATCAGTACCATAGCTAGCAATTAAGTTTCCCATGCCTAAAGCAAAACCTGTTTGGTTTGCAAATGCTGTTCCAGGATCTGTCGTTGCTAAACCTGCATCGTTAAAAGCAGTTCTATAGTATGCATCAACACTACCGCTAAATTCTAATGCTGGTTTTGATTCTTCATCATCTTGGGCAAATGCTACTGTTGAAACGCATAATGCGAGTGCAAGAGTAAATATATTTTTTAAGAACTTTATATTTGTAATAGCTTTCATATGTTTAAATTTAAGTTGTCCGTTAAAAAGGACGATTGTTTGATTGAGCCTACATGTCGTAGGATGTTTAATTTTTGAAAGTTTTAATTTAACGGAGCGTTCTGCAAAACGCTCCGTTTTTAATTTGAGTTATACTTTGTTGTAATAATTAGTCGTTTGTGAAATCAGGGTAAGCATCCATACCGTGCTCATGAATATCAAGTCCTTCAATTTCTTCTTCTTTAGAAACTCTAAGTCCAAGAATTGCTTTTAATGCTCCAAGAATAATTAGTGATGTAATTACACAGAATGCACCTACTATTAATACACCATATAATTGAGTCATGAATTGACCTCCACCAGCTAAATCTCCAAAGATTCCAACTGCTAGTGTTCCCCAAATACCACAAATTAAGTGTACTGCAATTGCACCAACTGGATCATCTAATTTTAATTTATCAATTAATGCTACACCACCTACAATTATTAATCCGGCAATGAATCCGATAACGATAGCTTCATTTGGTGACATTAAATCTGCACCTGCAGTAATACCAACAAGACCACCTAATATTCCGTTTAAGAACATAGTTAAATCTAAGTTTTTGTATAATACTGTTGATAAGAAGAATGCTCCAAAACCACCAGCTGCAGCGGCTAAACTTGTAGTAACAAGAACTAATGAAGTTAATTCTGGATCTGCTGAAAGAACTGATCCTCCGTTGAATCCAAACCAACCTAACCATAGGATTAATACACCAGCAGTAGCTAAAGGAATATTGTGACCTGGTATCGCTTTCGACTCACCGTTTTCGCCAAATTTTCCAATTCTAGCACCTAATAATGATACAGCTACTAAAGCAGCCCATCCACCTACCGAATGTACTAATGTAGAACCTGCAAAATCATAGAATCCCCATGAATCTAAAAATCCACCGCCCCATTTCCATGCACCTACAATTGGGTAAACCAATCCTACATAGATTACGGTGAAAATCATAAATGATCCAATTTTAATACGTTCTGCCACGGCACCAGAAACAATTGTTGCTGCTGTAGCTGCGAACATTCCTTGAAATAAGAAATCAGTCCACCAAGTGTATCCTCCATCTGCATAATCCGGAGTCATTCCTCCTTCAGGAGCTCCAATTCCGAAACCAGCAAATCCGAAGATTCCCGGGTCACCATCTTCAAAGCCTGGGTACATCATATTGAAACCCCATGCGTAATAAAGTAATAAACCACCTGTAATGATAAAGATGTTTTTGAAAAGTATGTTAATAGTATTCTTTTGTCTAGTTAAGCCTATTTCTAAAAAGGCAAATCCAGTGTGCATGAAAAAAACTAGCGCTGTTGCTAGCATCATCCATACATTATTCGCTGTAAATAATCCTGCGTCCATAATTATAAGAGTTTAGTCAGTTTAAAATTAGTTAATACCGGCATGGCCGCTTTCTTTTGTTCGTATTCTGTATGCTTCTACTACTTCAGAAACAAAAATCTTTCCATCCCCAACATTGCCGGTGTATGATGCCTCCAAAAGAGTGTCAATCGTTTTCTGATAAAATTCATCTGACACCACAATCGAAAGATATCGACGTTGAATGTCTGATGTACTGTAAGAAATACCACGATATACGTGACCTTGTTTTTCATTTCCAACTCCGGTTACATCCCAGTAACTGAAGAAGTTTACCTCAATTTGGTGCAATGCCTTTTTGACATCGTCAAATTTGGATTTTCTAATAATTGCTTCAATCTGTTTCATTTTCTAGTAAAGGTTTTTAAAGGACCATTTTAATGGCCACATTGGTTAAATAAACAGTTATTTCGTGGCAAATATGTATGATTTGTATAAATAACCCTAAAAAATGAAGGGTATTTGAGTAACTTTTATGATTATCTCATTATACCCCCCAAAAAATTAAGGGGTGTGTCTTAAAAAATTCAAATTATCTTAAATATCGAAATTGGGGTAGTTAAGGAAATGCAAAAATTTAGGAATCAAGGACTCTTTTTTGAAGTTAAAGAGGAAATAGGCTGATATAACTAGCTTTAGCTACTGATATATCCAAATATTTTAAGATCAACAGTTTATGTTAATTTAGATAACCATAAACCTAGTACAACGGCTAGAATGCCGACAACAATACTGGATATGGTATAAATAGAAAAGTTTAAATATTCACCAGCACTTATTAATGTATGCTTTTCAAAAGCGAAAGAGGAGAATGTTGTAAATCCTCCGCAAAATCCGGTGGCTAGTAATAGGGTGTAATTTTCATTAACATAATTGTTTTTAGCAGAAAGCCCCAGTATAAATCCAATTATTAGGCAACCTATTATATTCACTAAAAAGGTTCCTAAATAAAAATGTTGGAAATAACCGTTGAATGATTTTGCAATTGCATAACGCAATGCACTACCTAAGCCTCCGCCTAAAAAAACAAGAAGTAGTTGTTTCATTTGCGAAAAATACAATATTTAAATATAAAAGTGTTGCTGTGAACTTTTGATTGTAGTACACAAAATGAGGAAATTAATATGTGCTCTATAAGTCTTAAGCTTCGTTTGAAGAAGTGAAATTTACGCGGTACGCTTTTGAGATAACGTTGTTTATAATATCCTTTTCAGGTTTTTTCTCCGCAGTATCTACACTGTTTAAACTAAAAATCATTAAAATCGCATTGATAGCGATTAGTACTAATAATATGCTAAAGAAAGTAATCATTGTTCGCCCTTTACTAATTTAACGTAAAATTAGGATGTTTTCGTATGGTATTAGGGCTATAAAATGGAATTGTTGTGAAATGCTCATTTTCTGTGGTGTAGGAATAAAGAGACGTTGTGAAATTTTAACGTAATACATGTTTTAGGGCGTAAAGCGTGCAAATAAAGAGAATAAAGGCAATGGCAATCCACTTTACTCCCTTGTAATTTTTGGTATGCAACTTTCTATCACCCTTATATGCGTAACCAAGTGCAATTGCGAAAACAATAATAAAAAGTATTGCAAAAATGATTTGTCCTGTGCTGAACATATTCCATATTTTTACGCAAAGCTAATTCAAAAACTAGGAATATGAAAAGTAAAATTGCCGCCGTAGAATTGTTTCATAAATCTTTCGGTTTAGGAGTGTCAAATGAGCAAAAGGCTGATTTGGGAGCATCCAAAACAATGCTTCGTTTTAATTTGATGGATGAAGAGAATAAAGAGTATTTAGAGGCAGCACAAAATAATGACATGGTGGAAGTTGCGGATGCACTTGGTGATATGTTATATATTCTATGCGGAACTATACTTGAACATGGCATGCAACATAAAATAGAAGAGGTATTCGAAGAAATTCAAAGAAGTAATATGAGTAAGTTGGGTGCTGATGGAAAACCAATTTATCGAGAAGATGGTAAAGTGTTAAAAGGTCCAAATTATTTTAAGCCCAATATTCAAGCCATTTTAGAAAAATAATTGAGAAGCAATAATTGAGTTAGTCATCTGATAGTGCATCAAATTCAGCTTTTTTACCCATAAACCATTTCTGAATAGCACCAGGTTTTTGCATTAAATCTTTCATGGCGCCCATTGCTGCCAGATGAGCAGTGTCACCAGCTTGAAACATTTTAGTGCCATGATTTTTACTCAATTCAGCAATTTCTTCAAAGGTATTGGCTTTAAATTCCATTTCGCAAGCACCTCCTAATTGTTTGCAAGTCATAGTTTTCATAATCTAATTGTGATTTAGTCCAATTAAATTTACAAGAATTTTTTTAAGTCAATACAATTGTTAGGCTCCGAGTAATGGTAATTGTTTTATTTTATGGTATGTTAAGGCCATAGTGATACAATTTTTCAATTCTTTTTCAGGCACCTCGTCATTCATTTTAAAGACTATCGCTCTATCACCTTCAAAATAAAAGATGTCATTATATAGTGTTTTAAATGTTGGAACAAGCTTAGATGTGCATTTAAAATATACTGCATATTGATCCGGAATTTTAGCTTTCCAGTCCATACGAATAGTGCTACCATGTTTCGTTAGATAGCTTGGTTCGCCCCACTTTAATGTTTCTTCAAGCGATTGAAGGTTTTCCATTTCAGAGGCGGTTGCTAAAATTAATTCTCGAATTCGATTTAATTTTGGCTGAGCATAATCTGGATAGCTTTCAAAAACTGCTTTAACTCTTGGATCAATAATAAGTTTCATACGGCGTGTGTTGTAATGGCTATTGTTGGAATTGTTAGATGCTCTTGCAATATACTTTAAACTATATTTATGATATGAATCACACCTGCACTTTATTGCGGATTTCGTGCCTTTAAAGACCCTAGAACTAAAAAAACTAGAAAAGCAAGACCGAGCCAACCCAAAAATTGATAGGAACCAAAAGTGCTAAAGCAGAGGCTAAAAATACTAGGTGCTAAAGCACTTGCAAGAATCAAGAATGACATTACTTTACCGGTAATTGCTCCTAAGTTATTTCTTCCGTAAAATCTAGGCCATACAATTGTATTGAGTACGGCAAAAAAACCACTCATCATTCCAAATCCTATTATTAATAAAGGAATACCTAGTGTAGTAGGTAGGTATAGAAATCCTATGGAAGCAATTATGCCCCCACTTATCATTAAGTATAAGTATAGGCGTAATTGTAAATAATCACTCAAGAAATTCGCAATGGTGGAAATTGATACTGCAACGACTGATGCCGGTAAAAAAATAGCTATAGCTTCCTCCTTAGGGAATCCTTCACTTTTAAAAATAGAAACAATATGAAAAGTTAAACCGGTTACAAAAAAACTATTAAACGATAGCATAAGCGCATACATCCAAAATGCACGGGTGGCCGTTGCTTCTTTTAAACTAAATTGTTTGTGCGCGATAGTAGTCTTTTCGTTAGTCGCCGAAATTTCTTTTGCTCCATCTGGTAGTAGTCCAAATTCTTCTGGTTTATTTTTAAAGAATATATAAATTAGCACGCTAGCGCCCAATAAGCCATAACCAAGAAATTGCCATGCGTTTTGCCAACTATTATTTTCGATAAGGTAATTTATCCATAAAGGTGAGGATGAAAATCCAAAGGAAATGGCAACGCTACTAAAAGAATTAACCTTTCCTCTATTTTTGTCAAACCATATCATAATTACATTTCGGGAGGCCATTGTTAATACTCCCTGACCTGCAAATCGTAGTAAAAAGAAAAGTAACGTCATTATCGTAAAAGGAACAAGCCAGGTGTCTTGGTTCAATAATTCTTTCACGAATATGCTCATACGTACAGACCATGAGCATAAGAAGAGGGCTGTAGCTAGAACTATTGCAGCAAAAAAAGCAACCAATCTTGCTCCGTATTTATCAAACCATACACCAGCGCGACCTATTAGTAATGAACTTGCAATGGTCCCAATCATATAGGCATTACTAAATTGGTTTCTTGTGAGGCCTAGAGCGTCTTTTACGGGATCTGTAAATACAGACACTCCAATAGTTTGTCCTGGAATGCTACAATAAATACCTATAGTACCAATTACTAAAATAACATAACCATAGAATATCGGGCTACGTGCTGGATTTATAAGCGTATTGCTTTTTAATTGTGGAATTTTTGGTGTTTTTAGCAGGTTAGAAGTCCACTAAATTACATTAAAAAAAGTTTTTAAAATTTATAATGAGATTATGTCTTATGTGGAGGTGTATTAATTTTTTTAGGTGTCTATTGTTTTATAAGTAGATTTTCAAAATAATAAGGTTTCGAATCACTTGAATATTTATCTTCACCAATAACATCCAAATCGCCATCTCCATCCATATCTGCTACAGCACCAGAGTAAATTCCTTTTCCATTTGCAATTTGAACTGAATTTTTAAATTCACCTTTTTCATTTATATAGATTATTATTTCTCGATTGTCCCAAGCAATAGCCGTAAGAATGTCCAAATCACCGTCGTTATCAAAGTCTGCAAGTTTAGCACAATGGGCTTTGTTGTAATCGCTTTTTATAATGTGTTTTTTCCATTTATCGGACTCTTCTAGATTTGTTGGACCTTCATACCAAGCTAAGTCGTAATTATCACCGCCATATTTTTTAAAATGCTCAGCAGGGGAGAGCAAAACATCCAATCTGCCATCATTATTAATATCACCAAGTTCTTCTTTAGTGGCTTTATTTACTTCCTTAAAATGTGATTCAATAGTAAATCGGATATATGCTTCTTTTCTCGGATTTTTTGGAGCCTTAAGCCAATGTCCGGTCATAGAAATATCCATGATTTCATCATTATTAATATTACCAACGGCTAAACCTTCGCCGGCTTGCCCTTCATAAGCCGTAATTGTGGTCCAATTATTATTTTTGTTTTGAAATATAATTTTTACTGCTTCAGGATTTTTATGGCGTACAATTACATCTAGCTTACCATCACTATCCATATCAGCCAAACGCATATCATTAGCATGAAAACCTTCTATGCTTGAAATTAATTTATAGTTCCAAGGTTCATTAATTTTAAGTTCACCTGGATTTTCAAGATGGTATATATTTACTGGTCCAGTAGCATGTCCATCATTACTAAATATTAAATCCATATCACCATCATTATCTACATCGCCACATTTCGCAGAACCGATAAAATCATCAAATTGAATCGGAATATTGAAATCGTGTCTAATCCAACTCTTTGATTGGGTTTGTTCGAACCATGCTAAGGTAAAACGACCCTCTGCGTGAACGCCTCCTTCGAGTACAGCCACATCATTAAGTCCATCATTGTTAAAATCTGCTACGTCTAAAGCACTTACACCGGAAATAGCACCATTGCTAATATCAATGGGTTGCGCGAAAGATATAGATTGACTTTTTAATGATTTAATAAATAATAGCGAAAGAATAAGGTGTAAAGTGACTACTGTTAATTTATTCATTTTGCCAAACTAAACGTTTTCATATATAAATTTACGTTGAATTTATTAAAAGTATAAACTATTTCAAATTACTAATAATGAGAATTAAATACATTTTATAATGTTTACAAACGTTTACAAACGAAAGTAATTATTTCACAACCGAATAACAGTATTTGATGGTTATATGTTTGCAGTGTCAAGTCAAGGAGGCTTGGTTGTATTAACTGTTTAACATTAAATCTAATATTATGAACGCACTTAAAAATTCAGTACAGTTGATTGGACATCTAGGGCAAGACCCAGAAATAGTAAACTTATCAAGCGGAACGAAACTCGCTAAATTTTCGGTAGCCACAAGTGATTCTTATAAAAATGCACAAGGCGAAAAAGTAGAGGATACCCAATGGCATAATGTGGTTGCTTGGGGCAAAACTGCGGAGATAGTAGAGAACTATTTAGTTAAGGGTAAACAAGTAGCAGTAGAAGGAAAGTTAACACATAGGTCTTATGAATCTAAAGAAGGTGAGAAAAGATACATCACCGAAATAAAATGTAATGAGCTATTAATGTTAGGCAAGTAACCTATTAATTAATTTTTTAAAGTCCCGAACAAATTTATTAAGAATAGGTTGCGGGGCTTTCTTTTTTCACAAAACAATTTGTTCAATTGCAATGGTATATTCGTAATCTATTAATATATAATTTATATTAGTTAAGTTAATTTCTATTTAATCAATTAACAACACATAACTATAAAAAAACAAATATGAAATCTTACATTCTGCTGCTCCTAACACTATGTTCTAATTATTTCTTAGCCCAAGAAACCGATTCTTTTAATTGGCCAGAAGATACTAAAATGGCTATCAGTTTAACTTGGGATGATGGTCGAAGTAGTCAGGTTGTTACCGGAACTCCAATATTGGATGAATATGGTATAAAAGCTACTTTTTATGTGGTGCCTTCTTTAATGGTTGAGGAAATTGATAAATGGAAGCAGGCTGCTAAAAATGGTCATGAAATAGGAAATCATTCGCTTAATCATCCATGCTCGGGTAATTTTTTATGGGCAAGGAATGAAGCTTTAGAAGGATATAATATTGATCAAATGGATAAGGAGTTGAAAGCAGCGAATAAAAAAGTTGAAGAGATGCTCGGAGTAGCACCAAGTGTTTTTGCATACCCATGTGGACAAACTTTTGTGGGTAGGGGGGAAGAAACCATGAGTTATGTGCCCGTTGTAGCAAAACAATTTAGTTCAGGTAGAACTTGGCTAGACGAAGTGCCGAATGATCCTGCTTTTTGTGATTTGTCCCAACTTACAGGAGTAGAAATGGATGGAAAGAGCTTCGACGAAATTATGGAATTAATCAATCATGCTAAGGCCAACAATTTGTGGTTGGTGCTTGCTGGTCATGATATTGGCGATAAAAACATTCAAACAACGGAAGTTGCGATGCTTAAAAAGTTGTTGCCTTATCTCAAAGATTCAAAAAATGAAATATGGACAGCGCCCGTTGGTGAAATAACCTCGTATATACAGGAGCAAAGACAATAGTAGTTAATCAAGAAATAATTTTAAAATTGTTTAAGGGTAACTTCTAGAACATAGTCATCGGCTGCTAAGAAGAGACGTTTTTCATCCGAAGAAAAAGCACAGTTAGCTGTTGCCTGTCCAGTATGTATTCGTGCAATAGGTTTGCCTTTAGGATTTATAATAAAAACCCCACCAGGGCCAGTTGCAAAAAGATTTCCTGAACTATGGGTTTTCATACCATCAGGGAGTCCTTGTTGTCCTTCTTTACCTATTAAGTGAGTAACATCATATAATAATTTTTTATTCGCAACAGTGCCAATGTCTGTTACATCATATTGGTACCAAACAGCATGTTCAGGATCTGAAACTGCAACATATAATTTTGATTCGTCAGGGGATAATGTTATTCCGTTAGGACGCGATAATTTATCAAGCAATAATAATTCACCAGAATGTAACAAACAATATACTCCTTGAAAATCTAATTCTTTTGCAGGATCTTCCATTTTTTTAGGCAGTCCGTAAGGAGGGTCTGTAAAATACAAATTTCCAGCTCGATCAAACACGCCGTCATTAGGGCTGTTAAAGCGCTTACCTTTATAGTTATTGGTTATAACGGTGTATTCAGCCTTCGGATTATTTAAATCACTTTTCATTTTTACAACTTGACGTTCACCATGTTGTAATAAGATTAATTCTCTATTTTCATTAAGTAAAAGTCCATTGGAACCCGGTTCGTCTCCGTATGAATTTTGACCTAAGTAACCAGATGGTTGTAAAAATACCGATTTGTCACCTTTAGCATCTATTTTATAAACGGTGTTACTCGGTATATCAGAAAAAAGAAGATAATCTCCTTCTTCGATGTAAAGCGTTCCCTCAGTCCAATTAAAGCCTTCGCCGATAACTTTTATTTCAGCATTGGCATCTATTAAACTAAGTGCAGTATTATCAAGAATTTCAATTTTAAAATTATGCTGAGCTTGACAATGCAAAATAAAAAAACCAGGTAGTGCGAGGTGATAGAAAATTTTAGCGAAAGACATGTTAGTTTTAAAGTTTAGTTGAACCCCTCTAAAATAACGAATTAATACGTATAATGTCTATTTTCTATTTAAGCCATTACAAGGGCTATATTTCTCTATTTAGTATGTAGTAGGGATGTTTCGTTATGGTTTCGGTTCCCCATATAAATCAAAGTCTGCCGCTTCCGTAATCTCAATGTCATAGAATTCACCATGTTTTAAATAATGTTTAGTGGCATCAATTAAAACTTCGTTGTCAACATCGGGAGAATCAAATTCTGTACGCCCGATAAAGTGATTTCCCTCTTTACGGTCGATAATGCATCGGAAGGTCTTACCTATTTTTTCTTGATTTAATTCCCATGAAATTTGGGACTGTAATTCCATTATTTCATTTGCGCGATCTTGTTTAATGGCTTCAGGAACATCATCTTCTAATGAAAAAGCATGAGTGTTTTCTTCATGACTATATGTAAAGCAACCTAAGCGTTCGAATCTCATTTCTGCCACCCAACTTTTTAAGGTCTGGAAATCTTCTTCGGTTTCTCCAGGGTAACCCACAATAAGCGTAGTTCTAATAGCCATATTAGTTACAGCAACTCTAAAATCTTGAAGAAGTTTAGTTGTTTTTGCTTTGGTTGTACCCCGACGCATACTCTTGAGAATATTATCAGCGATATGCTGCAAAGGAATATCTATATAATTACAAACTTTTTCTTCTCGTTTCATTACTTCGAGAACTTCCATGGGAAAGCCCGTTGGAAATGCATAATGTAGGCGAATCCATTCAATGCCTTCAACTTTTACAAGGTTTTCTAGTAATTCTGCTAGATTCCGTTTTTTATATAAATCGAGTCCGTAATAGGTTAAATCTTGTGCGATTAAGATTAATTCTTTAACACCTTTTGCAGCTAGTTTCCCTGCTTCAGTTACCAATTCTTCTATCGGAGTACTTCTGTGTTTTCCACGCATTATTGGTATAGCACAAAAGGAGCAAGGTCTATCGCAGCCTTCAGCAATTTTTAAATAAGCATAATTTTTTGGGGTAGTGGTTAAACGTTCGCCAATGAGCTCATGTTTATAATCGGCACCTAATGCTTTTAACAAATTTGGTAATTCACTAGTGCCGAAATACTCATCAACATTTGGAATTTCTTTTTGTAGGTCCGGTTTGTATCGCTCACTTAAACACCCAGTAACAAAAACTTTATCAACTTCACCAGCCTCTTTTTTCTGAACATATTCAAGAATCGTATTAACACTTTCTTCCTTTGCATTAGCAATAAATCCACAAGTATTTATGACCACTACATTACCTTCTTCTTCATGAACAACTTCTTTGTCATTTGCTTTTAGTTGCCCCATAAGTACTTCAGAATCGTACACATTTTTAGAGCAACCTAGGGTTACAACATTGATTTTGTTCTTTTTAAGCGTTTTTGTTCTCATAAGTATAAATGTATACTACTATTATAGTAAGCAAGGGCAAAAATACGATAAGCCTATGCATTTGGTCGAGTTTCAATCATATTTCTTCAGTAAATACGTTAAACTGTTGAAAAGAAAATTAGTCCAAACATTATTACTTTTAGCTATGAGACTCCAATCTATATTATTTGCGGCAATTCTATTCTTGGGATTTAGCTGTTCTAAAGACAAAGAAGAACAAGTTGATGAAATCGAAATTGTAGAAAATCCTGTTGTTGAAGAAATGTACTTTCCACCAATCGGTTCCGATGAATGGGAAACCGTTGCGCCATCTGAATTGGAATGGGATGAAAGTAAATTGCAATCCTTGATAGACTTTTTAGAAGAAAAAAACACGAAGAGTTTTATTGTGTTGCACAATGGAAAGATTGTTGTGGAGAGTTATTTAAATGAGCATTCAGCTACAAAGCCGTGGTATTGGGCGAGTGCTGGTAAAACCCTTACCGCAACAGTTACAGGAATAGCACAAGATGAAGGATTAATCGATATCGATACTAAAGTTTCTGAATATTTAGGTGAAGGTTGGACAAGTGCTACTCTTGAACAGGAAAATTTGATTACTACTAAGCATCTACTTTCGATGACCTCTGGATTGGATGATAGTTTGGGCGATGATGTTTCGTCTGGTAACTTACAATATATTGCTGATGCAGGAAGTAGATGGGCTTATCATAATGTTTATGTGAAATTGCAGGATGTTGTTGCTCAGGCGAGTGGCCAAGATTGGTCTACATATTTTGATACAAATTTGAAAGATAAAATAGGAATGACGGGAAGCTGGGTTGCCAATAACGACTTAAATGTTTATTGGAGCACAACTCGCAGTATGGCTCGATTTGGACTTTTTGTACTCGCTGAGGGTAAATGGGATGACGAGCAATTAGTCTCCAAAGATTATATTCTTGAATCCCACAATACTTCTCAAGACATTAATGAAGCCTATGGATATTTATGGTGGTTGAATGGTAAAGAATCCTATCATCTACCCGCTTCACAATATGAATTTAGTGGTTCATTAATACCTTCAGCACCTAATGAAACTTTTGCTGCTCTTGGTAAAAATGATCAAAAAATATACATTTTGCCCAGTAAAAAGCTAGTGGTAATCCGAATGGGTAATGCAGCTGATGACTCTAACTTTGCTTTGTCCACATTTGATGAAGAATTATGGACGAAAATAAATGAGGTGATTAATTAGTGTTTATAGGATTATAACAACATCTATTATAAAATTAAACTTTATTCATTTTTGGGTTGCACAATTTTCAACGAATAACTGAGAGTTGAATCTGGCTTATGAACTGGCATTTTGTGATTGCTTTTAGATTCGTACACAGGCATATTCCATTTAGAAGCATTATTTGCAGTTGCATTGTTGAATTTAATTAATTCTTGAACTACCAGAGTGCGATATTTTAAATCGGAAGATTTTTTGGAAGTTAAGGACAATTTTTTGGCTTTTTTGTTAAAACCTAAAGATCCAGTTTTAGTTGTATCAATAGCTAAAGAAAACTGATTTTGTGCATGTATTCCCAATGATGTGAAAAATACAAAAGCCGTTATTATTGACTTCTTCATGCTCTTTAATTTTTAAATCTTAAAAAAAGAATCTACAAACTCCACTTTGTTAAATACTTGTAAATCCTCTATTCCTTCTCCAACTCCAATATATTTAACTGGAATTTGAAATTGGTCTGAAATTCCAATTACAACACCACCTTTAGCTGTACCATCTAATTTCGTGACAGCAAGTGAAGTTACTTCAGTAGCCTTGGTAAACTGTTTTGCTTGTTCAAATGCATTTTGCCCTGTAGAACCGTCTAATACTAATAATACATCGTGTGGAGTATCCTCAACTACCTTTTGCATTACCCTTTTTACTTTTGTCAACTCGTTCATTAAGTTGATTTTATTATGAAGACGACCAGCAGTATCAATAATTACTACATCGGCATTTTGAGTAACAGCTGAGCTTAGTGTATCAAAAGCAACAGATGCGGGGTCGCTACCCATTTTTTGTTTTACTATTGGTACGTCAACTCGATCGGCCCATACTTGCAATTGATCAATAGCAGCTGCTCTAAAAGTATCTGCAGCGCCTAATACCACTTTTAAACCTTGGTTTTTAAATTGATTGGCTAATTTACCAATTGTAGTGGTTTTGCCAACACCGTTAACACCAACAACCATTATTACATAGGGTTTTTTGTCAACAGGTACTACGAATTCAGTTTCGTTTCCGGTATTGGTTTCAGATAATAATCCGGCAATTTCTTCACGAAGAATACCATTTAACTCATCAGTACTCATGTATTTGTCTTTAGCTACACGAGCTTCGATGCGGTCAATGATTTTTAAAGTGGTATCTACGCCTACATCAGAAGAAACTAAAACTTCTTCTAAATTATCAAGTACGTCATCATCTACTTTAGATTTACCGGCTACTGCCTTTCCTAATTTAGAAAAAAACGAAGTTTTGGACTTTTCAAGGCCTTTATCTAGGGTCTCTTTTTTCTTTGAAGAGAATATGTTTTTAAATAAGCTCATTAGTTCTTAAGAGGTTGATACCCCAAAGATAAGCAATGGAAGGTAAATGTTTAGGGTGAGAAAGAAATAGAGTAGGTATTATAAATGCAATTGTGCAAAACAAAAAAACCGCCACAACTAAAAGTTATGGCGGTGAGTATAATTTGAGTTAGTTAATTACTTTTTAGAAAGCCAATCATTTACGCTCTCAGGTGTCATTACAGATTCTACAAAAGTGTAGGCGCCTGATTTTGGAGATTTAACCATTTTAATTGCTTTGGTTAATCTCTTAGAACTAGTTTGTAAACTTGCTACCGTCTTCTTTGCCATGACTAATATCTTTTATTGTCACCTCTGCCGTAACAGAGATTTTAATTATTTTATCTCTTTATGAACAGTCATCTTTCTTAAAATTGGGTTGTATTTTTTCAACTCAATTCGTTCAGGAGTGTTCTTTTTGTTCTTTGTTGTTATGTAACGAGAAGTTCCAGGTTGTCCAGATGTCTTATGCTCTGTACATTCTAATATAACTTGAACTCTGTTTCCTTTTTTTGCCATTGCTTCTTAATTAATAAAGGACTATTTAAGCATTCCTTGTGCACGAGCCTCTTTCATGACTGCAGAAATACCTTTTTTATTGATGGTCTTTAATGCCTTAGCAGAAACCTTTAGGGTTACCCAACGGTCTTCTTCAGGGATATAAAAACGTTTCTTAGATAGATTAACGTTGAATCTTCTTCGAGTTTTGTTGATTGAGAATGAAACGTTGTTTCCGAACATCGCTCTTTTCCCAGTAATTTCACAAACTTTAGACATTATGCTTACTTTTTCTTTAAACAGGCTGCAAATTTATACCAATTTTACGGGATGACAAAATTCTTATCTAGAATTTTAATATTTCTTTTTGAAGCAGCTCAAAAGCTTTGTTTACGGACTTTTCAACGATTCTTTCTCGTTGATTACCCATAATAAACTTTTCAACAACAGTTCTTTTTGGAGTTGCAATAGCTATAAAAACGGTTCCTACCGCTGCATTTGAATCTCCTTTAGTTGGTCCTGCGTTGCCAGTAGTGGCTATTGCATAGTCACTTTTCATTAATTTTTTAACATTTTCAGCCATAGCTTTAGCTACCGGAGCACTTACTACAGAATGCTTTTCAATTAACTCAGAATCCACCTTTAACACCTCTATTTTAATAGCCGTAGCATAACTAACTACTGTGCCCTTAAAATAAGCCGAAGCGCCTGGTATTGCAGTTATACTTTCAGCAATTCTTCCGCCCGTAAAGCTTTCTGCTGTTGCAAGCGTGAGTTTTTTCTTTGTTAATAATTGACCAACTACATGCTCAAGGGTTTCCTCATTTTCGGTTCCATAAACCAAATCACCAATTAGACTCGTGAGTTTTTGACTTTCTTCTTCTATGGCCTTTGTAATAATTTCTTTATTGGGACCTTTCGCACTCAATCGTAGTCGCACTTTACCCAAATTGGGTAAATAAGCTAATTTTATAAATTCGGGTAGATTATTCTCCCAATCTTCAATTCTAGCGGCTAATGCGCTTTCCCCGAGTCCATACGTTATTATAGTTTTATGTAAAATGTATGGTCGTTTGAAATCACGAGCTATTTTTGGTAGCACCTCGTTCGTAATTAAATGTTTCATTTCAAAAGGAACACCAGGTAAAGACACATAAACAGTATTATCTTCATAAAACCACATTCCAGGAGCAGTACCATTCGCATTATGTAATACGGTAGCTTTAGATGGTACAAGTGCTTGTTTCCGATTTATATCAGAAATAGGCGTGTTGATGTATTTTGCAAATAATGCTTCAACATGGCTTAAGACAGCTTTATTTTCAACTAGTTGATCATTAAAATATTCGCAAAATGTATGTTTAGTAATATCATCTTTTGTTGGACCTAAGCCTCCTGTAACTATGATGATTTGAGCACGACTTTTTGCATCACGCAGTGCATTTAATATGTGTGTTCGGTCGTCTTGAATCGAAGTTATTTGATACACTGAAACCCCTATTTTATTTAGCTCTTTGCCTATAAATGCGGAATTGGTATCTATGATTTGACCAATGAGAATTTCATCGCCAATGGTGATGATTTCTGCAAACATAAATTATATATTGAAATCATTCTTTAGTTCTGACATTACTTGAACAATGTCAGTTTTTAGAGCAGGAAAAACCTTTTCTATATCAGCGATACTTGCTTTATTCTTGCCCATTGTTTCAATTTCTAAGGCGGCTGCACGAGTTTGCTCCATACCTAACAAATCAACATTTGGCTTTATTTTATGCGCTAATTGGTATACTTTTTCGTGGTCTTGTCCTGCAAGCGCTTTCTCTAATTCTTCAAGGTCATGTGGTACCTCCTCTAAAAATACGGTAACAACCGAATTAATAAAATCTTGATCGCCATCGGCCATCTCATTAATTTTGTCTAAGCTGTAGATCATTATTTTATTTTTACAGAAAATAGTTTATGGCCCTGTAATTCGCCTGCAAGATAGTCATTTGGTTCAACCTTACCAACACCAGCAGGTGTTCCGGTAAATAAAATATCTCCTTTTTTAAGCATAAAATAGGTAGATACGTGAGCTATAAGCTCATCTATTTTCCAGAGCATTAAATTTGTATTGCCTTTTTGTACAATTTCATCATTTTTGGTCAACGAAAAATCAAGATCATTTAAGT
Organism: Aurantibacter sp.; assembly: GCF_039941195.1. Taxonomy (GTDB): domain Bacteria; phylum Bacteroidota; class Bacteroidia; order Flavobacteriales; family Flavobacteriaceae; genus Aurantibacter_A. The sequence continues at coordinate 45,279 of NZ_JBDVFA010000106.1, read as the reverse complement.
CCTTAAATTGATTTTTATCTAACCAATTACCAATTATCGCTGAACCATCAAATCCTTTTGCCTTTTCCCAAGGAAGACCTTTTCCTTTTAAAGTGGCCTGCAAATCTCGAGCGGTAAAATCGATTCCTAAACCAATTTCGTCGTAATAAGAAGGAGCAAATTTAGCTTCAATGTGCTTACCTACTTTTTTAATTTTAACTAGAACTTCAACTTCGTAATGCAAATCATTAGAAAACTCTGGAATATAAAAGTCTTGTTCTTTAGGTAAAACAGCAGAATCTGGTTTAATAAATACCACGGGTTCAGTTGGTCGTTCATTGGCCAACTCATTTATGTGGTCTGTGTAATTTCTGCCAATACAAATTATTTTCATATTCCGATTTATTAGTATGATTCTCTCAAAGACAAAATTAATTACTCTTTTTCAGTTTTAAGCTAATTGCAGGAACGAAATTTTCAGTTCCATTTTTAGATTTTACAGTAAAATCGGTCCATTTACCCATCCCATATACCATGGCTCTGTAATTTTGATTTTTCACATATACGCCACTAAAGGTAGGTGCAAACCGATCTTCTACAGATTTTTTTTTGGTGATTGGGTTAGTTACAACATTACGAAACCAATTGTTGGAGATAAATAACCATTCCAATCCTATATAGACACCATTTTCAGGTATTTCAATATTTAAGCTGGAAAGATCTAGTGATACATAATCTTTTTCGAGTTCCGATTCTAAGACTAAACTTTTGCGTACTAAATCTTTGTTCGGATTTTTAGTAGCGGGGTCCACATTGTACACTCGAATCCTAAATCTGGAAGTTCGTTGATTAAACTTGGGATTTTTTTGAAAAAATACGGTTATATTTTCGATATACTTTTTTTGTGCTCCAATGTTCGGAAAATATAGTGCTAACACCCAAGGAGTTGCAGAACTGGCAAACCCACCAGTTAAGCTATAACTACTTATTGGATTTAAAACATACGAATCACCTAGCGATTTAGATACCACAACTTCTTCTAATTCAAAAGATTCTTCAACTAGGTTAAAGATTTTAGATTTGTATAAAGTTTTAGCCACAATAATAGTGTCTTTATAACCTAAAGAAGAAATATGAACTTTATTGTTTAATAACTCGTTTGGGATGTCTAAATAAAAATGACCGTTATCATCTGTGGAGGTACCTTTTAAGGTATTTAAAAAACTAAGATTTACATAAGGTATAGGGTCTTTTGTTTTCGAATCAAAAACATTACCTTCAAATAAAACTTCTTGGGCATTTATTTGGGCGACTAATAATAGGGGGAGTAAAAGAAATCGCATTTAACTTAATTTATTATTGAACTGGCTAAGTTTTATTTGGGTGAGTACTTTTTTCGTGTATAAAGGAAAATCTGCGTTTTGAATCCATCCGAAATATCCAGGTTCTTTTTCAAGAACTTCTAAAACTTTTTTTCCTTTGTGCTTTCCGAATGAAAAAATTTCCACATCATTTTCGTCATAGCTAATAAAACCGGCGAAATCTGCAAAACGTTTGTGTTTTGAAAATTCTGCAAGCTTTTTTACATTATTCTCTAATTCAGGGTAACGATCTAGTTGTGAAAGTAAAACTTCATAGGTAGCGATAGTATCTGCTTCTGCACTATGGGCATCTGTAAGGTCTTTGTCGCAATAAAATTTATAGGCTGCTACTAAAGTGCGCTTCTCCATTTTATGAAAAATTGTTTGCACATCAATAGCTGCCATATTTTTCATATCAAAATCAACACCTGCACGCAACATTTCTTCTGCTAGTAATGGAATATCAAAACGATCGGAGTTAAATCCACCTAAATCAGAGTCTTTTATCATTTTGTAGACTTCTTTCGATCGTTCCTTAAAAGTAGGTTCATTGGCCACTTTTTCATTAGAAATACCATGTATGGCAATTACCTCTGCAGGAATTTCCATTTCAGGATTTACCAACCATGTTTTACTTTCTTTATTACCGTTTGGGAATATTTTTAAAATAGATATCTCAACAATACGATCTTTAGCTACGTTAGTGCCTGTAGTTTCTAGGTCGAAAAAGCAAATAGGTCTTGTAAGTTTTAATTCCATTTAAAATTATCTTTTTTGCAAAGATAGGTTTTCAAAAAGTTAAGTGGAATCTATGATTTGAAATTTTGGAAACTTCGATTATGTTTTTTTTGTGATGCTATAAATTTTATAAAAAATTCGAGCATTTATATGAAAAACGTTGTTATTGGAAATCGTGTTTAACTTATTAGTAAGCTTTTGGTGTAGTTGTACTTTTTGTAAAAGATTTTCAAAAAACAATTGTTGGGATGAACTGGCTAATAGTAGGTGGGCTAAATTTCGTGCTTCTATTGTTAAATTTGTAGTCTCTTTTTTACTGTTTAAAATCGAAATAAAATTTTCCTTTAGTCCGTTAAAATCAGCCTGATGATTATAATTTTCGTTTGCTGGAGATTCATAATTAAAATAACTTAAAGTTTCATTCAATAAAATTTCAAAATCATAGATTATAATATGTGCTTGGTTTTTTGAAACACGAATTATTTAATTCAATAAAAACTGAGATTTTGCATAATACAATGAACCAGCTAAGGTAGAAAGTTCGAAAGTATCGGCTTCAAAATACAAATTATTACCTTAAAATTTGATAAGAAACTATTGCATGAAGCAGGGCTCGTTCTAACATACTTTTGCTAGGGTCGATGCCTATTACCCTGTTACAAAATTTTGCTAACGCTATGGAAGAATTACCAGTGCCACAACCAATATCAAGTCCAATGTTATGTGTTTTTTTTTGTAAACATTTTTCAAGGATAACCTGATGTAACGGTGGACGATAAGCTGCATAATGTTCGGCATTAATAGTATCGTAATCAGCGGACATTCTTTGCTTTATTTGAACTTAGTGTTGGTTCTAATATTAAAAACCAATCTTTAAATCAATAATGTTATAATTTAGAGTCGAGTATTAATTATATTATTGTAAGCTGAGCCAAAGGTATAGCTAAGACCAATACTTGCCCCAAGTTGATAATCTGTTGCAATTTGTTTTTGCTGTAATAAAACGTCCTCCAGAGATGCATCACCGGCAGGAAGGTTTATTTGATCGCGAATAATTTGTAAGTTCCCAGAAAAGCTTACAGCTAAACCTTTTATAATTCTAAGTGAAGTACTTCCAGAAAGTTGTATTCTATTTTTTGTAAAATCATTCAGAAAAGTCGAGCCAATTAACCTTGCATAAATATTTCCCCACGGTTGTCTATAACGAACTTGTACATCTAACGAATGGTTGAAAATACCTTCTTGGAGTTTATCGTAGATAGTGGGTTCTATATAATCACTATGAAAAAATCCAATTTTATAGGCAAAAACTATTTCGCGCCGAAGTACTTCGTTGTAAGGAAAAATATTGAATTCAATAGCTGGTGAAAAATAATACCTAAAATCTAAATTTGTAAAAGTATCATGTCGGGCACCACCAAATATTCCTGCTGACCAATGGTCTGATAAACTTCTTACAATACTTCCATCTCCGGAATATCTAAATCTCTCGCTGGTATATAATACATCATCTTGTGTGTATTCACTATTTGCCTGGTTTAATTGTAAATCAGTTCGAATACGCCAATTTTCAGTAACATGATCGCTTTCAAAACCTATGGCATAAGAAAATGATTCTCTACTAGATTCCTTATTTAGTCTAGCTCTACCAAAGATTTCGAATATCCAATTGTTCCAAGGGTCTTTGAAGTCTATGTCTTGAATGGTGCCCAATCCTTTATTGTTGATAGAATAGTTAATATGCTCGCCCATATCAGATTCTAAAACGAATTTGAGAAGACCAAATTTTACTTTTTTTACGAGTCCTTTTCGAACTTCATCTGCTGTCATATTAGCATTGGAGTCGAAAGAAGTTTTGGTTATTATACCTTCGTAATCTTCGTAACCATTAAATTCTAGTTTATAGGTTCGTCCGCCACTACCATTGGCGATATCGTAAATAAAAAGTTGCACATTAGCTTGGGCTTGATCTCGAACGTGATTAACAAAGTTGATTTCTTGTCTGATGTAACTTTTTTCGCAATTACAATCAGTATAAAGTTTAATAGTTTCTTTGTTGTCCTTTTCTTGGGCAAAAAATATGGCGGGAACTAATATAAGCAGCACAAAGGTTGTGCACACTTGAAGTGAACATAATTTCATTATTGGTTTTTGGTAAAGCTGGTTTGTTGTGCTAAAGTTAAGCGCTACCTAAACGTTTGTATGTTAGAATAATGTTAATAGTGAAATTAGATGAACACATTCATAAAAATTGTCAATTCAATAAATAATGGAAGTTTTTAGTTAATTTATTGAATTATTCTCAATTTAAATCGCGCGATTAACGTCCCAAGCTTCTAAATAATCGGCAACTTCTTTAGCAAACATGCTTCCTAAAGCTCCATTTACTACACGATGATCATAGCTATGAGAAAGGTACATTTTATGTCGAATCCCAATGGAATCTCCTTCATCAGTTTCGATAACAGAAGGAATTTTTCGTATAGCCCCTAAAGCAATAATACCAACTTGAGGTTGATTAATAATTGGAGTTCCAAAAACACTACCAAAGGTACCTACGTTCGTAACAGTATACGTTCCGTCTTGTACCTCATCTGGTTTCAATGCATTGTTTCTAGACCTATTTGCTAAATCGTTTACAACTTTAGCCATACCAACCATATTTAATTGATCTGCATTTTTAATAACTGGTACAATAAGATTTCCATCTGGTAAGGCAGCGGCCATACCTATATTTATATTCTTTTTCTTAATAACAGAATCTCCAACAACCGAAATATTCATCATTGGATATTTTTTTAATGCCTTGGCAATCGCTTCCATAAAAATAGGAGTGAAGGTGAGTTTTTCATCTTCACGTTTTTGAAAATCCTCTTTTACTTTGTTACGCCACGCTACTATATTGGTTACATCAACTTCAATAAAACTTTGTACATGAGCTGATGTCGCTACACTATCTGTCATATGCTTAGCAATCATTTTACCCATACGAGTCATTTCGATTACTTCATCGCCACCAACAGTTTTAACAGTACTGATTTGATGCACCTGTTGAGGTTCTGCGATAGGTTGCTTTTTAGCTTGTTCAACTTTTGGTTCTTCCTTTACTTCAATTTTTGCCTCTTTCGGAGCTGGAGCTATTTTTTCAATAGTTGGAGTGCTTTTTAAAATAGGAGCCGTCTTTTTAGTGGCAACAAAACCTAGAATATCGTTTTTGGTAACTCTTCCTTCAAGGCCAGAACCGTTAATAGTGTCTAATTCAGCAATTGTAATTCCCTCTTGTTTAGCAATGTTTTTTACCAATGGAGAATAAAAACGGTCAGAGTCCTTGGTACGATATTCTTCATGATTTTGACTTGAAGTAGCAGTTTTAACGTTTTCAATGTTATTCTCCAATTCAGTAACCACTTCCTGCGATACTTTTTCTTCAGGTTCCGAAGACTGCGATTCTTCAGTAGTATCAGCTTCTATTTCAATTATTGCAACAACATCACCTACTTTTACGACATCGTCTATATCAAATCTTTTTTCAACAAGAATACCATCTACTTCACTAGGCACTTCTGAGTCTACTTTATCCGTAGCAATTTCAAAAATAGCTTCATCCATTTCAATGGTTTCTCCTATTTCTTTCAGCCATGTTGTCAATGTTGCCTCTGCAACACTTTCTCCCATTCTTGGTAATTTCAATTCGAATTTTGACATATTTTTATTGCCTAATAATCTTGATAAATGTTATGCAAAAGTAAAGAAAAAACGTCCGGAACGTTTATTTTATTGCAATAATCGATAGGTTGTTAATTGGCTTTTAATGATCCTTCAAACGGAATTCGATTGATTATGCTTCTGCCTAAAGTTACTTCATCGGCATATTCAAGTTCGTCTCCGACGGCTACTCCACGCGCAATTGTAGAGGTGTTTATTTCGAGACCTTCAATTTGCTTATAAATATAGAAGTTGGTAGTATCACCTTCCATTGTAGAGCTCAAGGCAAATATCATTTCTTTAATAATACCCTTCTTTGCTTTGGAAATCAACGAACTAATAGTAAGATCTTGTGGTCCTATTCCTTCCATTGGTGAAATTTTACCTCCTAGCACATGGTATAATCCTCTAAATTGGCCTGTGTTTTCTATTGCCATTACATCACGTATGTCCTCAACTACGCAGACGATACTTTCATCACGTTTTGGGCTAGCACAAATTTCACATAGTTCAACATCAGAAATGTTATGGCATGAAACACAAAATTTTATTTGGCTTCTTAAATTAACTAGGGCGCTTGCTAAATTTGTTGTTTGTTCTTCAGGTTGCTTTAGTAAATGTAGGACAAGGCGAAGTGCTGTACGTTTGCCAATACCTGGTAATTGCGATATTTCATGCACTGCATTTTCTAAAAGTTTTGAAGAGAAATCCATAGCTGCAAATTTACACTTTTAGATTGATGAGAAGCGTTAATATAATCAGGTTTAATTTGTATTTTGCATTTTCAAACTTGCCTTTATGACACCAACGAATATTTTACTCCTCATCGCAGGGTATTTTTTATTACTCATTTTAATTTCTTATTTAACGGGAAAAAACGATAGTAATGATGATTTTTTTAAGGCAGGTAAATCATCACCTTGGTACTTGGTTGCATTCGGTATGGTTGGGGCTTCACTTTCAGGAGTAACCTTTATTTCAGTGCCCGGATGGGTAGCCGATTCACAGTTTAGCTATATGCAGGTAGTGTTTGGCTATGTGGTCGGTTATTTTGTAGTAGCTTATGTATTATTACCTATTTATTATAAATGGAATCTCACTTCAATTTACGAATACCTTGCAAGAAGATTTGGTGTAGTAAGTCATAAAGTTGGTGCAATCTCATTTTTTGTTTCTAGAGTGCTTGGGGCTGCATTTCGTTTGTTTCTCGTTGCTATAGTATTACAGCAATTTGTCTTTGATGATTTAGGCGTACCCTTTGAGGTTACAGTAACAATTTCAATATTACTTATTTGGGTGTATACTTTTAAGGGCGGTATAAAAACTATTGTTTGGACAGATACCTTGCAAACCTTATTTATGCTGCTTTCCGTAGGGTTTTCAATTTATTTTATTTTGAATGAATTGAATTGGACAGTTAGCGAATTCCTAGATTCGGAAGAGCTAAAACAATACAGTCAAACCTTCTTTACTGATGACTTCTTTGCTCCAAATTATTTTTTTAAATCTTTTTTTGGTGGCATGTTTGTTACAATTTGCATGACAGGTCTTGATCAGGATATGATGCAAAAGAATCTGACATGTAAAAACCTTGGCGATGCAAAAAAGAATATGGTTTCTTTTAGTCTAACCTTAGGGGTTGTCACTTTTGTTTTTATGTTATTGGGAGCTTTGCTTTTCATTTATGCTGATAAGTTTAATATAGCTATTCCTATGATGGATGGCCAAACGAAAACAGATTTGCTCTTTCCAGAAATAGCATTAAAAAGTAACTTAGGAATAGTGGTAGGAACAACTTTTATGTTGGGACTAATAGCAGCAGCTTATAGTAGTGCAGATAGTGCCCTGACCTCGTTAACAACTTCTTTTTGTGTTGATTTTTTAGCTATAAATAATAAACCTGAAGAAAAACAAAAAAGCATTCGAAAAAGAATTCATGTTGCTATGAGTGTATTGCTTGTATTGGTAGTTATTATATTTAAGTATGTATTAGATACCAATGTAATTGATGGGTTATTGAAAGCAGCCGGGTATACCTATGGTCCTCTTTTAGGACTATTTTCTTTTGGTATACTTACCAAGTTCAAGGTAAAAGATAAATATGTTTGGGTTGTTGCATTGCTTTCCGTAATTATAACATTCACTTTAGGTAAGATACCTTCAGAAAGTTTGGGTGGATATGTTTTTGGCTATGAACTTTTACCGCTAAATGGATTATTTACTTTTATTGGACTTTGGTTAATAAGAGAAAAAACAAGCATAGAGAAATGATTTTTAAAAACGATAAAAAGTAATATAATGTCGTTCTAAATGTTAACATAAATGTTAAAATTTCGTGTATTTCGTCTAATACTTTTATTGTAGGAAAAATCAGTATTGTTTTGTAGATAAAAGAACAAGAGTGCAGGCTACTTCTATTTCTATGTTATTGTTTTTTAGTATTTTATAAAAGTCGGGGTTTTCAGTACCAGGATTAAAAATAACCCTTTTAGGGTCTAAATTAAGCAATGCCTTGTAGTATTCTGGTTGGTGCTTTAGACCGACATACAATGTAACGGTATGAATATTTTGAAAATCGTTAAAATTGGTCTTTATTTGTACACGCCCTATTTTACCTGCTTTTAATCCGAAAGCTTCAGTATCTATGTTATGGTCTATTAATTTTTGTACTGCCATATTACTATAGCGATTTGATTTTAAGGAGGCTCCCAGGACAAGTGTTTTTTTCATTTGTTAAAATTGGTGTTAAATAGTGTTGGAAAATGTAACTTTTCAGTATTATAGTCGTCTATAGTAAAGTTTACATTACAATATTATAATAAAAGAATTGGTCGTTGATAAGACTATATGTTTATAGTTAATGGTTAGTGTTTAGTATAGTTGAATCAATGACAGAAACCCTGATGGAAACATCAGGGTTTTGTTTTTTAATGCTATTTTATTATTTAATCAGAGATACCATATCGCCAACCGTAACTATCTTCAATTCTATTATATTGAATGTCAGTTATTGTTTTCTTCATTAAATCAGCATAACCATTTTCAATTTCTGGCAACATATAATCTTGGCCTTTGTAACCAAAACCAGATATTGGCGAAACTACAGCAGCTGTACCTGCACCAAACATCTCTTTAAGCGTTCCCTTTTTTGCAGCCGCAACAACTTCAGAAACTGTTAAGGTTCTTACTTCGGTTTTAATTGAATTGGCTTCCGCTATTTGTAAGATACTTTTTCTAGTAATACCGTCTAAAATACGATCACTTGTGGGGCCAGTTATTAATATGTCTCCAATGCGTACAAAGATGTTCATTGCACCAGCTTCTTCAATATTTTCGTGTGTATGGTCATCCGTCCAAACAACTTGCTGGTATCCTTTTTCTTTGGCTAATTGGGTAGGGTGAAATTGTCCAGCATAATTACCACCGGTTTTAGCATATCCAACGCCACCATTCGCCGATCTCGAGTATTTTTCTTCAATAAGCACTTTTACTTTTCCAGAAAAGTAAGCTCCAGAAGGTGCTAAGCATATAATAAACTTATATTCATCGGCCGGTGATGCATGAAAACCTTCACCAGAAGCAAACATAAAAGGTCGAATATACATGGCGCTACCATCTGTTGTTGGAATCCATTTTTCATCTAATCGTAATAACGCTTCCAAACCTTCCATAAAATAGTCTTCGGGAATTTCTGGCATTGCCATACGACTCGCCGAGATATTAAATCGTGCATGATTGTCTTTTGGTCGAAATAACCACATCGCACCTTCTTTATCTTTATAAGCTTTCATACCCTCAAAAATAGATTGCCCGTAATGAAAAATTTTAGCAGATGGCTGCAAAGTAATTGGCCCGTAAGGAACTATTTTAGGGGCTTCCCAAGCACCATTCTTATAGTCACAGACTAGCATATGATCAGAAAAAATGCTTCCGAAAGCAAGATTATTGAAATCAACTTGGCTTATTTTAGAATTTTTCGCCTTCTCTATTTGAATGTCAAGTGTACTTGGGTTCATACTATAATCTGTTTTAAAGAATAAAATTAACTAATTCTAACACCTACCACAGCTTTTTCAAATAAATTTGACGAATTTTGTGTGTTGAACCAATTTTTTATGAATTATGTATAGATTTTGCCTTTTAGTTACATTATTGGTTGCTACTAATCTGTCTAATGCGCAGGAAGTTAAGTACGGAGCTAAATCTTTTGAGAAATCGAAAATGGAATATGATGTTTTTGGTGAAAAAATCGATAATTCCAATAGTATTACGAGTGCAATGATGTACGAAAAGTATAGTAATCTTAAAACTTCTGACTCTTTAAAAACAAAGTTTTCGGCTAAAGTTTTGGACGTATGTAAAGCAAAAGGCTGTTGGATGCGATTGGCCTTAGATAATGGAGAAGAGGCAATGGTGAAATTTAAGGATTACGGATTTTTTGTACCACTAGATATTACTGGGAGAGAAGTTGTAGTTAATGGAAGTGCTTTCGTCAATGCTGTTAGTGTTGAAGAGCAAAAGCATTATGCTAAAGATGGTGGAAAATCACAAGAAGAAATTGACAAAATAACAACACCCAAAAAGACGTACGGATTTCTTGCTGATGGTGTATTGTTAAAGAAGTAATTAAAATTGAAAAGGAAAATAATTACGACTTCTGATGGATCAAAGACCATTCAAATTGAAGATTTGAATGAGCAATATCATTCTATACATGGCGCAGTACAAGAGGCTAAACACGTTTTTATAAAAAATGGACTTGCGCTTTTTAAAAATAGAGAAATTTCAATTTTGGAAATTGGATTTGGTACAGGTTTAAATGCATTAATTACTTTGATGTGTTGTAAAGATTTCAATTTAAAAATAAATTATACCGGTGTAGAAGCATATCCTGTCATGAAAAATGAGCTGGATCAATTAAATTATATTGATTGCTTGCAAGCCAATGATTTTGTTTTAGAATATATTAAAATGCATGAAAGTGCTTGGGAGGCTAATGTGTTTATAACCGATGAATTTGTATTAAAAAAGCGACAAGAAGATTTTTTAAAAATTGAAGATGTTCAGGCCTTTGATCTTATTTATTTTGATGCTTTTGGGGCAAGAGTACAGCCAGAACTTTGGACTAAAGTAATATTTGAAAAAATGTTTACAGCCATGAAAAATGAGGCTGTTTTGGTTACTTATTCAGCTAAAGGAAGTGTTAGAAGAGCAATGCAAGCTGTTGGTTTTGAGGTGGAAAGATTACCAGGTCCACCCGGAAAGCGAGAAATGTTACGTGCTAGAAAACTTAAATAACACTTAAACTAGTCCGAAAGATGTTAAATCAAAATTAAAGTGCACGGTGGCAATAATTGAAACCAATACCTTTGTTAAATGAGGTATTTAATCACAGGCGCAACTGGTTTGGTAGGCAAAGAAATTGTAAGTCTTTGTCAGGCCAATGGTATTGCCGTTAATTACTTAACTACAAGTCGTGATAAAATTATTTCTAACGAAAATTACAATGGATTTTATTGGAACCCGAGTACAGGTGAAATAGATGATAATTGTTTTAAAGGGGTATCTAAAATTATTAATCTAGCTGGTGCATCAATATCGAAAAGATGGACTAAAAAGTACAAAAGGAAAATAATTTCGAGCCGAATTAATAGCCTTCAAACTTTGTATAATGCAATAAACAATTTAGAATCACACGATATAAAATCAATTGTATCAGCTTCAGCTATTGGTGTGTATCCGAATTCTTTAGAGAGATATTACGATGAGCATGAAAAAGAAGTAGATAATAGTTTTTTGGGTGAAGTCGTAGAGCAATGGGAAAATGAGGTGAATCGATTTAAAGCCTTTGAAATAATTGTTTCTAAAATCCGTATTGGTCTTGTGTTGTCAAAGAAAGGTGGAGCCTTGCCGCAAATGGCTAAACCAGTTGAAATGTATGCTGGTGCTGCTTTTGGTACAGGGAAACAATGGCAGTCTTGGATATATATTACCGATTTAGCTCGGATATTTATGTTTACTGCAAAGAATAATTTAAAAGGTATATATAATGCGGTAGCTCCTAATCCAGTATCACAAAATAAATTAATTAAAGAAATAGCCAAGGCATTAGAAATGCCATTAATTTTACCGAATATCCCGAGTTTCGTCATAAAGGTGATATTAGGTGAAATGTCTTACTTAATTCTTTCTAGTCAAAGAGTCAGTTCTAAGAAAATTGAAGAAGATGGGTTTATTTTCGAACATTCAAATATTTCTTCCGCTCTGGAATCCATTTACCAAAAAAAGAGTTCAAAAGAATCAAATAGAATAAATCTTTTCTGAAAAGGTTTTCACCTACAAATACACTTAGTTTTTCACTGCATTTTATGGCCGAAAGGGGCTAATCGATTGTTTTTATAATAAAGTTAGTGACATTTTGACATTTTTTAAGAAATGGCAGTACTTTTGCCATCCATCAATGGATAAAAAATTACACACGCCATGAGTGAAAAAGATAGCACCGAAGAGTTAGACGAAATACTTCCAGAAACCGAAGTAACTGAACAACAGCAAGAAACTGAAAACGTGCAAGAAGAAGTTTCAGTGGAAGATGAGCTACGCAGTGATTTAGCAAAAGAAAAGGAAAAGTTTTTACGACTATTTGCAGAATTTGAGAATTACAAAAAGCGTACTTCTAAAGAACGTATGGATCTTTTTAAGACCGCTGGTCAAGAAGTTATTGTAGCTATGTTACCAGTACTTGATGATTTCGATCGAGCATTACCAGAACTTAAGAAATCGGACGATAAAGAATCTTTCAAAGGAGTAGAATTAATAAGCAACAAATTACGCGAAACATTAAAATCTAAGGGTCTTGAAGAGGTGAAAGTAAAGCAAGGAGATGCTTTTGATGCTGAAATACATGATGCTATTACACAAATACCCGCACCGAAGTCTAAATTAAAAGGTAAGATTATTGATGTGGTTGAAAAAGGATTTAAACTAGGTGATAAAATTATAAGACACCCTAAAGTGGTAGTTGGTAAATAAAACCTGAGTACGGATTTTTATCTAAAATAATAAAGTGAAGGAAGATTTTTACGAAATATTAGGCATTAGTAAAGGAGCAACAGCTACTGAAATTAAAAAAGCATACCGGAAAAAGGCCATTGAATATCATCCTGATAAAAACCAAGGTGATCCCAAAGCTGAGGAGATGTTTAAAAAGGCAGCGGAAGCGTATGAGGTATTGAGCGACCCAGATAAAAAAGCACGTTATGATCAATTTGGTCATTCGGCGTTTGAAGGTGGCGGCGGATTCGGCGGAGGAAGCATGAATATGGATGACATATTCAGCCAATTCGGCGATATTTTCGGTGGCGCTTTCGGTGGTGGCGGAGGAGGATTTAGCGGTTTCGGGGGCTTTGGCGGAGGTGGTCAGAGAAGAGTTAAAGGAAGTAACTTGCGAATTCGTGTAAAACTTACTTTAGAAGAGGTTGCCAATGGCGTTGAGAAAAAAGTTAAGGTACGACGCAAGAAACAAGCACCGGGAGTTACTTATAAAACATGTAGCACTTGTAATGGAAATGGTCAAGTAACTAAAATTACGAACACCATTCTTGGAAGAATGCAAACAGCGGCTACTTGTAGTGCTTGTGGTGGTAGTGGTCAGCAAATTGACAAGAAGCCAAATGGCGCAGATGCGCAAGGTTTAGTAGTCGAGGAAGAAACTGTTTCAATAAAAATTCCTGCAGGTGTTGAAGAAGGAATGCAGCTTAAAGTACCTGGTAAAGGTAATGAGGCACCAGGAAATGGTGTTTCAGGAGATTTACTAGTTGCTATAGAAACCTTAGATCATGAAACACTTAAGCGAGAAGGAGATAATTTACATTATGACCTTTATATCAGTATTTCTGAGGCCGTGTTAGGAACTTCTAAAGAGATTGATTCTGTTGGAGGAAAAGTTAGAATTAAACTAGAATCGGGCATTCAATCCGGTAAAATATTAAGGTTAAGAGGTAAAGGGGTTTCAAATTTAAATGGTTACGGGAGTGGTGATTTGCTAGTTCACGTAAATGTTTGGACGCCTAAAGAGCTAAATAAGGAGCAAAAGGACTTCTTTGAACGCATGCAGAACAACGAGAATTTTGATCCAAAGCCCGAGAAATCAGATAAATCATTTTTCGAGAAGGTCAAAGATATGTTCTCTTAATCGAAAAGTAAGTTGCAGTTTAAATAAAAAACGTATATTTGAGACTATATCGGTTAAACCGGTATAATTTTCTTTTTCATAGCAATTTTTTTCCCATCCTTGAATTTTATTTAAGGATGGGTTTTGTTTTTTATCACTTTCTCAATAGTTTGGCTATATAGAATTATCATTCAGATGTTAAATCGTCAATAAAATGCGATTTGGTTTTTGAATCAATTCCATATCTTTGAACAAAATGCCTGCATGAACAACATTTTGGTTACTAAAGAGGTTACCAAACAGTATGGTGAACATCTTGCCTTAAACAAAGTTTCGCTCGAAATACCTAAAAACAGTATCTATGGTCTGCTCGGACCAAATGGTGCTGGCAAAACCACTTTAATTAGAATTATAAATCAAATTACTTTTCCAGATTCAGGAGAAGTCTATTTTGATGGTGAGTCCTTAAAACCAGAGCATATTGCTCAAATTGGTTATTTACCAGAAGAACGTGGATTGTATAAAAAAATGAAAGTAGGTGAACAAGCTTTGTATTTAGCACAATTAAAAGGACTAAGTAAGAATGATGCGAAATTACGTTTGAAATATTGGTTCGATAGACTTGAAATTGGTGATTGGTGGAATAAAAAAGTCCAAGAATTATCCAAGGGTATGGCTCAAAAGATTCAATTCATCGTCACTGTTTTACATGAGCCTAAATTACTCATATTCGATGAGCCCTTTAGTGGTTTTGATCCTATTAACGCAAACATTATAAAAGATGAAATTTTAACTTTAAAAGAGAAAGGAGCTTCAATTATCTTTTCAACGCATCGAATGGAATCTGTAGAGGAATTGTGTGAGTATATAGCGTTGTTACATCAATCTGAAAAAATATTAGATGGTAGGTTGGTGGATATAAAAAAGGCATATAAAAACAATATGTTTCAAATTGGTTTGGAGGTAGCGCAAGGCGAAGATTTAATAAAAGAACTTTCAAGTAAATTTGATATTAGTTTATCTCAATTTAATCCTGAAGAAAATCAATTAGATTTTAAAGTGCAATTACCAAATGGTGATTCCAATGAAATGCTTGCATACTTGTCAACCAGAGCTAATGTCAATCGTTTTGTTGAGACTATTCCTTCAGCTAATGAAATTTTTATAAAGAACATACAAGAAAAGGGAGTAAATGAGTAAACTAGGTTTAATAATCAAGCGAGAATATCTGGCCAAGGTAAGGAACAAATCTTTTGTTGTAATGACATTTTTAAGTCCTATACTAATGGTGGCTATGGTTGTGTTAATCGCGTATTTAACCAAGATAAATGACAATGAAAGGCAGGTAGTAGGTGTATTAAATGAAAGCGATTTTTTTACCAACGATTTTGTTGGTTCAGAAGGTACATCGTATTTACATTTTAGTAATATTTCATTAGAAGAAGCTAAAGATTCAGCTGCTAGTTTAGGCTATTTAGGTTTGCTCCACATTCCAGCTAAAGATAATTTGGAAGCGTTAGCCAAACAATCATTTTTCTACACAAAAGACACACCTAGTACTGCAATACTTGATAAAATAGAGGGAGTTTTTCAGGATAGATTACGATTACATCGATTACAAGAATTAGGGGTTTCTGTTCAAGATTTTGCCGCGATGGAAAATCGTTTTGAGCTTAACACGGCTACCTTCGGAGGGCAAAAAAACTTAAAAGGTATTAATGAGATAAAAGCTTTTATTGGTGGTGGCTTTGGTTATCTTATAATGATGTTTATTATTATTTATGGTGGTTTTGTCATGCGAAGTGTAATAGAAGAAAAAACCAGTAGAATTATAGAAGTTATTATTTCTTCTGTGAAACCATTTCAATTAATGTTGGGAAAAATAATAGGGACTTCATTGGCTGGAGTTACTCAATTTGCTATTTGGATAGTTTCTGCATCTTTATTAATGCTCGTCACTTTTTCGATTTTTGATATAAATCCGTCTGCATTAAGTGCGACAGCAGATATTACAAATGGAGTGGCGGGTGATATGGCCCCCCAAGTACCAACGTTAGATAAAACAATGCAATTGTATGCGCAAGAACTGTTTGATATCCCGTGGGTGATGTTAATTAGTTTTTTTATTATTTATTTTGTTTTAGGGTATTTAATCTATAGTTCTATTTATGCTGCAATTGGGGCAGCGGTAGATAGCGAAACCGATACGCAACAATTTATTTTTCCGATTATTTTACCATTAATGTTAGCCATATATGTAGGTTTCTTTTCTGTGTTTAGTAATCCGCACGGACCTATAGCTGTTGGTTTTTCATTATTTCCGTTGACTTCTCCTATTGTTATGTTAATGCGATTGCCGGGAGGTATTGGAGAAGGCGGTGTGCCTATTTGGCAAGTAATTACATCGATCATCCTGTTAATTGTTACCTTTGTTGGTATTGTATGGTTAGCCGCTAAAATTTATCGTGTAGGCATTTTAATGTATGGTAAAAAACCTACATACAGAGAATTGTGGAAATGGTTAAAATATTGAAATGGATAGTTTAGATGGTATTTTTTCTTTAATAAAAAGTTTTTTATCATACCCTATTATTAATACTTATGCTATAGATATAAGTATAGGAACTATCATCTTAATTGTTGTAATTCTAGTAGTTGTTTCAGTTCTTTTAAAGCTGATAAACAAACTTGTTACAAAAAAACTACCACTAGAAGATAAAAACAAGTTTGTTAGTATTTTTAATTTTCTGAGATACTTATTATACATTCTAATAGTTGGTACAGTTTTACACTCTTCCGGAGTAAATCTTACTGTATTACTAACGGCTTCAGCTGCGTTATTTGTTGGTCTTGGTTTTGCATTGCAATATCTTTTTCAAGATATTATTTCTGGCATAATGATGATTTTAGATCAATCACTTCATGTTGGTGATATTATAGAAGTAGATGGTAAAGTGGGGCGTGTTTTTGAAATTCGCTTACGAACTACAAGGGCGCTTACAAGAGATGACAAGGTAGTAGTGATACCCAACCATATATTCTTAACCGACAGCATTTATAACTATACTCAAAATCATAAAACAACAAGAGAATACGTTAGAGTAGGGGTTGCATATGGTAGTGATGTAAACGTAGTGGCAAAGTTACTCGAAGATGTTGTTAAGAATCGGCAAGGAGTATTAAAAAATCCTAAACCATTTGTCATCTTTGAAGATTTTGGTGATTCGGCTTTAATGTTTACCATCAATTTTTACATAAATGATAGTTTTGGAGATCCAAAAATTAAAAGCGCAATACGCTTTTCAATAGATGAAAAATTTAGAGCAAATAATATCACTATACCTTTCCCGCAAAGAGATGTACATATATATCAGCATTAATGCATCTTAAAAAAATTGTTGTAAAATTCATGCAGAAATTAGAATTCAGGTATAGTTTTAAATCAATATGCTTTATTGGTTTCTTTTTAGTAGCTGCTTTTTCTTTAGCGCAAACTCCAGATGTTTTTCGTGCAGAGTATATGCTTATGCCCAGAAATGATGCTGGAGCTAAATTATCACGCATAAAACTGGTAACGAATGTGCCCATAAAATTAAAGGATTCTCATAATTTGGTTATAGGAGGAGAATACAATCGGTTAACTTATGATTTGGATAGATCAGATGTGCAACTGAGTACGGAGGTTTTGAATTATTTTCATATTATCGATTTTAATTTGGCGTATGTACATCGCTATAATGATGATTGGCGATTAATTGGGGTATTAACGCCACGTTTGGCATCAACCTTAACCAATCGATTAGGAAATGGAGATTTTTCTATTAATGCAACCATCGGCGGTTTTAGAGAGCGGCTAAATATTGATAAGCCAACACGCCTTGTTGTGGGTATCGCTTATAATTCTACCGTTACACCAAGAATTCCTTTGCCTTTTGTTTATTATGAGAAACGATTTCATCCAAAATGGACATATGTTGTCGGGGTGCCAAAGACAGGTATGAAGTTCCATTTAAACGACACTCATTTAATCCAAACCGAGTTTATTTTAGATGGATATTTTGTAAACCTACAAAATAGTACCATATTGCCAGATGCCGGATTTGCATCGAGTATATCATCTTCTGCAGCATTGGCAACAATAGGCTATCAATTCAATTTATCAAAAGTAATGTCTGTTTATAGTTATATGGGGCATACGCTGTTTCAAACAGGAGTTTTGAGAGATGAGGAAAGAAATGATATTTTTACAATAAATGATGATCCTAGTTTTTATTTTAGGGCTGGATTTAGAATAGGACTTTAAATAAGATACATATGTCAAGAATTTTAGTAGTTGAAGATGAGTCAGCCATACGAAGGGTATTGGTGAAAATACTTTCTGAAGAAAGCGAGGCATATACTGTTGAGGAGGCTGAAGATGGCTTAAAGGGCATAGAAACCATAAAAAACAATGATTACGATTTAGTTTTATGTGATATTAAAATGCCAAAAATGGATGGCGTTGAGGTATTAGAAGCTGCGAAAAAGATAAAGCCAGAAATTCCCTTTATTATGATATCTGGACATGGAGATTTGGATACAGCTGTAGGCACTATGAGAGCTGGAGCTTTCGATTATATATCTAAACCACCAGATTTAAACCGACTTTTAACGGCTGTTAGAAATGCATTAGATCGCAAGGAGTTGGTAGTTGCTAATAAAATTTTAAAAAAGAAGGTTAGCAAAAATTATCAAATGGTTGGGGAAAGTAAAGAAATTTCGGCCATAAAAAATATTATTGAAAAAGTAGCTCCTACCGATGCTAGAGTTTTAATTACCGGGTCGAATGGTACTGGTAAGGAATTAGTAGCGCATTGGGTACATGAAAAAAGCCAACGTAGTCGAGCACCATTTATTGAGGTAAATTGCGCTGCAATACCTTCAGAATTAATTGAAAGTGAACTATTTGGTCATGTTAAAGGGGCATTCACCTCTGCTGTAAAGGATCGTGCTGGAAAATTTGAAGCCGCCAATAAAGGAACTATATTTTTAGATGAAATTGGCGATATGAGTCTTTCTGCTCAGGCAAAAGTATTAAGAGCACTACAAGAGAACAAAATTTCTAGAGTGGGTACAGACAAAGACATAAAAGTTGATGTACGTGTGGTTGCAGCCACCAATAAAAATTTAAAAAAGGAAATTGAAGATGGTAAATTTCGAGAAGATTTATATCACAGATTGGCCGTTATTTTAATTAAAGTTCCTTCTTTAAATGATCGAAGAGATGATATTCCCATGCTAATTGAACATTTTGCAAAGAAAATAGCATCAGAACAAGGCAATTCGCCTAAAAAGTTCTCCGATAAAGCCATAAAAATGCTGAAGGGCTATGATTGGACAGGTAATATTAGAGAATTAAGAAATGTAGTTGAAAGACTAATTATCTTAGGGGGTACCGAAGTTACAGATGTCGATGTTAAGTCGTTTGCCAGCAAATGATTTATTTTGCCATACAATCACCTATTTGATCCAGTGCCTTTTTTGTGATATCTTTAGTTCTTAGGTTATAGTATTTTTTACCCTCAGATAAGTCTTCTTTAAGCAATTGTGCCTCACAATGATTGTATATGCGCATGGCGAAAGCGTATGCTTCTTTACATTCAACAGTTTCAACCACTGTTTGTAATGAAGCTTCGTAGCTTATTAGTGAAATATCAATTTTCTGCTTAAAATCAATTTCTTTTGGCTTGTTTTCAAATGCAGTAGTTGTATTTTCAGAGTTTACTGTATTTAGGGCTAATACATCTTTACCATAAGAACTCCTATGCTCTTCGTGGTCTTCAATTGCTGCAATACTTGCTATAGTATTTTCTAATGATTTATTTAAAAGCAATCTTGTTTCATTTAAAGTAATAGCTCTAGTTGCTGATTTTAGGTGTTTTAGGGCCTCCTTCATATAGTCGTAAGCATCAGTACAACCACAATCATCAAATAGTTTTTGTGACTTTTCCATCGCATTTAGGGCTTTATATGCCTTAAAATGAGATTCGTTTACATTTGTTGCTGTTATAGCCTTCTGTGTTTGGGTCTTTATATACCCCATATTAGACCCTGCGTATTCGCACTCTTCACTTATCTCAAATGATGAGAAAAGTACTAGAAGTAGGCTATAAAACACTAAGTAATGTGCTTTCATAATACATAGTTTAAATTGTAAAATTTGGGAGGTTTTACACTACAAAGTTAGGCATAGCGAGGGGATGTGACCTATTTTTTTCGATGGTCAACCTACTGAATCATGATTATTGGATAAAGTGGTTTTTAATAAAGTTTAACTACCAATTTCTTTAACATAAATTACACTTCATCGATTAAATATTTTATATTCAGCCCATGAAAAAGGTTAATATAGCTACATATTTGGCAGCTAAAGCGGTAAATATTCAGGATGCACCTACGAACACCGATTTAGGGGTAAATGAGAAAGAGCTTAAGAAAGCACTAAAGGGTATTCGTCGAGAATTAGGCGAGTTTCAAGATACGATGTACGCTCATGGTAAATACAATGTTTTGGTTTGTTTACAGGGTATGGATACGGCTGGTAAAGATAGCCTCATTCGAGAGGTTTTTAAAGATTTCAATGCTCGTGGGGTCGAAGTTTATAGCTTTAAAGTGCCCACGGAAAAAGAGTTAAAACACGATTATCTTTGGAGGCATTATATTGCCTTGCCAGCACGTGGAAAATTTGGTGTTTTTAACAGAACACATTACGAAAACGTTCTGGTAACAAGAGTTCATCCAGAATATATTTTAGGAGAGAAATTACCTGGAATAAATTCTATAGAAGATATTAATGAAGAATTTTGGAACAGGCGTTTTGATCAAATAAATAATTTTGAAAAGCACCTTGCTGAAAATGGCACTTTAATTTTTAAGTTTTTTCTAAACCTTTCTAAAGAAGAGCAAAGACAAAGGTTATTAAGAAGGTTACGTTTAAAACAGAAGAATTGGAAATTTTCTCCTGGAGATTTAAAAGAAAGAAAACTTTGGGATGTTTATCAAAAATATTATCAAGATGCTATTCGAAGGACTACCAACGAACATGCTCCATGGTATATTATCCCTGCGGATAATAAAAAATCGGCAAGAGTAATTGTTGCATCTATTCTGTTAGAGGTTTTAAAAACATATAAAGATATAACTGAACCAGAATTAGAGGATAAAGTAAAAAAAAATCTAGAGATTTATAAACAAGAATTAGAAAACGAGAATTGATGAAGAAGTTATGCCTATTAATTTTTATGCTTGGAATGTTTTCCTATGCTCAAACAGCAGATGAAGCACAATTAAGAAAAATTTACGATGTTTCATTGACCAATGCTAAGGGTTACGATTGGTTAAATCATTTGTCCAATCAGATTGGGGGAAGACTATCAGGTTCGATACAAGCGCAACAGGCTGTAGACTATACAAAATCGCAATTAGAAAAGCTAGGTTTAGATCGTGTTTGGTTGCAGCCAGTAATGGTACCAAAATGGGTTAGAGGTACGCCGGAATTTGCCTATTATGAAAGTACGCCAGGCTTAAGTACGAACGTTCCAATTTGCGCCTTGGGCGGATCGGTAGCCACACGACCTGGTGGTCTAAAGGCCAACGTGATAGAGGTTCAAGGTATTGAGGAGTTAGAAACGCTTGGTCGTGAAAAAATTGAAGGTAAAATTGTTTTTTTTAATCGTCCATTTGATCAGAAATTAGTAAGCACATTTGCCGCATATGCCGGATGTGTAGATCAGCGTTATATGGGTGCAGCTGAAGCAGGCAAATATGGTGCTGTTGGCATTATTGTACGTTCGATGAGTTCTAGAATAGATGATTTGCCACATACTGGCTCTATGAGTTATGGCGATACCCCTGTTAAAGATAGAATACCGGCTGCTGCCATAAGTACTAGGGGTGCAGACCTATTAAGTACTACTTTGAAATTGAATGCTGAAACAAAATTTTATTTTAAACAGAATTGTGAGCAATTAGAAGACGTGAAGTCATTTAATGTAGTAGGTGAAATAAAGGGAAGTACCCACCCTAATGAAATTATGATTGTAGGTGGGCATTTGGATTCTTGGGACTTAGGTGATGGGTCGCATGATGATGGTGCGGGGTGTGTTCAAAGCATGGAGGTGCTTCGTTTATTAAAAGAAACAGGTTATAAGCCTAAACGAACAATTAGAGTTGTTCTTTTTATGAATGAAGAAAATGGTTTGCGTGGAGGAAATGAGTATGCGAAAGTTGCAAAAAGTAACAATGAAAACCATGTGTTTGCGTTAGAAAGTGATGCTGGCGGATTTACCCCGCGTGGTTTCTCATTGGATTGTTCCGATGCCAATTTTGAAAAAGTACAAAGTTGGAAAGAACTTTTTGAACCCTATTTAATTCACTTGTTTGTTAAAGGACCTAGTGGAGCTGATATAGATCCATTAAAAACCTCTGATATGCTTTTAGCTGGTTTAAGACCGGACTTACAGCGATATTTTGATCATCATCATGCGGCCAATGATACTTTCGAACATGTAAACAAAAGAGAATTACAAATGGGGGCTGCAACTATGGCAAGCTTAGTTTATTTAGTTGACAAGTACGGAGTTGAGCCTACTAAAAAAATCAAAGGTTAGTAGGTGTTGATAAAATTCCTTCACTATTTAGTATCTTTGCCGCTCATTTAAAACAAGTAAAATGCAAGACGGAATCTATGCGAAGTTTAATACTTCGAAAGGCGAGATTTTAGTAAAATTGACCCACGATAAAACACCAGGTACGGTAGGTAATTTTGTTGCCTTAGCTGAAGGAAAACAAAAAAACGCTGCTAAGCCAGAAGGAACACCTTATTATGATGGATTAAGCTTTCATAGAGTAATTCCAGATTTTATGGTTCAAGGTGGATGTCCTCAAGGAACAGGTACTGGAAACCCTGGGTTTCAATTTGATGATGAATTTCATCCAGATTTAAAACATTCAGAACCAGGTATTTTATCAATGGCTAATGCTGGTCCAGGTACAAATGGCAGCCAATTTTTTATCACACATGTACCAACACCTTGGTTAGATAATAAGCATACTGTATTCGGACATGTTGTAGCTGGTGGACAAGAAGTGGTTGATGCAATAGCGCAAGGAGATACAATTGAAACTCTAGAAATTGTAAGAGTGGGCGATGAGGCCGAGAACTTTGATGCACTTGCTGCATTTAATAATTTTGAGAAATCAAAAGAAGAAAGAATTAAAAAAGAAAAAGCTGCACAAGCTGAAATCTTAGATAAATTAGCTACTGGTTTTGATGAAACAGAAAGTGGTTTACGATATAAAATAATACAGAAGGGTAGTGGTGCTAAAGCTGAAAAGGGAAATAAAGTTTCTGTACACTATGAAGGATCTTTATTAAATGGTCAAGTTTTTGATTCCTCATATAAAAGAAATCAGCCAATTGACTTCCAATTAGGTGTAGGTCAGGTTATTCCAGGATGGGATGAGGGTATTAGCTTATTACAAATTGGTGATAAGGCACGTTTTGTTATTCCTTCAAACCTAGGCTATGGCGCAGCTGGTGCAGGTGGTGTAATTCCTCCAAACGCTACATTGATTTTTGATGTTGAGCTAATGGGTGTTAAATAACATCCAATTCTTAATAATAAAAAAACTTCCATGCTTATTATTAGTATGGAAGTTTTTTATTTTTAAACTTTACTTAAAAAGCATCAAATAGTACATCAACAATTGATGAATATCGATTGTTTTTAGTTTAGATTTTTACTTGAAATTAGGGGGTTCTTGCCCATGTAAGCATAATATTGAAGAAAAATACTACGACCGAAAACTATTTCGACTTAGCGCGACCAGTACTTAAAAATAGTAAAACTAGGTTTACTGCTAAAAGTATAAAAAGGATACCAAAAAATGTAATCATAATGTGTTCTATTAATAATAGTGTGTTCTACTTACTACTAGTTTAACCTTTAGATAACGAAATCTTAAATTGGTTGCTTTAAATACGAGAGAAATTATCAAAAAGTTTTCGTCAAGTAGAATTTATTAATTGGGAAGTAATATTTATTTTAGATTATGATATAAAAAAAGCCCCAACAGCATGTTGGGGCTTATTATAAAAAAGTTTATTCTTACCTAGTACCTAGTCAACAACCTTCACATTTACGGCGTTTAATCCTTTTTTACCTTGTTGTAGTTCAAATTCTACAACGTCACCTTCACGAATTTCATCGATTAAACCAGAAATGTGTACAAAGTGATCTTCGCTTGAACCATCTTCAGTGATAAAACCATAACCTTTGGAATCATTGAAGAATTTTACTGTTCCTTTACTCATAATACAAAAAAATTAAATAATTAAATTAAAGCGCAAATATAGTGTTAAATAATTAAAAGAAAGCGTTTTAGGGTTATATTTTCGTAAAGTTTGAATTACTTAATAATACGTCCTAAGGTAATTTATTCATACTTTCTAATGTTGTATATACTTACAACAATTAATATACACGAAAATAATTCATTATTTAGCGTATTATAAGTTGCAATTTAAGCGGTAGGGTCTGGTGTCATTCGTAAATATGGTTTTATTTCTTTAACACCTTTCTCAAAAATAGATTTAGCATCTTCAGTTGCAATGGCTGGACTAACAACAACATCTTCACCATTTTTCCAGTTTGCAGGAGTAGCTACTTTATGATATGAGGTGAGTTGCAAGGAGTCAATTACTCTTAATAACTCGTAAAAATTTCGACCTGTAGAAGCTGGATACGTTAATATTAACTTCACAGTTTTGTCCGGTGCAATTATAAACACAGAACGCACGGTGAGGTTATTATCTGCATTTGGATGAATCATATCGTACAGAGTAGAAACTTTTTTGTCTTCATCTGCAAGAATAGGAAAGTTAACAGTTGTGTTTTGCACTTCATTAATATCTTTAATCCACTCTTTATGTGACGCCGCGCCATCAACGCTTAAAGCGAGCATTTTTACATTTCTTTTGTCAAATTCATCTTTAAATTTTGCAGCTGTACCTAACTCTGTAGTACAAACTGGTGTAAAATCTGCAGGGTGAGAGAAAAGAATTCCCCAACCATCCCCTAAATAATCGTATAAATTAATTGTTCCTTCAGAACTATCTGCTGTAAAATCTGGGGCTATATCACCCAATCGTATAACTGCCATTTTGAATATTTTAAGTTAAATTTCTATTTAAAAAAAATAAGTCTACAAATTTACTAGATTAAACATCAAAACACATTTCATTTGGGTTAAAAATGTATTAAAGTTTATTACTTTTATAGCATGGATGCTAAAGAAATAGAAAAGCTTAAATACCCTATTGGGAAATTCGAAATGCCAACTGAAATTACATCGGCTATACTACTTAAGTATATAGATGAACTAGAAGTATATCCTGGGAAATTATCAAATCTGGTTTCAGACTTAGATGAACAAAAACTAAGTACTGCATATAGGCCAGGCGGTTGGACAGTTCGACAACTAGTTCACCATATTGCCGATAGTCATCATCATAGTTATACTCGATTTAAATGGGCATTAACAGAAAATAAAGCACTAATTAAGGCTTATGAAGAGAAAGAATGGAGTAAGTTGTTCGATGCAAAAACAGCACCTATTCAACTTTCTTTAACTTACTTAAGTGCATTACATGCTAAGATAGTTTATTTACTTCGCGGTTTGTCTGATGCGGATTTGAATAATTGTTATACCCACCCAGAAGATGAATTTGTTGTTACGGTTGCTGAGAATATATGCAAATATGCTTGGCATGGAAGGCATCATTACGCCCATATCAAAAATTTAATAGAACGAGAAGGATGGCGCTAGATTTAGAATAGTTACTATTCGATTTCACCTCCTTCAGGGCCATAGAATATTACCCAAGTAACAAAATCATCGGTAAAGTTTTCAAATCGATGTTCATGGCCAGCTTTTACAAACAAAAAATCACCCGTAGAAAATGTGGTTGTCGTACCATTATTGTAAAATGAACCACTACCAGCAATAATTACATAAACTTCATCTCGCGTATGCGGTTGTTGGTAGTCAATTTGCTCTGGTTTATAAACTTCGACGGCCAAAGAACCATGTTCAAAAACCGTTAGGAATTTCGAGTCAATTTTAGTCAATTGCGAAATGGCTTCTTTTTTTTCAACTTTCATGATAAGAATATTTAATTATTAGCCCATTTTATACTGCAACCAATACTAGGTTTTTGATGTTGATTTATTTTTTCTTTATTTAATATAGCCTCAATAGCATTCCTTAAATCATTTCCTGTTAAGGGTAAGCTATTGCCTGGTCGAGAGTCGTCTAATTGCCCCCGATAAACAAGTTTAAGATTTTTATCAAATAAATAAAAGTCAGGCGTGCATGCTGCATTATATGCTTTAGCAACTTCTTGGGTTTCATCATACAAATATGGGAAAGTATACGATTGATCAAGAGCTAATTGTTTCATTAAATGAGGTGCGTCTTGCGGATATTTCTCAACGTCGTTACTTGAAATAGCAATAAAACCAATTCCTTTTTTTTGATATGTTTTAGCCATTGGAACTATGGCTGGATTAACATGTATTACAAACGGACAATGATTACAAATAAACATAATCACCGTTCCTTTGTCTCCTTTTAAACTTTGTAATTCTTGGTATTTATCGCTAATAGAGTTTAATAAATTAAAATCTGGCGCAATAGTTCCTAAAGGGAGCATGTTACTGGGCGTATCTGACATTATTTAAGTGTTATATTAAGATTTAAGTTCCGCTCTAATTCTAGATTTTAAGCTATTTAGTCTTTATTATTTAGAAATTAATGGAGCTTCTTTTTTATTAAAAGTAAATCGATTTCATTGTAAATAAAAATAATGGAGTAGGGTATTTATGTACATGATTGTTTAAAATATATAATCTACCAAATACTTAACTATGAAAAAATGTATATTTTGTTTTAGTGTATTGATATTGCTTTTGGTGTTCATTTAAATTTTAGTTTCAAATAGTAAGAGCAAATGCCTTTGATAATATTATCTTATCTTTCGTATTAGAATTTAAAACAACAAGGGTTGTTGTTTTCCAAATTGAAAGCACCTTTTTGACCGATTCATTAATAGATACTGTTCACATTAATTTTAATACAGAAACCATTTGGTTGTTGAATAGTGCCTTGGCTTTAGTAATGTTCGGTATAGCACTTGAGATTTCTTTAAAGGATTTTGAGAATTTGTTTAAAAATCCGAGACCTGTTGTAACGGGAGTTATAAGTCAGTTTCTAATATTACCTGCGATAACTTTTTTGATAGTTTATTTTATTACTCCTACACCTAGCATAGCTCTTGGGATGTTTTTGGTAGCCGCCTGTCCGGGAGGTAACATATCAAATTTTATCACTTATTTGGCTAAAGGAAATACTGCGTTGTCAATTAGCCTTACGGCTATAGCGACGTTGTTAGCAATAGTTATGACACCTTTAAATCTTCAATTTTGGGGTAGCTTGTATGCGCCAACAGCGGCTATACTGCAAGATATTTCTGTTTCACCTTTCGAAATGTTTAAGCTAGTTTCGTTATTGTTAGGTATACCATTGTTGCTTGGTATGTTGGTAAATTCTTATAAAAAGGAGCTAGCAAAAAAAATGGCGAGAGTGCTTAAAGTTGCATCAGTCGTTATTTTTATTGCTTTAATTATTATAGCATTTTATAAGAATTTAGAAATTTTTACCCAATATATCTTTTATGTTTTTTGGATAGTGCTTTTACATAATTTAATAGCTTTTTTTACTGGTTTTTCATTTGCTAAAATAATGGGATTGTCCAATGTAAACGTGCGTACAATTACCATAGAGACTGGTATTCAGAATTCTGGTCTTGGCTTACTTTTAATATTTACTTTTTTTGAAGGATTAGGCGGTATGGCTTTGTTAGCTGCTTTTTGGGGAATATGGCATTTAATTTCTGGATTAATTCTTGCGACCATTTGGGGCTATAATCCAATTAAAAAGGAAACATTAGCTTGAAAAATATAGCGTACTTCGTAATAAAGTTTTGGATACGAACAAGTTTGCATCTTTATTTCGGGAAGATTAAAATTGATGGCCTTTCTAATGTGCCTTTAAAGAAGCCAGTGTTGTTTTTGCCCAATCACCAAAATGCACTTCTAGACCCCTTATTAATTGCGGTAGATTGTAATAGAAAACCTTATTTTCTTACGCGGTCGGATGTTTTTAAAAGTTCAATTTTAAATAAGTTATTTGAATTGGTTAGGATGATTCCCATTTATAGAATTAGGGATGGACGAGCAACGTTAAAACATAATGAGCTGATTTTTGACAAATGCGCAAATCTTTTAGGTAATGGTGAAGCACTTTTAATGTTTCCAGAAGCTAATCATAATTTAGAAAGACGTGTAAGACCTTTGAGTAAGGGTTTTACACGATTATTATTTAGAGCATTAAAACAGAATCCGAAATTGGATATTCAATTAGTACCAGTGGGATTAAACTATTCTTCGGCAACTCAGTTTACAGACGAGGTATCTATTTATTTCGGCAAACCAATAGCGTTAAACGAGTTGTTTATTGTTGCTGATGAAAGGGCTACTATTGAAAATATTAAAGATAAAGTTTCCCTTTCGTTGCAAAAATTAACTACGCATTTATCGGAAGAAAATTATGACGAAAAAATAGCGAAATTAAATGCTTCGAAGCCGGATTATCTTAATCCTATCGAAACAAATAAGATTATTAAGGATGGAAAATATTTTTATGGTACTCATGAACTAAAGTATAAGAATGGTATTTTAAATAGATTAATTTATCCATTTTTTTTGGTTGGTAATTTACCTGTTATTTTACTGTGGAAGCTTTGGTTAAAACCTAAAGTTTGGGAACCTGAATTTACCGACACATTGCGCTTTGCTCTTTCCTTATTGGTTTTTCCGATGTATTACTTTTTGCTATTTGAAATTTTTAATTATTATTTAGGTTGGAGTAGTGGATTAATAATAATTATCGGGTTGTTTTTATTTAATTGGATATATGTAAAGTGTAGTAGAAGATGATTTTTAATAATTGGAAGGAATAAAAAACGACCCATAAGGGTCGTTTAATAACTGTAAACTAGATTTTTAAATGTCATCGAAATTGACATCAGTAAAATTCTCTGCTTTTTGCGTTTCGCCATTTTCAGAGCTGTTAACACTAGCAATTTCTTCGTCTTTTTTAAAATCTTTCTTATGTCGTTCCGAAATTACTTCTGTACCTTTTTCTTCGATTATAAAATCCATCATTTCTTCTACATTTTCCCTAAATGCTGTGAAGTCTTCTTTATAAAGATAGATTTTGTGTTTTTTGTAATGAAAAGTTCCATCGTCATGTGTAAACTTTTTACTCTCCGTAATTGTAAGATAATAATCTCCCGCCTTAGTACTTCTAACATCAAAGAAATATGTTCGTCTTCCGGCGCGTAAAACTTTTGAATGGATCTCTTCTTGATCCAACATGTCTTTCTCGCTCATTATTTATGGTATTATAGTGTTTGTACTACCAAAAATGAAGAAAAAATGTCGATACGGCAACTATATTCTTAGTTTTCTTTATCAGATAGTTGCGTAAGGTATAGTTCTTTGTAGTACCCTTCTGACATGTTTAATTGTTCATGAGTTCCTTCTTGTAATAATTTTCCGTCATTAAGCACAAGAACTTTGTCCGCATTTTTAGCTGAGGACACTCTATGGCTTACTATTAGGGTAGTGCGGTTGCTTGAAGCCTGTTCTAAATTGTTTAATATTTCTTCTTCAGTTTCCGTATCAACAGCAGATAAGCAGTCATCAAAAAGATAAATTTCTGGATTTTTAAGTAGCGCTCGAGCAATAGAAACGCGCTGTTTTTGTCCACCACTAAGAGTAATTCCTCGTTCTCCAAGTACAGTTTCATATTGTTTGGTAAAGCCCATTATATTTTCATGTACTACTGCATTTTTTGCAACAGTTATAACTTCTTCCTCAGTAGCATTTTCTTTACCAAATTTGATATTTTCTTTAATGCTATCAGAAAATAGAAAGGCATCCTGAGGTACTGCACCAATGGATTGTCTTAAACTTTTCAAGTTTAATTCTTTTATTGGAACATCATCTACTAAAATTTCACCGTCAGTAACATCATATAATCTGGCAATAAGATCTAAAATAGTGGACTTTCCAGATCCTGTTTTTCCTAGAATGGCAACAGTGTCACCTTTATTTATCGTGAACGAAATATTTTTAAGTGCCTTTATATTGGTGTCGTCATAAGTGAAAGAAACATTTTTAAACTCGATTTTACCATTAATTGTGTTTTCTACAGCAGATTCATTTTTTATTTTAGGTTCTTCTTTTAAGAATTCATTAATTCGAGTTTGAGATGCTCCAGCCCTTTGAACAATTGAAGTTAGCCAACCTACAATAGCAACGGGCCAAGTGAGCATATTTACATAAAGTATAAATTCGGCAATTAATCCAAATCCAATTTCACCAGCTATATACTGCTTTCCGCCAATGTAAATAACGAAAAGATTACTCACACCAATTAAAAGCACCATTAATGGGAAAAACCAAGCATTTACTTTGGCAAGGTTCATACTTTTATCTTTCCCTTCATTGGCTAAAGAAATTACTTCTTCATGCGTTTGTGGTTCTAAACCATATGCTTTAATAACCGATATGCCTGAAAAGGACTCCTGGGTAAACGTTGAAAGGGTCGATAAAAATTCTTGAACCTTGGTACTTCGCTTATGAATAATTTTACTGATTTTATAAATCAAAAAAGAAAGAATAGGAAAGGGTAAAACGGTATACAATGCTAGTGTAGGAGCTTTAATAAACATTAAAGGGATTAGACATCCAAATAAAGTTAAGGCGTTTATACCATACATTACAGCAGGACCAGCATACATTCGTACTTGCCCCACATCTTCACTAATTCTATTCATTAAATCACCAGTTCTATTTTTTTTATAAAAATCTAGATTAAGGTACTGATAATGGTCAAATACTTCATTTTTTAAGTCGTATTCTATATAACGAGAAACATTAATTATAGTTTGTCGCATCAAGAATGTAAATATTCCTGATAAAATTGCCGTTCCAATAATAATTAAGATGTACTGAGTTAATAAATCTGTCGCCTCAATTTTATTGATGTTTTCCGTTACAAGGTCATCTATTACTTCGAAGGATTTGTTGACATAAGAAGGAAGTACAAGTGAGAAAATTCTAGCAATTATAGTGATTATAACGCCTATAAGTAGCTTTAACCAGTATTTGCGAAAGTATTTGTTTAAGTGCTTTAGTTCTTTCATTTATTTACCTGTAAATCTGGAAGGTCAGATTTTAAAGGGGCAAAGATAGTCGTTTGGGGTTTAAAGGAATGTTATTAAAACTATAAGATCCGGTAATATATAGTAGTTAGATAAAATTAGATTCCTATTTTTGCCTAGAATTAATACCAAATCGCAAAAGTTCTTTTAAATGCTAACAAGAAGACATATTAGGGTAAAGGTAATGCAGTGTATCTATGCCTTGATTCAATCAAAGGATGATTCTTTGGAGAAACAACAAAAATTTCTCAAGACTAGTATAGAGAATATGTACAATTTGTACCTTCTTCTTTTAAGTTTGTTGGCAGAAATTCAACAAATGGCCGACAGCCAAGTAAAGCTTGCTAACAAGAGTTATTTAGAGAATACTTCGAATAATTATCCAGATAAAAGCAAATTTGTAAACAACCTTTTGTTAAAACAAATAGTTGGTAATACATCTTTACAAGAAGAGTTAGCGAATAGGAAATTAAAGAACTGGTATCTTAATGAAGAGTATGTAAAGCTTTTATATAAAGAAATAGTTGAAAGCGATAGTTATAAGAGCTATATGAATTCAACTAAAGATTCTTACGCTTTAGATCGAGAGTTAATTTTAGATCTCTACAAAAATGTAATTGCACCAAACGAGAAAATTTACGATTATTTTGAAGATGACAAACTGACATGGGTAGATGATATTCCAATTGTAAATACCTTTATAGTTAAGCAAATAAAAAAATCGAAAGAGGATCAATCAGAGTCCTTCTTTTTGCCAGCACTTTTAAAGGATGATGCAGATATGGATTTTGCATTAAAACTTTTAAGCAAAACACTATTAACGGATGCTGAATTAGAAAAGGAAATTGAAGGCAAGACTCCGAATTGGGATAAAGATAGAATTGCTGAAATAGATTCTATTTTGTTAAAAATGGCAATTTGTGAATTACTAAATTTTTCTTCCATTCCGGAGAAAGTTACGATTAATGAATTTTTGGAAATAGCTAAAGAATATTCTACCCCAAAAAGTAGCATCTTTATAAACGGAATTCTCGATAAACTTGTAAAAGAATACAAGGCTGACGGAAAACTTAAAAAGATGGGCAGAGGTCTTTTATAAAATATTTCTGTAATTTTACGTTTTATATATATTATCGAGAGATATTATATCTAATTAATTAACAACCTACTTATCAGAAGAATGGTAAGTCAAAAAAAAGTAAAGTGATGAAAAGAGTTTTTCTAGTATTTGGTTTAATCGGGGCGCTAGCAATTGTTTCTTGTAAAGACAACAATGCTACGGCAAAAATCAACACTGAAAATGTAGCAGTTGCAGCAGAGCGCGATGAAGCTGCTAAACAAGTTCCAGTTATGGAATTTGTAGAATCTGAACATGATTTCGGAACAATTAATCAAGGTGAAGCACAAGAAACAGCTTTTGTTTTTACAAATACAGGGAATGCACCGTTAATTATTACGGATGCAACAAGTAGTTGTGGATGTACAGTTCCTAATCCACCAAAAGAGCCTATTGCTCCAGGAGAAACAGGTGAATTAGTAGTAAAGTTTAATGGTTCTGGTCAAAACCAAGTAACTAAAACTATTACTGTAAAAGCTAATACAGAAAAAGGTTCGGAATTATTAAGAATCAAAGCATTTGTTACGCCTAAAAACGCAGCAGCAGTAGGGCCAACAAAATAATTAACAAACACGAGAACACTATATTATGGAGAATTTAGGGCAATTTTTGCCAATGATTCTAATTTTTGCCGTTGCATATTTTTTTATGATAAGACCGCAAATGAAGCGTCAAAAAGATGAAAAAAAGTTTGCAGCAGATTTAAAACGTGGAGATCGCGTCATTACTAAAAGTGGCCTTCATGGCAAAGTTTTAGAATTGAATGACAAAGATTACTCATGTGTTTTAGAAACAATGGCAGGTAAATTAAAATTTGACCGAACTGCAATTTCAATGGAATTGAGTAAGAAGTTAAATACTACGCCTACTGAGAAAAAGTAGTAGTAAAACTATAAATATTTAAAGGCGTCATCCGTAAGGTTGACGCCTTTTTTTATGTTTAAAATTGTTATCTTCAATGAGATTTAAATACCATACGATGAATAGTAATAGAAGAAGTTTTATGAAGAAAAGTTCATTAGCTCTCGCCGGTACCGGGGCAGCATTTATGTTTCCAATGGAACTTTTGGCAACAATTCGAAGAAAAGTTAGTGCTAATGATAAGATTCAGGTTGGCTTAATTGGTTGTAAAGGTATGGGTTTTTCGGATTTAAGCTCAATGTTGAAAATTAGTGAAGTAGAAGTAGTAGCACTTTGTGATGTAGATGAAAGTGTACTTGTAGCTAGAACGGCTGATTTAGAAAAGGCCGGAATAAAAAAACCAAAATGGTATAGAGATTATCGCAAGCTTTTAGAGGATAAAGATGTAGATGCAGTAATCATTGGTACACCTGATCATTGGCATTGTTTAATGCTTACCGATGCACTCCAGGCAGGTAAAGATGCCTATTGTGAAAAACCTATCGCCAATTCCGTTCAAGAGGCCGATATCATGCTTAAATATGTGAATTCTAGCGACCGTATGGTTCAAATAGGCCAGTGGCAAAGAAGTCAACCACATTTTGTGGATGCTATAAATTACGTGCATTCAGGAAAATTAGGAAATATTCGTTTGTCAAAAGCATGGGCATATCAAGGTTGGATGAAACCTGTGCCTGTAATTGCTGATGCTGCAGTTCCGGAAGGTGTTGATTATGATATGTGGTTGGGGCCAGCACCAAAAAGAGCTTTTAATCAAAATCGTTTTCATTTTAATTTCAGATGGTTTTGGGATTATGCTGGAGGATTAATGACAGATTGGGGAGTGCATTTAATTGATTATGCACTATATGGAATGAAAGCCGGAAGACCAAAATCAGTAATGGCGTTAGGCGGTAAATTTGCTTATCCAGATGATGCCGCGGAGACACCAGATACCTTACAAACCGTTTTTGAGTATGACGATTTTTCAATTTTATGGGAGCATGCAACAGGTATAGATGGAGGTAACTATGGTAGAGATCACGGAATTTCTTTTATTGGAAATAATGGAACGCTGGTTGTAGATAGAAATGGTTGGGAAGTAATTCCTGAAGGAAAGTTTAATGGTTGGGGGGAAGAGAAAACTCCAAAAATGGAAGCAATTAAAAAGGGGACAGGTAATTTAAGCGGACTCGATTTACATACCGTAAACTTTATCGACGCAGTAAAGTCTAGAGATGCTTCTAAACTAACTGCACCCATAAAAGTTGGCTACGATGCAGCATTAGTTTCACATATGGGTAATGTAGCTTTTAAAACTGGAAATCGTATTTACTGGGATACCGAAGCTAACCAATTTAAAGAGGAGAAAGCGAACCAATTTTTAAAAGCGAATTATCAGAATGGGTATAAATTACCAATGCTATAATACTTGGTGAAAAGAATAATTCACCTGTACATATCATTCAGTCCTTTGCCATTTTCAAGCATCGGAATAATTTTCGCAAGTCTGGTAAGTTTTGTTTTTTCTTGTTTTGCATTAACAATATATTCAGTGTATTCTTTTTGTTTATAGGGTGTTAAGGAATAAAAATTTGTTCTTGCTATATCATTGCTTTGCAAAGCATTATTGAGTAATTCAGGAATTACCAAACTTGTTTTCTTTTTTTTAATTGGGGCAAGTCTTAATCCCTTTCTCTGATTGTCTAAAGCTTCTTTAATGTAGTTGAATACATTTAGGTCATCAATATCGGTATCAGATTTAAAATGCCAATGTCGCATTGATATAGTTTTTTCTGTTTGCACATTTATAAGAACATTTTTGGGATCAGATAAGAACACCCCATTGAAAAAACCAATACCAAAATGATTTTTAAATCGTGCTATCCAGAATACATTTTTACCATCCAAACCATAAACTGGTGCTTGCCATTTAAAAGATTCTTCAGCATTGGCTTTTAAGGCTAAAGCCCTAAGAATTTGAACACCATTTTTAAAATGATGTTCTTGGCTGTAATAGGCTTCAATTTTTTCCGAATGATCCATTAATCACTATTTATTCCATAGCCTTACGTGCAGTAAATTCACAAATTCTAACAATAACTTCTGTTGCTTTAACCATGCTATGTACAGGAACATATTCAAATTTACCATGAAAATTATGTCCGCCTGCAAAAATGTTTGGGCAAGGTAAACCCATATAACTTAATTGAGAACCATCGGTACCTCCCCTAATTGGTTTGATAATAGGGGTAACACCAACGTTTTCCATGGCTTCTTTAGCCGTTTCTACAATATGTAAAACGGGTTCTATTTTTTCTCGCATATTGTAATACTGATCGTTCATCTCTAATGTAATACAATTGTTGTGTATGGAATTTAAACTATCGGTTATGGCTTGCAATAATTGTTTTCTTTCTTCGAACTTGGTTTTGTCATGATCTCTAATAATTAATTGAAATTCTGCATTTTCAATTTCACCTTTTAACGAATGAACATGAAAAAACCCTTCTCTTCCTGTCGTATTCTGTGGAGTTTCTTCAGGGGGTAGAATAGACATGAATTCGTTGGCAATGCTAATAGCATTTACCATTTTACCTTTAGCATATCCAGGGTGTACACTTCTACCTTCAATCTTAATTTTGGCACTTGCAGCATTAAAGTTTTCATATTCAAGTTCCCCAATCTGACTCCCATCCATAGTATAGGCCCATTCAGCACCGAATTTTTCAACATCAAATTTGTGAGCACCTCGGCCAATCTCTTCATCAGGAGTAAAACCAATTCTAATTTTACCGTGTTTAACTTCTGGGTGTTTTACA
Source organism: Aurantibacter sp. (assembly GCF_039941195.1). Taxonomy (GTDB): domain Bacteria; phylum Bacteroidota; class Bacteroidia; order Flavobacteriales; family Flavobacteriaceae; genus Aurantibacter_A. Next base: position 9,092 of record NZ_JBDVFA010000106.1, on the reverse strand, counting down.
AGATAATGCATAGCCGTAATTATTTCGGTTATACCAGCTTTGTCATCGGCTCCTAAAAGTGTTGTACCGTCTGTTGTAATTAGAGTTTGCCCTTTGTATTGGAGCAAATCTTCGAAATAATCGGGCGAAAGAATTATATTTTTCTCTGCATTTAAAACAATGTCTTTTCCATCATAATTTTCAACTATTTGAGGTTTTACATCGGTTCCTGAAAAATCTGGTGAGGTATCGAAATGAGAAATAAATCCGATAGTAGGTACCTCGTATTCTACGTTACTAGGTAAGGTAGCCATGATGTAAGCATTGTTGTCGATAGTTACATCGGTAAGGCCAATTTCCTGTAGGTCGAAAACAAGTTCTTCGGCTATATGCCACTGTTTTTCGGTGCTAGGAGTAGTTTTTGAATTGGGGTTGCTTTGCGAGTCAATCATTGCATAACGCAAAAAGCGGTCAATAATCTGCTTCATTGATATAATTTTTTAGTAAAAATACTGTTTATAAGTAAGTTGTATAACCTACTAAGTCCAAATCTGTATGGTTTATTTCAAGCATATAAAAGTATTTATTATTTTTTTTCTGTCAATAGCTTATTGTTATGGGCAGTCAACTGATTGTACCTTAGACATTGGTGGAGAAACTGCGAATCCCGTTGTTGAGATTTTTCAACTGAATGATGTACAAAAACAGAAATTAGAAGAGTTACGTGCTAAATATTCGCTTTCTTCCAAAAGTATTGATGATGAAATAGCTAAACTTTTAGCAGAACATCCGCAGAGCACTCCAGAGGAATTGTTGACTTTGGCAAAAAAATACAGAGTTTTACAGTTAAAACTAATGCAATCATCAAGGGATATTGATGAGGAATTAATTGCTACTTTCAATCAACGACAATACGATTTTTATCTTACTTTGTGCCATGAAGCGGTGCGTAAGCCAATAGTTGTGAATCCTGTTATTTATGAGGAAACCCTTGTTGATGAAAAATAGATTTAATTCTATCCATACAAGTGATAAATGCAGTTATTAGTTTGTACTTTTGTGTAAATACTAGAGCTAACTATGTACAAAACCTTTGTTCGACCTTTATTTTTTCTATTAGACCCAGAACGTGTACATCATATAACCTTTAACCTTGTAAAAGTATTATCATCTTTAGGTTTTGGTTCAATTTTCAAGGCGATTTATTCAGTAAAGGACGAACGTTTAGAGCGTGAAGTATTCGGTTTAAAATTTAAAAATCCGGTTGGTTTGGCTGCGGGTTTTGATAAAAATGCAGCCCTGTATAATGAACTTTCTAATTTCGGATTTGGCTTTATAGAAATTGGTACATTAACCCCCAAAGCTCAACTCGGTAATCCAAAACAACGACTTTTTAGATTAAAGGCAGATCAGGCTATAATAAATCGAATGGGGTTTAATAATGAGGGTGTTTTGGAGGCTGTTGAAAAACTTAAGAAAACCCATAAGGTTCTTATAGGTGGAAATATTGGTAAAAATAAGGTTACTCCAAATGATGAAGCAACTAAAGATTATTTAATTTGCTTTGATGCACTTTTTAATCATGTAGATTACTTTGTTGTAAATGTTAGTTCGCCAAACACTCCTGGACTTAGAGCATTGCAAGATAAGGCACCATTAACAGCTTTATTAAAAGAGTTAAAAATAGCAAATGAAAAGCGTGCCATTAAAAATAATGGTACCGGTAAACCAATATTATTAAAAATAGCTCCTGACTTAACAGATGAGCAATTACTTGATATTATTGAAATTGTTAAAGAAACTAATATAGAAGGGGTTATTGCAACCAATACAACAATTTCTAGAGAAGGGTTGAAATCTGATTTAATTTCAACGGAAGAAAAAGGAGGATTAAGTGGAAAGCCATTAACTGAAAGGAGTACGGAAGTGATTCGTTTTTTGTCCGAAAAAAGCAATAAAGCTTTTCCTATTATTGGAGTGGGAGGAATCCATTCTGCGGAAGACGCTATTGAAAAATTAGAAGCTGGTGCTTCGTTAATTCAAATATGGACAGGCTTTGTTTATGAAGGTCCCGCCTTAGTAAAAAAGATTAATAAAGCTATTCTTGAAAAAAAATAAGCGGCAACAATTTATTATAGCTACCGCTTATTAATTACTAGTTAGTATTACTCCAATAGTCGAATACTGTAACGTCATCTAAATGAGGGCCTAATACTTCACCAAAAGCTTTATGTGCTGGATGAGGTAAATAAACATCACGGCCTGCCTCAGATTTAAAAGTCAATAAGAAGCCATGTGTCAAACCTTTATTTAATCCTTCCGGACTATTATTTATTCCCCATTCATAATCAATAATTTCAGGGATTTTCGAGGGCAGTGCGGAAAAAGCATCAACAACTTCTTTTATGCTTTCTGGACTAGTATCATCCTTAAATTTAAAAAGTACGACGTGTCTTAATACACTATCTTCAGTTTTAATTGTTTCCATTATTACTTTTTTATCTTCTTTTTTTGTTTCGTCTTTAGGAGTAAATCCACAAGCTAATATTCCCAACATTAAGACAACAGAGAAACCATATTTTTTCATTTGTATTTATTTTAGTTGAAAGATAAAGAAAATAAAATTTCGAAAAAGTAATTCGTATTTTTCAATTTTTTAAATAAGAGAATGAATTTTGAAATTTTACTAGGTTTTGTTCTTGCTACTGCAGCTTTAGCCATTTCACCTGGTCCTGATAATATTTATGTGCTCTTGCAAAGTATTGCTAATGGTAGAAAATCTGGATTGGCAACTGTTGCCGGCCTAATTACCGGTTGTTTGGTTCATACTACTTTATTAGCTTTTGGTGTTTCAGCAATAATTAAAGCAAATGACACAGTATTTTTCATTATTAAATTATTAGGGGCATTATACTTGTTTTATTTGGCATATCAAGTATATCAAAATAGTGCTACTATTGATTTAAATAATAGTGTTTCGGAAAAAGGAATGTTTCAATTATTTAAGCAAGGATTTATCATGAATGTGTTGAATCCAAAAGTTGCAATATTCTTCTTGGCTTTTTTTCCTAGTTTTTTATTTAGTAATTCTATAAGTACAGTAATTCAGTTTTATACGCTAGGGTTTCTTTTTATGTTTGTTTCAACAATTATTTTTAGTTGCATTGCAATTTTAGCAGCATCTTTAGCAAAGTATATAAAAGATAATGCTAATGTTGGTAGGATATTAAAATGGCTGCAGATATACGTATTTATTGCTATAGGCGTTTACATACTGTTATCAGACAAATAGTGTTAATTTTGTTTGATAGCTTTTATTAAAAACTGAAACAATTGCATAAATAAAGATGTCAAACAAAGTTAAAATCATAGAATGTCCAAGAGATGCCATGCAAGGCATTAAGACATTTATGCCTACAGAAGCGAAAGTAGTTTATCTGCAATCGTTACTAAAGTGTGGATTTGACACTATAGATATCGGTAGTTTTGTGTCGCCAAAAGCGATTCCTCAAATGGTAGATACTTCAGCGGTTCTATCGAAATTGGATTTTTCTGAAACAAATAGTAAGTTTTCTGTAATTGTCGCTAATGTACGAGGAGCGAAAGAAGCTGTAGTACATGAACAAGTAGATTATTTAGGATTCCCTTTTTCAATTTCTGAGAATTTTCAAATGCGTAATACCCATAAAACTATAGCACAATCTGTGGAGACTTTACAGGAAATTTTGAATATTGCCACTGCAGCTAACAAAGAAGTTATTACCTATATATCTATGGGGTTTGGAAATCCATATGGTGACCCTTGGAATGTTAATGTAGTAGGCGAGTGGACTGAGAAATTAGCAGCGATGGGTGCTAAGATATTGTCCTTGTCAGATACTATCGGTTCTTCAACTCCAGAAACTATAGCATACCTTTTTTCAAATTTGATTCCTAAATTTCCAGAAGTCGAATTTGGAGCACATTTACATACTACACCTTCCAAATGGATGGAGAAGGTTGATGCTGCTTATAATTCAGGTTGTCATAGATTCGATGGTGCCATTCAAGGTTTTGGAGGTTGCCCTATGGCTAAAGATGAATTGACAGGGAATATGCCAACAGAAAATATGCTCTCTTTTTTTACAACAAAAAAAGTAGATACAGGTGTTAATTGGATGGTTTTTGAAGCGGCTTTCAATAAGGCTACGGAGCTTTTTTCTAAGTATCATGACTAGTCATCAGTGTATGTTGATTAATTCTACAGATTTAGACTAAAAAGAATATACAATTATTAAAGTCTTCCTTTATATATTTTTTTATTTTTAGTTTATCAGGTAATAAAATTTTAAACTAGTTAAGTTATTGCTGCTAAAGAACTATTCTATTTACGGGATTTAAAATTAATTATGTACGTGAATATGAAAATGAATTTTATAAATCCTTATTTAATTGTGGTCTTTTTAATGTGCTGTTGTTTCTCATTTTCTTACGGACAATCAGAGACATCTACAGATTTTAGAAAAACGGTGATTACTAGAGATTTTATTTCGGAAGGGGTGGCAGCTGCCGATCTAAATAGAGATGGTTTAACAGATGTTATTGCAGGTTATTATTGGTTTGAGGCACCGTATTGGGTAAGACATGAAATGGCTCCATCACGCCGGTATAATCCTCGAGAAGAATATTGCGAGTCTTTTTTGAATATGACCATGGATGTTGATTTGGATGGTTGGGAAGATGTGATTATTATTGGTTATCCGGGCACCCCAGCCATTTGGCTTAAGAACCCTATGAACAAAACGGAAGTTTGGAAAAAACATATTATTGCTAATGGAGTGGGCATTGCCAATGAGTCACCAGCATTTATAGATATTGATGGAGATGGCAGACTAGATATTCTTTGTGGAGATGTTGATGAAAAACAAATAGTTTGGTTACAGGCACCTTTAAAAAATGGAGAAACTGAATGGAGCAGATTTGCATTAAGCACCAAAAATGTTCCTGGTACCGAGCGTTTTTCTCACGGTATAGGTTATGGAGATATTAACAATGATGGTGCTGATGATGTAGTTATTGCAGACGGTTGGTTTGAAGGGAAAATAGATAGGAAGTCAGGTGATTGGAAATTTCATGCAACACCAATTAGTGAACCTTGTTCGCACATGCAAATTTTAGATGTAAATGGAGACGGCGCCAATGACGTGGTAAGTGCCTCTGCTCATAAATTAGGTGTTTGGTGGCATGAAAAGCGTGGAAATAGTTTTGAAACCCATTTAATTAGTGAAACTACGACCCAAACACATTCCTCCATTATGGTAGATTTAAATGGCGATGGTAACAAAGATTTTGTAACTGGGAAAAGATTTCTTGCTCATAACGGTAATGATCCTGGTGATGAAGACGCACCTATACTTTTCTGGACAGAATTCACTCCTAAAACTGTACCGTATTATAAGGAACATTTTATTGATGCCGATTCAGGAGCGGGATTAAACATTGCTATTGCTGATATGAACAAGGATGAAAAACCGGATATTGTAATAGCAAGCAAGAATGGAGTTTTTGTTCTTGAAAATAGAATTAGTAAATGATTTATTGTCCGCACATTTTATTTACATAAATATCTAGATCTAATTGAAATAAAGTGCCGTCTACTAAATCTTGAATTTCATTTAGTTCTCTAGCATTAAGGGCAAATGTTACCGATGGTATTGGAGATTCCACAAGAAGTACTCTACACGATTCTTTTTCCGCACAATCTTTACAGAGAGAACTATTTTCTCTCGTGAAGTTAATATTTTTTGAGAATTTTGATAATTGTTCTCTGGTAAGTAATAGACCAGTATCCCGAAAAACTATCTGAACTTTTTTATTATCATCATTAGGATTGTTTTTCCATTGAAAAGCAACTCCTAATCCATTGTGATAAATAGTATTGATGTCCTGCATTTTATTCTATTTTTAAAACTTGTTTTTCTTTTAAAATTTTAACGCTTTTTAGAACATTGGCCATAGCTTTCGTCATACTTGATGCAGAAATAGTAGCACCAGAAATAGCATCAATAGATTCACCATAAGTAGGTTGGTCGTCAGTAGATAAACCAATAAATTGTTTAAGCCACCGCTGGCTTCCTATTTGTTTTCCATGATCCTCTCTATAGATTAATACTTTAGATTTTTTGATGGTCAAATCAGTATTAAAAAGTACGATGTAGTCAAATTTTCTCTTCATACTAGGCGCTTCGCCTAAATACAAATAGCCAATTTTTATTTCATTACTGTAGATTTCGAAAAAACTATTTTCTAGTAAGCTAGCTGGTGTTTCATCATTAATTTCTGCAGGAATAATTACATTTTTTAAAACTTTACTTTCTACTTCATAGGTAGCTAAAATTGCAGTGTCAATCTTTTTTTGCAATCTTGGGTCAATCTCCTTTATAGAAAAAGAGATTAAAAGGGTTGCTATAATTAGCAACCCTAAAATGGATAGTTTTCTATTTACTTTTAACATTAGAAACGGATTTATCAGCAACGAAATTTTTAATTAATTTATTTATTTCACGTGGCTTTGCGTTTTCTTTTTCTAGTTTGTAAAAATGCATAAACAACGGTTCTTTGTCAACCGATTTTAATAAAGTTAAATCTCCAGTTCTGTCGTATACATTATCCCATGAATTTCTAACTTTACCCCAGAATTTGTTGTTGCTCACCCACCAATCTTTTGCAGGCTTACATTTTTCATCAGCAACCTTAGTGTAAACATTATATCCTTTTTCTTGAGCTAATAGCACATCTTCTTGATTGTCTTCGCGTATAATTTTATCATTATCCTGTTCGTGCACCCAGCCAGTAGAAGTTATTTCTTGCCGATTACCACGTTTCATAACATTATAATCTTTTCGTTTGGTATACTCTCGTCTTGGTAACGGTGAATCTGTTTTATTTTCCCAATAATGCTTACCATCGGCATGAATCCATGTTGCAGAACCGGAATATCTTGGACTATCATCTACCTGAAATACTTTTTGCGTCCATTGTCCTTCAACACTTTCTTTAGGTAAGGTAGAAAACTTCCAATTGTTGTCTTTGTCGTAATAGAAAACTTCTTGGTTTTCATATTCCCAATCTTGGCGCCAATGTTTTATTACCATGGTATCGCGTACCAATAATAAATGTTGAATGGATAGTTTATTGTTGCTGTCTTCAATTAATTCAGCCCATTCTAATGCTCCAGAGGTATAATCCAAATGTTTTTCATAATCAATTTCGGGAGCAAAGGTTTCAGTGTATTTAAAAGTTACCTCATAACACCCGCACATTGCTTTTATAGCTGCAATATCCTGTTGTTTTTTAGTGGTCTCTAGTTGACCAAATGTTGCTATGGCGAAAAACAACATTACTAATAGAGTCAATTTTCTCATTACTAATAATTTAAAAGTTTGAATGAATTTATTATTAAACAAAAATAGTATTTTTATTTAGATTGAATAAAAATTAGGTATATATTTGAATATTATTAAGAATCATTCTAAACAATATTCATGTTTATTAGATACATACTTATTGTATTTGCTCTATTTTCTATCAAAGTTGTAATTGCGCAGCAGGAAGAATCCAAAGATTCAGTAAAGACAACCAATTTAAAGGAGGTTGTTGTTACAGGGCAGTACAGTAAACAAAGTGTAGATAAAGCAGTTTTTCAAGTTAAAGTGATACCAAGAACTGTGATTGATAATTTGGCTGCAAATAATTTAGCCGATGTATTAAATCAAACTTTAAACATAAACATTATACCTAATGCATCAAGTGGAAAAAGCGGGGTACAGTTATTTGGTCTTGATTCGCAATACTTTAAAATATTAGTTGATAATATTCCCCTTATTAATGATGAAGGTCTCGGTAACAATACCGATTTAACACAATTAAATCTGGATGATGTTGAGCAAGTTGAAATAGTAGAAGGCTCTATGGGGGTGCAATATGGTTCTAATGCTGTTTCAGGTATTATAAATATTATTACTAAAAAATCTTCAAAATATAAATGGCAAATAACGCCTTATTTACAAGAAGAGACCATAAGTAATGAATACGGACTTTTTGATCAGGGGCGTCATATACAATCCTTAAAAGTTGGGCATAATTTTTCTAATAACTGGTACATAAATGGTACCTATACACGAAATGATTTTGCAGGTCATTTTGGAGATAGGGAAGGACAAAATTATGAATTTAACGATGGCAACCGCGGCTATGAATGGCTTCCTAAATTGCAAAATAATGCTAAAGCATTAATTCGATTTAATACTGAAAAGACGAGTGCTTTTTACAGGTTAGAATATTTTGATGAAAGGGTGTCTAGGTATGATTCAGTGGTGCGTACCAATTTAAATTCTGCAACTCAGACAACAAATCCGACAGCTTCTGATGAAATATTTACCTCAGAAAGATTTAATCATCATTTTAATCTTACAGGTAATCTATTTAAAACTGCCAACTACGACGTATCTTTTTCATATCAACAACAGAAAAGAAATGTAGAAACTTATAATTATCGAATAAAGACTCAAGAAGAGTTTGATAATGAATTTTTTGAATATGAATCTCGTAAAGGTTTGTATTCTCGTGGTACATTAAACAATTTATTTACTAATAATTGGTCTAACTATCAATTAGGATACGAGATAAGTAGTATTGATGGGTACTCATCGTCCTTGGCGGGTGATTTTGAAACTGACAATATTAAAAGGCGAATAGAAAACTATGATGTTTTTACTTCGGCAGAGTATTCGCTTTCAGAAAAAATTTCTTTACGTCCTGGTATACGGGTAATGTTCTCTTCGAAATTTGATGTGCAATCGGCATTTTCGTTAAGTTCTCGATATCTTTTTAAAAATGGTTTTCAATTACGAGCGGTTTTAGGTTCTGCACCTAGAAACCCAAATTATGATGAATTGTTCACCTATTTTGTTGATGTTAATCACGATGTGCAGGGCAATGACCAAATTAATCCAGAACGGGGTTATTCAGGATTTTTACATCTGAAAAAAGATTTCTGGACTACGGATGAAAATTGGTTGCTAAGAAATAAACTTTCCGCTTGGTACATGTCTGTTGATGATCGTATTGAATTG
>NZ_JBDVFA010000105.1:0-118928 GCF_039941195.1 Aurantibacter sp. | reverse complement strand
CCAATGTTATTTCTGAGCGCTGTGTCCAAGTATTTTGCGCTAAATCCCATTGTCCCATTTTCAAGGACTCTGGTTCTTCTGTAACTGTCGTACTAATGGTACTCCCTATCCCTTTGATGTAAACAACCTTTAAGTCCGTGTAATAGGCATTGTCACCAAATTTGCTTTTAATTTCGTCTTCCATGGCTCCGAAGCCAGCTGCATCTACAGATTGTTTGCTAATTCCACCGCCACAAGACATTGCCATTGCTGTACATGCAAGCACTACTACTGATTTTAATATCTTCATCTTAATTAATTTATTTTTTAGTTTATTCCTCCGCTATAGTTCCATAAAGCCAATACAAGGCACCTCCGCCAGCGATTAACAGAATTCAAATTACCCACCCCATTGTATTGCCCCAAAGGTCGACCCAAGCAAGAAGTCTAATATTGTAGTTAAAGATTAATAGTAGTATTGATATGATGCCCATTGCGCCTATCAACAATCCTACTTTACCTAGTTTAAATTTAATTTGTTCCATTTTTTTTATTGATTAAAGATTTGAGAACATCAAATCTAAATAGGATAACTGCAATAGGAAATAGCAAACCTATTTGCGCCAAATGCTAATGGACAAGTGCGGGATTTGAATGTATATTCGATTTAAAGGAAGAAGGATATGCTACTGCTTTTCAGCATTAAAGCACATATGTATATGCTTAACCACCTAAGAAGATTACTTTTTATTCAAAGTAAAAAGACGGGTTAAGAAGTCCTCTTTTTTCCGTGTAGAAACGGGTATTTTTTTACCGTTTTTCAAATAAATAGTACCAGACTTTTCATACTTATCTACATATTTCAAGTTGACCATAAAAGATTGATGCGGCCTAGTAAAAGATTGTTTCATTAGCTGCCCTTCAAACTCTTTTAGAGGCTTCGACGCCAAATATTTTTTTCCATTATTGAGATGAAAAGTAGTGTAGCCCTTATCAGACTCGCAAAAAATCAATTCTTTTAAATCTATAATTTGAAACGTATCTTGGAGGGACAAAATCAATGTGTCTTCCTGATTATCGTATACTTGTCTTGCCGTTTTAATTTGTTCCTTTTGTTTAAATAAGGGTAGTTTCACTACTTTATCTAAAGCGGCTTTAAGCTCATCAATATCCACAGGTTTTAGTAGATAGTCTACGGCACCTATTTTTAAAGCTCTAAGCGCATATTCTTCATAAGCAGTAATGAATATCACCTTAAACTCAAGCTCTTCTGTTTGTTCTAAAAAATCAAAACCAGTACCATCAGTTAAATTAATGTCTAAAAAAACTAAATCTGGTTTACAAGATTTAGTAACGATAACAGCTTCTTTTACCGTTTCGCATTCCCCAATAACTTCTACTTTAATAGCTAACTGTTCTAAAAAGCTTAATAAGCCTTTTCGTATATACGATTTATCCTCTACAATAAGTGCCTTCATCAGTTTTCGTTTATTTTATACGGAATGACCAAGGTAACCAGGGTTCCTTTTACGTTGTACTTTTTTCTATCCTCAATGGTTATTTCACCCGGTACCTTAAATTCTTTAGCCAATAGTAGTATACGCTCGTTAGTGATGGTGGTCGCTAATGACTTTTTACTAGTCTTTATCTTTTTAGATATGGCATCAATACCAATTCCATTATCAGCAATGGTACAAGTTAGCTTTTCATCTACGAATTTTAAATGAATCACTATTTCACGTTGTGCTTTCTCAAAAGGAAAAGCATGCGCTATCGAATTTTCTATAAAAGGCTGAATAAGCATCGGTGGAATTTGTAATGCGTTGATATCTATATTTTCATCAACAAGAAGACTATAATCATAGGGTTGATTGGTATCTAAATTTTGCAGGACCATATAGTTATCTACAGCATCCAACTCTTGAATAAGCGGAACAATTTTTTCCCTTGAGTTTTCCAATACAATACGTAGCAATTTTGAGAATTTTGACAAATACGTTATCGATTTCTTATCTTCTTTGTTCAGAATCATGCCCTGCAAAACCGAAAGCGAATTAAATATAAAGTGCGGTGTCATTTGCGAACGCAAAAGTTTTTGTTCAATCAATACATTCTGATTCTTCTCTTTAATATTCCGCCATTTTAGAAAAAAGATAACCCCTCCGAGAATTAAGGCAGTTAAAAGTAAAGCGATAATGGTTAAAAATATTTCTCGCTGCGATTTTTCTAAACTGGTATTTATAGTGCTTACCTCTTTAGTTAGTTTTAATTCTCTAATACTCGCAGAATCTAATGCTTGTTTGTATTTATATTCATATTCCAATCGGGCTATTTTTTCAACATTCTCTTTATTAAAAAGGCTATCGTTCAATATTTTAAATTGCTGGTGGCTTTCGAGTGCATTTTTGTAGTTGCCTGTAGCTTTATAAATCTTGGAAAGAATTCCCGAAGCTTCTTTTTCATAATTTAAATACCCAGCTTTTTTGGAAATTTTCTTTGCTTCTAGTGCATTGCTCAGAGCGTTCGTATACTCGTTTTGGTTGGCATAAGTTTTTGCCAGTCCAATATAAGTCTCACATAATACTGGCTTACTTTCAATCGCTAAACCAATTTTCTTGGCATCTACGAAGTATTTATTTGCAGCTTTATAATCATTTAATGCCAAATAAACTGCACCGATATTATTTAGAATATTTGGAATATCACTTTTTGCGCCAATTTGTTTACTAATACGCAGGGCATCAACATAATGGTCGAGCGCATTATTATAATCCCCATTTTCTTCATGTATCGTTCCTATATCACTCAATAGTGAAGAGATTCCGCGCTTTCTATTAATCCGTTTGTTAATTTCTAAACACCTTTCATAGTACTCCATTGCCTTTTCATAGTCTTCCTGTTTATTATAAATGGTACCCATATTAACTAGGTTATTTACAATGCCTAAACTATCACCAAGCTTTTCATTAATGTACATAGATTCTTTATAGTGCTTTAGGGCAAGTGGGTAATTACCCTGTTCCTCGTAAACAGTGCCCAAATTATTTAAACTATAAGCAATACGTTGGTCATTTTTAGCGACTTTAGCAATTGAAAATGCCTTTTTTAAATATGAAAGGGCTTCATCAAATTCTCCCAAATCTTGATATACAGCGCCCAAGTTGATAAGTGCAGCAGAAAGATTCTTTCCTCCTATTTCCTCTTCTATCTTAATAGCTTTTTTAAGATATAGTATTGATTTTCTTAATTCCCCTTTATTCTTATAGGCTATGCCCAGGGCATTGTTACAGTTTGCGATTCCTCTTTTAAAACCTATGTTTTCATACAGTTTCAACGCCTCATTGTAATAGCCAAATGCCTGTTCAAAATTCGCTTGGATTACTTCGGTTATACCCCTTATATAAATGCTCCTGGCCTTTCCCTTTTTAAATTGAATAACTTCAGTAATAGCATCCGATTCTTCCAAATACTCAAGCGCTTTAGGCATATCATTACTGAAATAAGAAAAAGCCAGTGCATTTAAAAGATTTACCCTTGTTGTATCCTTTGCTATATGATTTTGTAATTCAATTTTAAGACTATCAATTGTAGTGTTTTGTGATTGTATAGCTATCGAATAAAAAAGAAAACAAAGTGCTGCTAGGAAGATTTTATTCGAAAAGGGCATAAGGTTATTTCGTTATTTTAAATAATAACTTACTATAAATCGTAAGTTTTTAGAGAATTATAGCTCCAAATATTGTAACAAGTATATTAATAAAAAAGGAGTTCCGTATGGTATTGAGTGTCTTTAAATATCGAAATCACCAAACACTTTTTTAATGATATTGAGCGTACTTATAAATTCATTGAAAACTAGTTTTACGAATATTGATTAAAGTGCAGCGCAAATTAATTCGTAGCCAACAAAAATACATTCTCCATTTTTTAATTTTTGCGCCCGAAGTAGTATTAAGGTTGTTTAATTCAGAATTTTATTGTTTTTAAAAAGATGATAAAAAGTGAAAATAAATAACGAACATTAGTAGATTGAGATACTTTTTATCAAAAAATAGTTCTATCATTTTGCAAAAAGGGGATTTTATAGCCAATCAAATAAGAAATGAAATGTTCCCCTAAGGAGTCAACAACTAAAATATGTAAGTATTTCGATTGCCTTTCATATTCACATGCCTCCAGCAAACGATGTTCACTTTAACTAATTCATGTAAAACGAATTCCTTTTCAAAGGGATTTTTATTAGAAAAAGCACAGCCTTCGTTCTAAATATCTGAAAATCAACCAATACTATTCCAAATCAATTTTAATATTAGATTTGCGGTTCATTTGTTCAAAAATTAAATTTCATTGCTAATAATTCAAAATAAAAAACAAACCATAATGAAATCGATAATTTGAGCGCAGAATTGAGACTTTTAAAGATTATTTTACAACAATTTCAATTACAAATATATCTTTGACGCTTGAAGAAGGTATTTAGAGTAATTCCCCCAAAAATGAAAATAAACGAGTTCTAAATGCAGGCCACCGATTGCCAGCGTATAAAATTGTAGTGCTAATGTCAATATTGAAGTTTAAAAGGTCGAGTATCGTTATGCCGCTGTCGCTTCTATGTCATTTGACCATAATTAATTGCACCCTATACTTTTTCACCCCAGAAACATATCTGCATACCAAAAGTATATTGTTTTATAATATTTGCTGGCTACTGGTAACCTTAGAATTTGAATTCTATACTATTTTAAGAAAGGAGAAGTTCCAAACCAACATCCGTAAAATTCTCCATGTCTATATTAGCTTTGGTTTACTTTATTTCGTGTTTTTCGTTTTCAATCCGGAATTTAAAATCTCAATAGAACATCAACTAAAAGTGTACCTTTTCCTTTGTTTAGAATTAGCTATTTATCGCTGGTTATTCTTTTGGTTGCGCGGAAAATATCGTTTTGAAGGCGGTAACTCTGTACAAGTTGTTGGCATCGGACGAGATAAAAATTTAAAAAAAATACGAAGAGTTTTTGACGACCCAAATCTCGGCTATCGCTACAAAGGATTTTTCGATGATGGTAAATCTAAAAGCCCTACTTATCTCGGAAAAGTAGCGGACTGTTTTCTGTATATTTTAGAAAATAATATCGACGAAATTTATTGTATCGCTTCTCAATTCTCAAGTAAGGAACTACAAAACCTCATCAACTTCGCTGACAATAACCTCATCAAAATAAAAATCATACCCGATAACAAAAACATTTTTACCCGTGCAATGACTATTGAAATGTATGATGACACTCCTGTGCTCAACATACGAAAAGTGCCCTTAGAAACAGCATACGCGAAAGTTACTAAGCGAATTTTTGATATCGTATTCTCGTTTTTGGTTATTCTTTTAATACTATCTTGGTTAACCCCTATCCTATATGTCTTGGTAAAATTAGAATCACCAGGGCCTTTGTTTTTTCGACAAAAAAGACACGGTTTAAAACGGAAAGTATTTTGGTGTTATAAATTTCGTTCTATGACCAATTCCTTGGATTCGAATAAACCTATGACCACCAAAAACGACTTACGTGTTACTAAAATAGGTCGTGTACTTCGTAAAACTAGTATTGATGAGTTGCCACAATTTTTCAATGTATTTATGGGAAGCATGAGTGTTGTAGGTCCTAGACCACATATGGAATATCATACCATGGGTTACGAAACCAGTGTCGATAAATATTTAGTGCGACACTTTGTAAAACCTGGTATTACTGGACTTGCTCAAGTACGCGGATACAGAGGTGAAATAACTGTACCTTCAGACATTGTTAATAGAATTCGACTCGACATATTTTATGTTGAAAAATGGTCATTATTTTTAGATATAAAAATAATTTTCTACACGGTCTACAACACCCTAGTCGGTGATGACAATGCCTATTAAACAGAAATTGATTCACTAAATTTAAACTCGAATTAAATAGCTACGATGAATTGGTTTGTGCTTCAAGTAAAAACGAATAATGAAATAAAGATTGCTGCCGCTCTTGAAAAAGAAGGCATTAAAACTTTCTGTCCCGTTCAAACTGAAGTTCGCCAATGGAGTGATCGCAAAAAGAAAGTGGAAGTACCACTTTTTAAATCATATGTTTTTGTACAACTTCCAGAAGCCGATAGAAACAAAGTTTTTGTAATTAATGGTGTGCTGCGTTATCTTTTTTGGCTGAACAAACCTGCCATTGTACGTGATGAAGAAATCACAAAAATAAGCAGTTGGCTTGCTGATGAAACCATTGAAAAAGTAGTTTTAGAAAATTACAAGCCCGGTGATGAAGTTACCATAAAAAGTGGACCGCTAAAAGATAAAAAAGGGGTGCTGCAACGCATCGATTCAAAGTACTCCAGAATCATACTGAAAGATATGGGTATTTTGGTTACAGCGAAAAATAAATACTTTCATTAGCCTCGATCGAATTAACCTCAAAAAATTTTTACGAAATATCCAAAATCGGCAATAATTATTGCCATTATTTCACCATACCCATTAATTAAAAAGGTAATCTTTAACCGAATTCTTAGTTGACTGATAAATTGATAATTAGCTATTGGTTAGCCAGTTAACAAAGCCCTCGAACATACCCATTTTATTAATTTAAAACTGTTTCTTTGCAGCTTTTACAGGACACTGGTGAATGCTAATATAATTGAATTGAACAGCAAGTAATTTCCCCCGTAACATGTTCAATGTTCACCTTTGTGTATACGAAAGCATTACCGAGGGATTATGTACTGTGACCCCATGCGGCGGAGCCGTGTAAAAAAGGAGACATACTCCACCCTAGTTGGTTGAAAATTCGAAAGAAAAACCACTAAAATCGCTTTCAACTTTTAGCTATATTTGCGGCTAAATACGGATTACTTACCCCACTTTGTTACGCTATTAAACATAGCTATTATTTATTTTTAGTTTTATATAAATTTAAAGTATTGACAATGTTCCGAAAAGTATTGCTTATTAGCATATGTTCTATGTTCCTTTTCTCGTGCTCGAAAAGAAGTCTAGGTTATTTTAACAATTATGGAGAGGGTAAGGTTTTAACTGAAGAAGTAGTTCTGTCAGACACAAGATCTATAATTCAACCAGGTGATTTATTACAAATAACGGTTACCGACCCCAACCAAGTTGCCGCAGCCCCTTTTAATAGAATTTCACAAAAATCATCAGGAACTCCGGGAGGAGCCAGTTCAACGGAAGGTTCTTCAGAAGGTTATTTGGTAGATGAAAACGGACTTATTGATTTTCCCATCATAGGAAGAGTGAAAATTGGAGGCCAAACAAAATCAGAGGCCAAATTAAATTTAACCAATTTATTAACCAATTATTTAGGGAACCCCCTAGTAAGCATTCGTTATTTAAATTATAGAATTACAATAGTAGGTGAAGTTAATAACCCAAATACGTTCCTGGTTCCTTCGGAGCGTATTAATTTAGTAGAAGCGCTAGGGATGGCTGGAGATTTAACCATCTATGGTAAACGAGAAAATATAATGGTTGTTAGTGAATCTGCAGGAGTACGTACCGTAGCACGGTTAGATTTAAATGACAAAGCCATTTTAGATTCTCCACATTTTTACTTACAACCCAATGCCATCGTCTATGTTGAGCCTGTGAAATCAAGAAAAGATCAAGCAAGTTTAACTAGAAGTAACATTTCCCTTGTTTTAGCTGTAATATCATTGGCTTCGCTAGTATATCTTAATTTCAAATAGATTAATAATTCATGTTCGAACTAAATACAAGATCGACAGTGTCTGAAAGCAAAAATTTTCGTGACATTTTAACACATTATTTAAAGTATTGGTATTTGTTTGCTGCTGGAGTAGTTCTTTGCTTAGGTGCAGCCTTCTTATATATTCGCTATAAAACGGTACCACAATACTTAATCAGTAGTACGGTTTTAATTAAGGATAAAGATAAAGGCTCAAGTTTTGGGCCGGGTGAGGCTATGGGAGATTTAGGTTTAATTAAAGCCTCAAGCAATATCGACGATCAAATAGGTATTTTCGGATCTTCCAGTTTAATGCAAAAAGTTCTTGATCGATTAGATTTAAATGTGAATTATCAAATAAAAGGGAAGATTCGCGATTTAAATGTTTATTGGAAAAGTCTTCCTTTTTATATTGATGCTAATCCAGCCCATCAGCCTACTACTTTACCCCCATTTAATGTTCAACCAAAAGATTCTCTATCTTTTGTTATAAAAGGGATTGATGGCATTGCAAGTGTTTTAGAGGGTACTTATAAATATGGTGATACATTAATTGCGGGAAATGGACAATTTCAAGTACTTAAAAATCCAACAGCTAACAGCATATTTTCAGAACATGAACCTGTAACTATTTCTTTTGTAAATACCCAAAATTTGGCGCAAGCATACGCAGGGCAATTGGAAGTTGAGGCAGTCAATACTACAGGTAGTTTGTTGGGTGTAAGTCTGCTAGATGCTATCCCTGAACGAGGAAAAGATATTGTGCTAAATCTTATTCAATTGTATGCCGAAGAATCAGTAAAATACCAAAATCAATTGGCTATTGGTACCATTGAGATTATCGATGAACGTTTAAAATTTTTGACCGGTGAAATAACGGAGGTTGAAAAGGACATTGCTGACTATAAACAAGAAAATGACCTTACCAATATAAGTTCCGATGCAGCAGTTTATTTGCAAAGTGCCAAGGAATCTAGCAGAAAGTTGGAGGAATATCAAACACAACTCGATATATTAAATTCGCTCGAATCATATATTAGAAATGGAAATGACGAAAGTTTGGTTCCAAGTTCCTTAAATATTCAAGATCCAACACTTTCTGGATTAATAGCACAATTTAATGCACAGCAATTGGAACGTAAAAATTTGTTGAGGAGTACTCCAGAAGATAATCCTTTGGTTGTAAATATTAATCGTTCATTAAATAATTTGAGATCGGATTTATTAGAAAATCTTAAAAACATTAAAACAAGCTTGCAAATTGCTTTAAATAACGAAAGGCAAAGCGCCAGTAGATCCAGAGCGCAAATCGCGAAAGTACCAAGTGCTGAGCGAGCTTTATTAAATATCAACCGTGATCAAAGCATAAAACAAGACTTGTACTTGTATTTATTACAAAAACGGGAAGAAGAAGCCTTGTCTTTAGAAGCTCCTATTTCTAATACGCGTATTGTAGATGCTCCAAGTTCAACTAATTTCCCAGTTAGTCCCAACAAAACTTCCATTTATTTGGGAGCATTAATTTTTGGTCTTTTTATTCCGTTTGCCTTCGTTTATGTAAAAGATTTAATGAATAATAAAGTAACAGATATTGATGACGTTGAGAAAATAACAGATACTCCTATTTTGGGTCAAATTTCACATGATGAACGGAGCAATGCGTTAGCTGTTTCTGGAAAGGATACCACATCGGTGGCTGAATTGTTTCGTTTAATACGCTTTAATCTAAGCTATTTAACAACGGGCAGAGCACATAAGGTTATCTTAATTACTTCGGGTATGCAAGGGGAAGGAAAGACATTCTTTACTGCAAATTTGGGTGCTAGCTTAGCATTAACAGGAAAGAAAGTAGTTGCCCTAAGTTTCGATTTACGTGCGCCAAAATTATTACAGAATTTGAAACTCAAAGAAACTATTGGTATTACCGATTATTTAGTCGACTCCAAATGGACAGCGAAAGATATCACAGTAGCATCTACTAACATTGAAAATTTTGATTTTATAGGATCTGGACCTATTCCGCCCAATCCCGGTGAACTAATGTTGCATCCGCGGATTGAAACCTTAATAGACGAATTAAAAGCCAAATACGATTATGTTTTAGTTGATTCAGCTCCAGTAGGTAAAGTAGCAGATGCTTTTGCATTAGCTCCACATATTGATGCCACTATATTTATGATTCGACAAGATTACTCCAGAAAGGATAATATTAAGATAGTAGATGATATCTATAAAAATCAGAAGCTTAAATTTCCTATGGTAGTATTGAATGACACCAATGCAAAGAATAGTTATGGTTACGGTGAGCACACCACTTAAGGCGCCTAAATAATATGCTAAGGTTGCCTATTTTCTAAAATAGCAATGTCACAAATTTTCAAATACAATCCAAGTTTAGATGGTCTTCGCGGTATTGCGGTAATTTGCGTGCTTTTGGTCCATGCTTCCTATGGCAAAATTAGTGGAGGGTTTTTAGGGGTGGATCTTTTTTTTGTACTAAGTGGTTATTTAATAACAGCAATTCTGCAAAAGGAATTTAGCTTGTACCATAAAATATCCTTTAAAAATTTTTACATAAAAAGAATACTACGGCTCGTGCCGCCACTGGTCGTTTGCATTGGACTCTATTTAATATATCAGTTTTTTATTCCACCAAAAGGGAATGAAAACCCATTAATGATTGTATTTGCCAGTCTCTTTTATTTTGTCAATTTTATACATGAATCGTATATGGGGCCTTTGGTACATTTGTGGTCCTTGTCTGTAGAAGAACATTTCTATTTATTCTGGCCTATTTTGGTAGCTGGTGTGCTGTTTAAACTTTCCAGAAAAAATCAAATACTATTTATTCTTCTTTTTGTAGTAGTAATAACCATATTTAGAATCTGGGTATATCATACCAATACCATAAACCCAATGACTGCCGGAATTTTCTCTATCGATTCTTATCGGTTTACCTTTTGCAGAATTGATGCCATCTTAATTGGTGCACTTGCAGCAGTAGCACTAAAAGTAAAACAATACGATTTTAAAATAAATATAAAGCCCAATATTGGTTTAGGTTTACTTTTGGCACCACTAGCTTTGTTGGTACTCTTTCTTGATGTTGACAACCAAATTTGGCGCTATGGCGGTTTTTTTGCCACCAACATACTTGCTTTAGTTATAATCCTATTTGCAATTGAAAACCCCAAGAATAAAATATTAGGTAATCAAATACTCTTATGGTTTGGGCAACGTTCGTATGGTATTTATGTATACCATTACTTAATTTTTCTAGCAATGGAGCCTATGCGAGAGCCGGGGAATATTATCAATTTAATGGTAATTACCTTGTTGCGCTTTCTAATTAGTCTGGTATTCGCAGAAATATCTTACCGGTTTGTAGAAAGACCTATTCTTATATTTAAAAAGAATTTTCAAAATACTAAATTAAGGCAGCCAATAGAAGGAAAGGAAAGATAATCATTAGTTTTATGAAAGTAGGTTTTTACTTAGAGTCAAAGAAATTAAAGAGTTTTACATGGGAAGACATGGAAAATAATTCCATTGGATTACCAGGTACAACTAGTCAGGCATTCAGACTAATTTATAATATTGAAAAAAAAACTAACTGGGAAATAAATTTATTCGATACTGGCACAATGCCTGATTATGGAAAAATAAAAGCTTTCACTGTAGATGATTTCAATTCAGGTGTAGAATCTGCAATTAAAAATCAATGTGAAGTTTTGATTATAATCATAAGCCCTAATCATAGAGATGAGGATGCTTTAGTTTTTAAAAAAGCAAATGATGCTAATTTAAAATTGATAGTTTGGTCGCACAATCAAATTTCTGAAATCAACTTAAAACTGTTCCATCAGTTAAAAATGGTTAAAAGAATTGTTGGGCCATCGGCCATAATGATGAATTGGTACCGGCATAAAAAAGCATTTAGCAAAATGACATTTGTACACAACGCTTTATATTTTGATTATGATAACAATTCTAAATCCAAATTAGATAATAAACAATTTGTATACATTGGTGCTTTAACAGAAGATAAGGGGTTTCATCATTTGGCGAAAGTCTGGCCCAATATTGTTAAGCGAATTCCGAAGGCCAGTCTTTTGGTGATTGGGAGCTCAAAACTATATAATATAAATGATGAATTGGGACCATTAGGAATAACATCCAAGGTTTTTGAAGAAGAATATCTCATACCCTATTTAGGAAAAGATAAGGAAAGTATTTCTAAAAAGAATGTTTCCTTTTTAGGCTTGCAAACCTCAATCGAAATAAAGAAACATATTGCAAATTCGCTTGCTGGAGTTGTAAATCCAAACTGGGAAATATCTCCAGAAACTTTTTGCGTTTCGGCCATTGAAGTTCAGTCAATGGGAAAACCAATTATAGGTGGCAATGTCGGAGGATTAGTGGAGGTTAGTAAAACCGGAGAAACAAGTATTCTAATTAACAATCATCTCCAACTAGAGAAAGCTATTTTAAAACTTTTAAATAGTCCCGGTCAAGCTACAGAAATGGGGATTAAGGCTAAAAAATATGTTTTAAATAAGTTTGACAAATCTAAAATTACAGATGAATGGATTCAAATGATTAGTAACATAGATACAAAAAAATTAAAAAAAGTGCCAATTACAAAGAATGATTCTACTATTAAAACTGTAATAAAAGAGGCTTTACGACTCCTAAATCATTTAATTTAATAGTAAAGAATGAATGATAATATAAACATAAGTTACAATTAGAAATAAACAATCAGTTTTAAATCAAAAATTCTTTATTTAAAACATACAGAAAGTCTTAAATATTGCCTATTAACAAACGTCCGACATTTATACAACGGTTTAAACAGCATGAGCTTTACGGTAAAACTATTAATTGGATGAAAATTATTAGTCTTACGGGTTCGGCTCAAGTAGGTGTACAAGCTATAGGCCTTTTATGCGGGATATTGGTCATTCGGATGCTTTCCACTGAAGAATATGCACTATATACGCTGGCAAACACCATGATGGGCACTATGGTGATGCTAGCCAATGCTGGTATACCCATTGCGGTAATGTCAGAAGGCGGTAAAGTTTGGCAAGATAAAAGTAAGCTAGGAGAAGTTCTGGTAACTGGTTTCGACTTTCGAAAGAAATTTGCTATTGGTAGCCTTTTGGTGTGCATTCCTATTTTGTGTGTTTTGTTATATCGTAATAATGCTAGTCTTTTAATGATTGGTTTAATTGTTCTAGGCCTAATTCCTGTTTTCTATACACAGTTATCCGATGTGCTTTTGCAGATTGCCCCTAAATTAAAACAAGACATTGTTCCGCTACAAAAGAATTTAGTACTGGTTAATTTAGGACGATTATTTCTTTTAGGAGTTTCTCTTGTAACATTTCCTTTTGCTTTTGTCGCTATATTTTCAGCCAGCATTCCACAGGTTTTTGGTAATCTCAACTTAAAGAAAATAACAAAACCGTACGCAGATTGGCAACAAAAACCATCTTCTGAATTAAAGAAAAAGATGATGGTAACAGTGAAAAGAGTGTTACCTGAAGCCATTTACTATAGTATTTCCGGACAAATCACCATTTGGATTTTGTCAATTTTCGGTTCTACCATAGCACTAGCTGAAATTGGAGCTTTGGGTCGCATTGCCATGCTACTGAACCTAGTTTCCATTATATTTGGCATGTTGATTATACCTCGGTTTGCCAGATTGGAAAACACTTTTAATTTGTTGTTACGACGATATATTCAAGTACAAATTTTGGTAATAGTTATTTTTTCCTTATTTGTGCTACTTGTTTACATCTTTCCAGAAGAAATCCTTTGGGTTTTAGGACCGCAGTATGCCGATTTAAAATACGAGCTCTTTTTGGCGGTAATTGGTAGTAGTTTAAGCGTTTTTTCAGTCATTGTATTTTCTTTATATTCGGCTAGAGGTTGGGTAATGAATCCGGGATTATCAATTCCAATAAGTATTGCCACAATAAGTATTGCAATTTGGGCAACTGATGTCACCTCTTTAATAGGAGTATTATGGCTAAATATTATTGTTGGCAGCGTGCAATTGTTAGTCCATAGTGGTTACGGTTTTGTGAAGATTCTTAAAATAAAATCTAAATAAACTTAATTTTTGTTCTTACTATTTTTAAAATATCTATTATCTTATAAATAACTATGATTAAGACCCTCCTTGCAGAACTTAAATTATATATCTGTAATAAGATAGTTTCTAAAATTCCTAGTCATCATTTTCGATTATGGTTTTACAGGGTATTTATGAAATTTAAAATCGGAAATAAAAACTCTATTTTCTTAAACTGTAATTTCGATAGCTCTTCGGGTTTAAAACTTGAAAATAATTGTGTGATAAACGCCAAATGTAGATTCGATACTAGAGGTGGAATTAGCATAGGATCAAATGTTTCAATATCAGAGGAAGTAGTTTTACTTACTGCATATCATGACCCTAACACTTCAGATTTTTACGGAAAAATTAATGGAATAAGAATTGAAGATTACGTTTGGATTGGCACACGTGCCATGATATTGCCAGGAGTTACACTACAAAAAGGAAGTTTAGTGGCTGCTGGAGCGGTAGTTACCAAGTCGGTTCCACCCTTTGAAATTTGGGGCGGTGTACCGGCCAAGAAAATTGGGGAGCGAAATCGAGAACTAGACTATACAGTAAAATACAGAAGATTTTTACATTAAAACAGCGCGTGACTAAATTTTTACAAAAATTATTTTTCGTATTACGGTTTCGATATTGGGCTACTGCTAGTTCATTTTTTAGAAAGGCCTACTACCGGTTTTTAGGAATGCAAATCGGGAAAGGGACTCAAATTCCAAAAATACATGTAACCTGGCCGCATCAAATAGTGCTTGGTCAAAACTGCAGATTAGAGCATGGTATTTTTTTTAAATATGATGGCGTTTGGCAGGAAAAAAAATCAATAATTATTAAAGATAATGTTTTTATAGGAGCCAACTGTGAGTTTAATATCTCCGATAAGATTGTAATAGGAGAAGAAAGTATGATAGCTTCTGGATGCAAATTTATAGATCATAATCATTCAACCGAATTATTACCAAAAAGAGAACGTAAAGGAGATTCTAGAAAAAAAATTTTAATTGGTAAAGATGTTTGGCTGGGTGTTGATGTAATAGTTTTAGCTGGAGTCAGTTTAGGTGATGGATGTATTGTAGGGGCGGGAGCTGTAATTTCGAAATCAATACCTCCATATGAAATTTGGGGTGGCGTACCAGCTAAAAAAATTAAAGACAGAAAGTTATATGATTTAAGATAGGTGATTCCAAAAAATTAAATTTTGGTGTTATTTTTAATCAATTACGTAAAATGAAGAAAATTATTGTTCTTACACCGATAAAAAATGAAGAATGGATACTGGACATTTTTTTAAAAACAACATCTTGTTTTGCGGATCATATATTATTGGCCGATCAAAACTCAGATGACAATAGTGCAAGCATAGCCAAAAAATTCCCGAAAGTTGATGTTATTAAAAACAATTCAAGTGATTTTAATGAAGCTGAAAGACAAACACTTTTAATAAATACAGCAAGGGATAAATATGGTTCTAATAATATACTCTTGGCTATAGATGCTGATGAAATAGTGG
Source organism: Aurantibacter sp. (assembly GCF_039941195.1). Classification (GTDB taxonomy): domain Bacteria; phylum Bacteroidota; class Bacteroidia; order Flavobacteriales; family Flavobacteriaceae; genus Aurantibacter_A. The sequence continues at coordinate 103,561 of NZ_JBDVFA010000105.1, read as the reverse complement.
CCTTTAGCTCTTTAAAATCTAAAGAATGGGAACTTATAAAATATAGTGAGCCGGGTACTATTTTGTTTTTTGAAAAACCTACTTTTTACAATGGTGTTGAATTTGTAATTAGATACCAAGCCCAAGGTGGGTGGCCCTTAGGTTTTGTAGATGATGGCACGCAACATAAACCTGAATTCATTCATAGCACACGTATTCCTTTTAATGATAATGCTCCAAAGCTTGTTTTAAAAGAAATTAAGCTTTTACACTGTAACCTACTCTCATTAAGAAGGCAAAGAGCCAAAGTTAGGTACTACTGTATCTTAGAATCTATTGCGAATAGCAAGCCCTGGTATCATAGATTAAGAATGTACAGAAGAAGCTATGATTACGCTAAACAGGAAGGAGATGGTCTTGCACCCGCTCCGATAGAATGGACCGATGGATGGATTAAAAAAGGAATAGTATTTAAGCAACCTGAAATAATGGAACATTATTGGCATGATCGAGAAAGTCTTAAGTTGCTTAAAAAATATCAGTTTAGGACGTTTTGGTTTGAGGATGTTTGGGATGTAAACTGGAAAAATGTGGGTGATTACTTTAAAATTACTGATGTCAATTATAATCATCCATCTATTTTTATTTCGTTATTTCGCGAGATGACTTATTATTTGATAAAGTTTGTCTTTTTTTTAAAGAATTTAATATAAGTACTTGCAGTGATTATCCGCCAATAGGTTTAAACCTTCAAATCAAATGATGAAAATCAATTTAACACTTCTCCAAAAGATAATGAGTTTTCCATTGAGTTGAATAGATTTCTTTTGACCATTTTAAAATAAACTTTTCAACTGGCCACATCACAAATAATGTGGAGCAGGGAGCCAATAGAAACGACGGTACTAAAAATTAATAATAAATGTAGACCAGAAGAATGCTTTTTAACTCGATAGACTTTGCGGTTTTCTTACCAATAGTGTTTATACTATATTGGTATGCGACGCATAAAAATCTAAAGCTTCAAAATTTATTAATTGTAGTTGCGAGTTACACCTTCTATGGTTGGTGGGATTGGCGGTTTCTACTATTGATTATTTTTAGCACCATAATTGACTATACTATAGGCATAAAACTGAAAAAAGAAGATTCTGTGCTTAAACGAAAGGCCTTGCTATGGACAAGCATAGCTGTTAATCTTGGCTTTTTAGGCTTTTTTAAATATTACAATTTCTTTCTGGACAATTTTATTACAGCATTTTCATTTTTCGGAACCGAGATCAAAGCTAATTCATTAAACATTATTTTACCGGTTGGAATTAGTTTCTATACCTTTCAAACATTGAGTTATACCATAGATGTTTATAAAGAAAAACTAGAACCAACAAAAGATTTTATTGCTTTTTCTGCTTTTGTCAGTTTCTTTCCACAACTAGTAGCTGGCCCAATAGAAAGGGCCGCTCACTTGCTTCCTCAATTTTATAAAAAACGATCTTTCGACTATACAAAAGCAGTGGATGGAATGCGACAAATTCTATGGGGGCTGTTTAAAAAAATTGTTATTGCAGATAATTGCGCGGAATATGCCAACCAGATTTTTAATAACTCGGCAGATATGAATGGTAGTACTTTGGTTTTAGGAGCATTGTTTTTTACTTTCCAAATTTATGGTGACTTTTCGGGTTACTCGGATATTGCAATAGGTACGTCGCGTCTTTTCGGTTTTGATTTAATGCGCAACTTCAACTTCCCGTACTTTTCGAGAGACATTGCGGAATTTTGGAGACGATGGCATATCTCCCTTTCAACCTGGTTTAGAGATTACCTCTATATACCCTTGGGAGGTAGTCGTGGCGGAACATGGATGAAAATTAGAAATACGTTTATCATTTTTATTGTAAGCGGATTTTGGCATGGCGCAAATTGGACATTTATTGTGTGGGGGGCATTGAATGCGATTTATTTTTTACCACTTTTATTGACTAACAATAATCGTAATAATCTGGAAACGGTCGCGCAGGGTAAATTATTCCCGAGCATAAAGGAATTTTCGTTTATGTTGTTAACTTTCGGGTTAACGGTTTTTGCCTGGATATTTTTTAGAGCAAACGATATTGGTCACGCCACAAGCTATATTTCTGAAATTTTTTCGACCTCGTTATTCGCTATTCCAGTTTTTGCGGAAAGGGGCAAGGCTTTTATAGTCCTCGTATTGCTGATGTTATTTATCTTATTGGAATGGCAAGGTAGAGAGGGTTCATATGCAATTTCGCAACTAGGTCTTAAATGGAAAAGACCGTATCGGTGGGGGTTGTATTTAGGTCTAATTTCAATCATCTTCATCATGACGGGAAAGGAACAACAATTTATTTATTTCCAATTTTAATGCATTTGAAAATGTCTGGGTTTATAAAAAAAATAATATTTTTTGCAATTGCCTTTTTTGTTTTCGATAAGATATTTTATGCTTTTCTTTTTATCTCACCTCATCTTGAAAGTGACAAACGATTGGAAAAATTGGTAAATGGTGAAATAAATAAGGAAATTATTATTTTGGGTTCTTCTCGGGGAGCGAGGAATATTATAGCCAAACAAATCGAAGATTCCTTGCATTTATCTTCATTCAACCTATCCTATCCCGGATCTGACATAGCGTTTCAAGAGTTTTTATTACAAACACTATTAGCCAATAATAAAAAGCCTAAAGCTATTATTCTAACCCTAGACGACCCAATTCAATTAATGCCAAACGACTTTATCAATTTTAGATTTGATCGCCTATACCCATTGGCTAAATATGAGTCAATTAATAATGAAATGATAAAAAGAAGAGAAAAGAATTTCTTATCCCGTTTTTTAATTCTCTCTCGGATAAACCAAGTAAATTTTAATATTACGGAAAAGAAGTATTCCATTTGGGATTCTATTAGAAGTAATGGTTCTATGCCCATTTCGTTTCAGAGTAAAGATGCAGCGTTTAACTATGACAATGCCGCCCAAACTTATAATAAGGATAATGAATCCTTAGCTAAAATTAAATCATTTACGAATTTTCAAAGGCTTTGTTTGGATAACAGTATTGCATTGCATTTGATCTTCCCACCAAATTATAAAAGTCATAACCGCCAATTTGAGAATAGAATAAGACAATTGACCCATTCTGAGGTATCACTCTTTGTCCATGATACTTTAAATGATGTGTACCATGATAAATCTTATTTTTTTGATGAACGCCATTTATTGGTCAATGGGGCAGTAGTGTTTACAAATGAATTAATCGACATGTTAAAAGCTAAAGAGCATGAAAGTGCAATAACCGTATTAGGCCATTCCGTACAATAAATATAGTTCTTTCAATTATTAAAGATCTTAAAGGAAAATAGAATTAATGGTGAGTAATAAACAAAATATAGTATTTTTATGTGGTAGCCTTGAACCTGGACGCGATGGGGTTGGTGACTATACGAGACGCTTGGCGGGTGAAATAATACGACAAGGGCATAGAGCAACTATTATTTCTCTCAATGATGGTTTCTGCAATTTTTCCAAATTAGATATTCAAAAAGATGATAAAATTGATATACAAGTCTATAGACTTAGTTCTTTATTATCGCAAGCCGAACGTTTTCTGCTAGCTGATGAATGGATTTCAAAACTAAATCCTCATTGGCTCAGTCTTCAATTTGTACCATTTTCTTTTCATCCGAAGGGATTACCTTTTTCTTTATCTAAACAATTAAAAAAACTTGGACATGGAAGAAAATGTCATGTGATGTTTCACGAATTGTGGTTGGGAATTAACAGAGAATGTATAACCAAAAACAAAATTATAGGTTATTTTCAAAAGTTTATTTTTAAAGAAATACATCGAAATTTAAAGCCAGACTGTATCCATACGCATACTAAATATTACCAATTTCTACTTACCAATCTAGTCGAAGAACCAAATTTATTGCCTTTATTTTCTAACATTCCTGTTACAAAACCTGTTAAGCAATCAACACCTAACAACCAACTCAAGTTTGTGGTTTTTGGTGGGATAGCACCAGCCTCAAAATTTGAAGCCTTTACCAAAGAATTATCGGAATATGCAAAAAAAATGGGCAAAGAGGTTGTATTAACAATTGTTGGTAGATCGGGTTCCAACCAAAAAAAATGGGTGAATATATGGGAATCATATAATCTAAAATATCAAGTTTTAGGCGAACAGAATCCCGCACAAATATCAAAAATTTTAACAAACGCAGACATCGCTTTGAGTACAACACCTATTGCACTATTAGAAAAGAGTGGAACTGCTTCTGCCATGCTACTACATAAAACTCCAATCATTAGTGTTTCGCATAATTGGACTCCTAATGCAGCATTTAAACACGAACCCCTTTCGGGTACTGTACAATTTGTTGAGGGCCAATTGGAAAATAGTCTTTTAAATTTACAAATGACACAAACAGATATTCAAACGCTGAATCAAGTCGCTAGTAAACTATTGGATGATTTAAAGTGCAACTGATTATAGGATTAATTAAAACATAAAAAAACATAAATTGAAAATTTTACTTTTATCACATTATTTTCATCCATCGATAGGCGGTATTGAATTGATCTCGAATATTCTTGCAGAGGCTTTAACAGATTCAGGGCATGAAGTTCGTGTTATGACATGGTCACTAGATCCCGAGAAAACAAAATTTAGGTTCGAAGTTGTAAGAAATCCGAGTTTTTTAACGCTTATTAAAGAACATGTATGGGCAGATATGGTTTTTGAAAATAATATCTGCATACGTCTTGGTTGGCCAAGATTACTATTCAGAAAACCTGTCGTAATTGGTCTTCAAACCTGGTTAGGCTCTCAAACTAACGAAGCAAATTATCAGTGGAAAATTAAAAGGAAATGGTTGGGCAGTGCGAGAAAAGTAGTCGCTTGTAGTAAAATGATTAAAGATGATTGCTGGCCTGATGCTCAAATTATACGAAATCCATATCAAGAAGATGTATTTAAAATTATGCCACAAATAGATAAAAATCTAGATTTTGTATTCTTGGGAAGATTAGTCTCCGATAAAGGTGCAGATTTGGCAATTCAGGCATTTAAAAAAGTAGCATATGATTTCAAAGAAAGAGATATCTTTTTAACTATAGTGGGTGATGGACTCGAAATGAATAATCTTAAAAAAATGGTGACTGATTATGACTTAAATCACTTAGTTACATTTAAAGGTTCATTACAAGGCAGTGAGCTTGCCGAATGTTTGAATCAACATAAGTCACTTTTGGTGCCATCACGGTGGAAAGAGCCTTTTGGAATTGTGGCGTTAGAAGGAATGGCATGCGGTTGTATACCCATTGTTTCTGATGGTGGTGGATTACCTTTTGCTATTGGAAACGGAGGTCTTACCTTCTCTCGTAACAATGTTGATGATTTAGCGAATAAAATGAGTATGCTTCTCACAAATATACCTTTGACAGCAAAGTTAAAACAAGAGATGCCAGCACAAATTAAAATACATAGTTCTAAAGAAATTTCAGCGCAATATATCTCGCTTTTTGAAGCTGTAATGAAAGCACATTAAAGTTTTATCTTTTAAAACTTTCAAACGCTAAATAATCATTTCAACCCATACCAATAAAGGCCTTTTCCTATGAATCAAAAAAAAGTATTGATATCACAACCGTATGGCAACACTTTTGTTAGAGGCCTTTTACCTTCTTTAGAAAATGCGGGTATTTTAGGAAAGTATTATACTTTAATGGCAACAAAACCTGATGCACCATGGTTAAAACTAATGCCCAATTCTGTAAAATCAGAACTTTTGAGACGAACCTTTCCTATTGATGCTGATAAAATTGAAACATCGGTTTATCAAACTGTTGAGATAGGTCGTAAGCTATTAAACCAATTTGGATTAAGAGGTAAAGATTATGAGCTTATCCAATATATAAATCAAAATTTTGATAAATCAATTTCAAATAAATTAGAAACTATTTTAACCAAAGAAAATATTGGGTCGGTTTATGCCTATGAAGATATCGCCTTAAAAACTTTTAAAAAGGCTAAAACTCTGGGTTTAAAGTGTGTTTACGATTTACCTATAGCCTATTGGGAACATGCAAGGAAATTTCAGCAAGAAGAAGCAGAACGTTACCCAGAATGGGCTATCACACTGAAAGGAGGAATAGACGATCCAGAAGATAAATTAAAGCGCAAAGCTGAAGAAATTGAACTAGCCGATTTAACGGTGGTACCATCCCAATTTGTTAAAGATTCTGTGCCAAATTGGGTGCCAAGAGAGAAGATTTTAATTTCTCCATTCGGTACCCCAGAAAATTTACCTATCCTAAAAACAAATGCTGCCCATAATAAAAAAGAAAACAAATTACGAGTACTTTTCGTGGGATCTATGAGTCAGCGGAAAGGGCTTGGCGATTTGTTTGCTGCAATCAAAATACTAAACAATCCTCAAGTAGAATTGGTTGTTTTAGGATCATTATTGGCACCGATGAAGTTTTATCGTGATCAATGTCCAGATTTCGTTTATGAACCAGGAAGGCCACATGCTGAAGTATTGGAACTGATGCGCACTTGTGATGTATTTTGTTTGCCCTCGATTATTGAAGGACGTGCCTTAGTAATGCAAGAAGCTATGAGTCAAGGACTTCCCTTAATTATCACCCCAAATACTGGAGGAGATGATTTAATTGAAGAGGAAAAAACTGGTTTTTTAGTACCTATACGATCTCCCGAAATTATTGCTGATAAAATTAATTGGTTTCTAGAGAATAGTGAACGCTTGCCTCAAATGTCAAATTTGGCTCAGCAAAAGGCAATTGAATATACATGGGCTAGTTATGGTAGTAAAATCGTTAGCGCGATTAAAGAATTAACACCGTAAATACATAATAATCCACAATTTATAGTATAACATTATATTGTAATCAATTGTATTAAATCTATATAAATAAAATTTCTAATTCTTTTTGATTTAGTTTTAGCTCCCCCGATAATTAACATAAAAAAATCTGTGATAAAATTGACTGAAAGAGTTTCAGCTCAAAGCTTTGGACAGTCAATTATCGGAGGTAGTAAAAATTATATACATAAGGAAAGATTACTTCGTACCGCTAGGAAAAACGGTATGACTCATTTTAATGGTACACCTAGTTACGGATAACTAAGAAACCAACTTGTTATAATTAGTATCACTTATGCTCATAGATTTTTCAACTAGTCTTGACTCAGAGTTCACGGCAGATATTTGCATTATTGGATCAGGTGCGGCGGGCTTTGCAAGTAGCTTGTCCTTTATTAATTCTGGACTTAACGTTATCGTTTTAGAAGGTGGAAATGAGTTTTTTAACCAGGAGGCAGCTGACTTACATAAAGCTGAATTAGTAGGTAAATTTCATGGAGGAATTCACGAGGGACGTGAAAGGATTATTGGAGGCACTACCACAAAGTGGGGCGGACAAGTTTTTCCATTTATGAAAGAAGATTTTTGTGTACGACCGCATGTTCCTTTGAGTGGTTGGCCTTTAACATTTGAAGATCTTAAGAACTTTTATGATAAAGCAGAAAAAATTTTAGGCACTGACAGTTCTGTTCCTTTCTCCTATAAGCCGTGGAAAGATTGGAAAATAAAAGAGCCAACCTTAAATACAGAAAAATTAGATTTTATATTTACGAAATGGTGTAAAATACCTAATCTATTTATACAACACGGTACTAAGATTAAAAAATCAAAAAATATTATTCTTTTAAAAAATGCCAATGTAACGGAGTTGCTTCCAAATGCTGAACATACAAAAGTGAATGCTGTATCTATTAGCACTTTAAACAATAAAGTTGGTGTAGTTAATGCCAAATATTTTATTTCAGCGGGCGGAGCTTTTGAAACGGTAAGACTATTTCTAAATTCCAAGAAATTTAGTTCTTCAGGTATTGGAAACCAAAATGGACTTGTTGGGTTATATATTCAAGATCACGTAGCTTGTGTTGTAGGGAAAATCTTCCCTGAATCGAGAACTAAATTTCACGCCATTTTTGATCCCTTCTATAAAAATGGTTTCAAGTATTTTCCTCGATTAAGGATGTCTCCAAAGTGGGCTAATGAAAAAAAACTGTTATTCGCTTCTTCGCAAATTGTTTTTGATGTACAAGCAAAAAACACACTAACTATTGCAAAAGAGGTCTTTGCAAAGTTGCGCAATAAAAAATTGCCAATTAAAACTATAATTTACCTCATATTCAATCCATATAATTCAATAAACCTTTTAAACATATTATTTAGATGGAAGTTGAAAAATAGAGGTTTTTCACCAAAAGAAGGACCGATTTGGTTAGAGATTCATAGCGAACAAAATCCGAGTACCGAAAATAGTATCACACTTAGTAATGAAAAAGATTCGCTAGGAATGCCAAGAATAAAACTTAATTGGAACATTTCAGAATTAACAAGCAATACCATTGTTGAAATGGCAAAATTGACGGCTTCAGAAATAGAACAAAGCGGTATTGCAAAAGTGGAACTTGAAAATTGGGTTTTAAATCATAATACAAACAATCATGAATGGATGACTGACAGTTATCATCAAGCAGGTGGATTACGCATGTCTTTAGATCATAAAACAGGTGTAGTTGATTCTGACTGTAAAGTTTACGGTATCGATAATTTATATGTTGCAAGTTCAGCCGTATTTCCAACATCTAGTTTTTCAAATCCAACAATGACCATAATAGCTTTGGCTATACGAATAGCGGAATGCATCATAAGTAGTTCTGGTATCGTAAAAAATCCTAAAATGGATAAAATATGAAAAAGATAATTTTTATAAACTCTCATCCCATCCAATACTTTGCTCCATTGTATAAGTATATGAATAAAGCTGGGCTAAAAACAGCTGCATGGTATTGCTCCGACGAAACTATAAAAGGGAGTTTCGACCAAGAATTCGGAGTTAATATCAAATGGGATATTCCATTACTGCAGGGCTACGACTTTAAATTTTTTAAAAATTATTCTTGGAAACCATCGCTCTATAAAGGCTTTTTTGGACTAATTAACTTTGGGATGATTGGGCAATTATTTCGTGAACCAAAATCCGTATTTATAATACATGGTTGGAATTATTTTTCACATTTTTTAGTTATCATATTTGGAAAATTAAGGGGGCATACTATGTGTTTACGCGTTGAAACACCACTAGTTCATGAACAAAAAAAATCTGGTTTTAAGCAAAAAATCAAGCGTTTTGGTCTAAAATATATTCTCTTTCCTTTTCTAGATTATTACCTATATATTGGAAATCAAAATCGACTATTTTATGAAAGTTATGGCATAAAGAGTGAACGGTTGATTTTCTGCCCATATTCTGTAGATAATGAAAGATTCACGAATGATTATAAGCGTCTTAACCCCTTAAAAGCAAATTTAAGAGAGACAATTGGCATTCCTAACACTTCAAAAGTTATACTTTATTCAGGTAAATATATTGACAAAAAAAGACCACTAGATCTTCTACTCGCATTTATAGCATTAAATAAACCTGACTCTTTTTTAATATTGGTGGGTGAAGGAAATCTACGCGAAGAACTCGAAGCAATTATTGAGAAGCATCAGGTAAAAAACGTAATTCTTACAGGTTTTGTTAATCAAACAAAAATTGCGGAATATTATGCTGTTAGCGATGTATTTGTAATGTGTTCAACAGTTGGAGAAACATGGGGTTTATCTGTAAATGAAGCAATGAACTTTAATCTACCCGTTGTACTATCAGACTTAACTGGCTCTTCACATGATGTTATTAAAGAAGGGGTGAATGGATATGCCTTTGAAACTGGTAATATTAAAGAAATGGCAGAAAAATTAGAGCAGGTACTTTATAAGGAGTCTTTATCATGGGCTGAAAGTTCTAAAGAAATCATCGAGAAATATAGTTATAATACCATTGTTGAACAACTAAAAAATATAGCACATTAACTTAGTAAAGCAAAAAAAGATTAATTGAACGTACAACTGAAATAATTAATTTTGCAGCTAATAAGATTCACCAAATAGATATGGCATTTAGTTTACCTAAAGATTCTCTATCATTACTAAAATCAGGTATTTGGCTTTACCTTATCTTATTATTATTTGAAGGCGCGCTGCGAAAATGGATTTTACCAAATCTAGCTGGTCCATTAGCGCTAATACGTGACCCGTTAGTATTACTACTTTTATACTTAGCTTTAAAAAAAGGCTTTTTAAAGGTAAATGGTTATCTGATATTGGCAATTGTTTTAGGTATAATTGCTATGGGCACAACCTTTTTATTTGGGCATGGAAATGTAGCTGTATGTATTTATGGCGCACGTATAATCCTGTTGTATTTCCCATTAATATTTGTTATTGGCAATGTATTTGACAAGGGAGATTTACTAAAAATAGGTAATGCTTTATTATATATAGCAATACCCATGACCGTATTAATGATTCTACAATTTTATAGTCCTCAGAGTGCTTGGGTAAATAGAGGAATTGGAGGAGACTTAGGAGGAGCAGGATTTCCTGGCGCTTTGGGTTACTACCGCCCCCCTGGCACCTTCTCATTTATTTCTGGTCTAACGCAATTCTATGGCCTATTAACTACATTCATCTTTTACTTTTGGTTGAACCATAAATTAGTGAACCGCACCGTATTGATACTTGCAACAATAGGTCTTGTTGCGGCTATTCCTTTTTCTATTAGCCGCACATTATTGTACCAAACTATTATTGCCCTATTATTTATGTTATTTGCTATAGGTAGAAATTCTAAATACCTCCCGCGAATTTTACTTGGTGGTATTGGAGCAGTTCTCATATTTCTGGCATTAAGTAGCACCAGCTTACTAAAAACACCTATTGAAGCTTTTACTTCCAGATTTGAAGGAGCTACGAAATACGAAGGAGGGGTAAGCGGTACCTTAGTAGATCGTTATCTGGGAGGCATGTTAAATTCTTTCTCTTATACATCCGAATCTCATTTCTTTGGACATGGGTTAGGTATTGGTACGAACGCCGGAGGAAAATTAATGACTGGTGAAAAAACCATGCTTATTTATGCAGAAGATGAATGGGCTAGATTAATTGGTGAATCAGGTTTATTGATAGGCTTAGCACTGATATTTATTCGCGTCGTTTTGGGACTTCATTTAGCATTTTCATCACTTAAAGCATTAAAACAAAATAACCTACTTCCGTGGTTATTATTAAGTTTCTGTCTACTGCTTCTACCGAATGGGCAATGGGGTCAACCGACTACATTAGGTTTTAGTATTTTCGTTACAGGTTTATTAATAGCCTCGTTTAAAGACACAAAAAATTCCACTTTGTAGTTTTCTACCTTTAAATCATTAAACGTTTTTACTAATTAGTGAAAGTCATTTTTTTTACACATCCCGATTTTCTAGGTCACCAAAGTATGCCGCGATTCGCGAAAATGCTTTCTGATGGAATGCAAGACCGTGGGCATGATATTACAATGTGGTCGCCGGTAGCTAAATTTTCCCAACTACCAGCTCCAGCATTCCTAAAAAAATGGATGGGCTATATCGACCAATTCATCGTTTTCCCTAGAAGGGTGAAAAAATTGCTTAAAAATACTGACCAGAACACTTTGTTTGTTTTTACCGATCATGCACTAGGGCCATGGGTGCTATTAGTTGCCGACAAACCACATGTAATTCATTGTCATGATTTTTTAGCACAACGTTCCGCTAGTAACGAAATTGAAGAAAACCCAACGAGTTATACCGGTAAAATTTACCAGAAAATGATACGGAATGGCTATTCGAAAGGAAAAAATTTTATTTCAGTTTCACAAAAAACAAAAGAAGATTTACATCGATTTCTGAATAAGAAACCAGCTATTTCTGAAGTGGTTTATAATGGAATGAATGGAAGTTTTACTCCTCAGAATGTTACAGAAGTTCGCGAAACATTATCAAAAACCACTAACATCGACCTCACTGCAGGTTATTTATTGCATGTTGGTGGGAATCAATGGTATAAAAATAGAGTTGGGATTATTGAAATTTATAATGCACTTCGTTCTAGTTATAAGACTAACCTACCATTGCTTTTAATAGGTGAAAATCCTGATGTTGCATTGGTAAGCACACATGAAACTTCTGCTTATAAAAAAGACATTCACTTTCTTGTGGGTATTAATGATGCAACTGTAAAAAAAGCTTATGCTGGCGCCACATTACTTTTATACCCCTCGTATGACGAAGGTTTTGGATGGCCCATTGCTGAGGCAATGGCTTCCGGTTGTCCTGTAATAACTACAAATGAACCACCAATGACTGAAGTTGCAGCTAGTGCAGCTTTTCTAATACCAAAGCGTACCATTACCAATAAAAATCACTGGGCAGCTGACGCTGCAAAAAAAGCACATCAACTTCTTTCGTTAACACCAAATGAACGTGCGACCGTAGTAAAAAACGGATTAGAAAATGTAAAGCGCTTTGACCAAAAGAAGACCTTAGATGCTATAGAAAAAATTTACTCATCAATACTAGCCAATCCCGTAGAGCGATGAAAGTACTTCATGTTATTGATAAGATGGATCCCAAACGAGGAGGTGTGTGCCAAGCCGTACGTACCATTATTAAAGGTTTGGCACTACTTGAAGTCGAAAGTGAAGTGGTAAGTACGGATATGCCAACAGAAACTTTTTTACAACAAGATCAATTTATTACCCATGCGTTGGGGCCGGCCAACAACCCGCTATGTTATACTAAAGAACTGAAGCCTTGGTTAGTGAATAACCTCAATCGTTTTTCAGTTGTTATCATTCACGGCTTATGGCAATATCCTAGCTATGCCGTTTATAAAGCGAAAAAGTATTTAAATAAAAAGAATAATGGTGTCATAGCACCACGAATATATACCATGCCCCATGGGATGCTAGATCCTTATTTTCAAAAAGCACCCGAAAGAAAATTAAAGGCTATTCGAAATGTGTTGTATTGGAGTTTAATCGAAAAAAATGTAGTGAATGCCGTAGATGGTTTATTGTTTACTTGTGAAGAAGAGAAACAATTAGCGCGTATTCCATTTAAACCGTATGAGCCAAACAGTGAACTAGTTGTAGGACTTGGTGTTGAACAACCTCCGAGTTATGATACTGATATGACCAATGCCTTTATAGAAAAATGTACTGATTTAAAAGGGAGTTCTTATTTTCTATTTCTCAGTCGGATTCATCAAAAAAAAGGTGTGGACATTTTATTAAAAGCCTATTCCGAATTTAGTAAGCAGCAATTAGCTTTAGATATTTCAATTGAAATACCAAAATTAGTCATTGCTGGCCCGGGAATGGAGAGCAATTATGGAAAACAAATTGAGCGTATAATTCTAGCGGACGAACTATTACAAAAAAATGTCTTGCTTCCCGGTATGCTTTCGGGTAATGCTAAATGGGGAGCCTTTTATGGTTGCAAGGCTTTTGTTTTACCAAGTCATCAAGAAAATTTTGGCATTGCCATTGTTGAAGCTTTGGCCTGCGGTAGACCCATACTAATTTCAAATAAAATAAATATTTGGCGTGAAATTGAAAGCGGTGGAGGAGGATTTGTAGCTACGGATTCAAAGGTTGGAACAATTAATTTATTTGAAGCTTATTCCAAACTCGATACCAAACAATGGCAGCAAATGTCCAAAAAAGCAGTGGTAACTTATGAGCAGTATTTCGCGGTTGAAAGTGCTGCAAAAAGCTTCTTAAAAGCAATAGACCCTACATAATACTATGAAAGAAAACATCGAAAAACCCACTTCGAAAGTAAACCTGCAAGATTTCAAACCTTCCATTGGTTTAGATAGAGGTGTACCACGATGGAAAGAAGGGCTTTGGTATTTGATAAAGGTAGTTCTCTTTAGATCTGCTTTACCCTACCCCAGTAAAATCAAAGTAATTCTACTTCGTGCTTTCGGTGCTAAAGTGGGTAAAAGAACTGTAATAAAACCAAACATAAATATTCATTTTCCTTGGAAATTAGACATTGGAAATAATGTTTGGATTGGCGAGGAAGTGTTTATTTTAAATTTTGAAAAAGTTACCATAGGTGATAATGTGTGTATTTCACAACGTGCTTTTTTATGCGGTGGAAATCATAATTATAAATCACCAGGTATGGACTATAGAAATGGTCCAATAACTTTAGAAGATGGTTGTTGGGTAGGCGCCTCTTGTTTTGTAGGACCAAATGTAACTATTGGCGTTGATACAGTTGTAGTCGCTGGTTCCATTGTTACTAGTGATGTACAACCCAATCTCGTATGTAGAATAAATCCTAAAGCATTTGAAAAATCAAGATGGTAATCATCTAAGCTTCTCGACACTTTTATTAGAATCAATCAGCATTCCAACTGAATTTGTGAAACATTTCATTTTATTGTGAAGAAAAAAATCCTACTTATTGGGTACAATTTTTATCCCGAACTTACTGGTATTGGCAAATACAGTGGTGAAATGATTGAATGGCTTGCCAAAGAAGGCTATGTCTGTACCGTAATTACCACCTACCCCTATTACCCCTACTGGAAAATTCAAGAACCCTATAGGAAACGTCGCTTTTGGTATAAGAAAGAAAAAGAAACTTTTGACTCCGGGGGCGCTATTACCATCTATCGTTGCCCCATGTATGTGCCTAGAAAACCTACGGGTAAAAAACGAATGCTCTTAGATTTTTCGTTTTTCGCTTCTGTAACATTTCAATTAGCAAAGCTTGCATTCTTTAATAAATTCGATTTCATCTTTACCGTAGCACCTTCGTTTCAATTAGGCATCCTCGGTAATTATTTTAAAAAAATTAGAAAAGGAAAACATATTTATCATGTACAAGATTTACAAATAGAAGTGGCCAAAGATCTTGAAATGATAAAATCTAAAAAGCTGTTAAAAACACTGTTTAAATTAGAAAATAGCATTCTCAATAAATCCGACGTTGTGAGTAGTATCTCCGAAAACATGGTCGCTAAAATTGAAGGTAAAACAGAGAGCGAAGTGATATTGTTTCCAAATTGGGTAGATAATAAAATATTCTATCCCTTGAAGAATCAAAATCAATTGAAAGTTAATTATGGCTACCAACCAAAGGATAAAGTTGTTTTATATTCTGGTGCTATTGGCGAAAAACAAGGATTAATTGCTATACTTAAAACTGCCAAAAAATTCGAAACCCAACCAAACATCAAATTCGCAATTTGTGGGACAGGGCCATATAAAAAAGAATTGCAACGCCAAGCAAAAGAAATGAATTTAAAAAACCTTGGTTTTTTTCCATTACAACCTTTAGAAAAATTTAATACTTTTTTGAACATGGCTACCGTACATCTTGTCATGCAAAAAACCAAAGCGAGTGACCTAGTATTACCATCTAAACTCACCTCAATTTTAGCCGTTGGTGGGCTTAGTTTAATTACTGCTGATAAAGGCTCCAACCTTTATCATCTTGTCGATAAATATAAAATGGGAATTTTAGTACCTACAGAAAATCAGCAAGCACTAGATGAAGGTCTGGAAAAGGCCTTGAATGAAGAAAATGGAAAATTATTAAAACATAATGCTAGAATCTATTCTGAAAAAAACTTGAATATCGACAATATTATGCAAACTTTTAAAGATGCCGTTCTTACCTAAAAAAGCTATCAAATAAAATTTAGTTGATTCTAATGAAAGTTTTTAAAAGAGTAATAGCTACTGATAAATATAGGGCAGAGATTGATGGACTCCGGTTTATTGCAATACTTGCGGTATTATTGTTTCATGTTGATGGTTTTCTAACTTTGTATACGGATAAATCCTCATTCTTGTCACCTGTATGGTTTACAGGACATCTAGGGGTTCAATTGTTTTTTAGTATATCGGGGTTTGTTTTAATGTCTCAAATTCTAAGGTCTAAAAACTTTTCCTATAAGAAATATTTAATTCGAAGGATAGAAAGAATTGAACCTCCTTTCTTACTTACTACAATCATTTTTTATTTACTACTCAGTTTTAGAGATGGCTTTGATGAAGCCAAAAACAATAGTCTTTTTCATGTACTAACATACACAAGTAATTTTAATGAAAATCTTATTAATTTTGTAACCTGGTCGTTAGAAATTGAAGTAGTGTTTTATCTTCTTTTGCCACTTTTCTTTTATATCTTTAAAGATGACTTAAAAAAATGGTTATTATTTGGTGTTTTAATTTTCGCCTTTTCTAGGTTCTATGAACTACATTTTTTAACCTCGCACTTCCATTGGTTTATCGTTGGTATTTCCGTTGCAATCATCGAAAAAAATAATATTCAAGTACCTTTTTTAAACCTCGGAAAATACATAACTCTTCTAAGTTTACTTTCTTATTTTGCACTTGATATTTTTGATAAAAACAGCTTTATCACCCTCTTACAAATCGCACTACTATTTGTATTTTTATATGGCGTTTTAATAAAAGGACAGTTTAAAAAAACACTTTCAATAGAAATTTTGACTATCATAGGTGGTGCTTGTTATATAATCTATTTAATCCATTTTCAGGTAATCTCGGTTGTAGGTCATCAATTAATACCACTAATTAAGAATCGTGAATTGATAGTTCCTATTTTATTAATTATAACGCTTATGGTGTGCTTACTGGCATTCCCAATTCTAGAACGACCATTTATGAAAAGAAAGTGGTGGGCTATTAATAAATAAAGTATTGCACCTAATTCAATATTACAAGTAGCTCTAATTCTACAACACTTTTTAGCTCGGAAATCTTCCAACGATGAATGCCCCCGTGCCATGATTCATCGGGATGATATAAAAAGCCAATATTTTCATTATTAGGATGTGCAACTGCAAATGGCGATAGTACATTCCCTGCCATCCCTTCAAAAGGGATATGCTTTTTAACATTATCCCAAGGATGATTAGGATTCAATGACTGGTTAGTTCCAAATACGTTGAGTAATAAACCATTCTTATTATAATGTGCATATTGGTTCGTTTGAAAGCCTCCTTTCCAAAACTCCCCGTAATACCCCCAGAGGATATTATCTCCAAAAACCATCGCTTTACTCCCTGCATTATGAACATCATTCCCAGTATCGAAACCACCATCTAGTGGGTAATCACCATCATACTCGGACCCAGTTGCTTTAGAAGTTTTAAAGAGCCATTCGTTGGTCCTAATATCAAGTAACCCTAGATGATATCCTCCGCCCATGCCATTTTCTTCTGGTCTTCCATCAAAAGAAACTAGTTTATCATTATCCATTAAAAAAGTGCTGAACCACCCCGCATGGCGATGAAGTGGATCGTCTTTTTTGATATTCTGCAATTGTGCCAAAATAGAGCCGTTGGAAAAGATAGGATCATTATTAGCATCAAAACCAATTAACTCGTATTTCTCCCAGATAACACTCTTTCCTAATTCTGCCGGATTTGCATAAACAAGTGTTCCATCGTCGAGCCAAACCCAATAAAACCCATCCAATACTTTATCAGTAATTCTTATTCCGTTTTCCGATAATTCTGCTACTACAAAGTTTAGTCCTTCTGCTAGTAAAAAATAGGTTCTTCCATTTGAAAGCGTTACCGGCTCCCTAATTTTTCCAAAGGCATTATTATATTCGTCCTTAATAGTAAACCCCCAATTATTTTTTAATTTCCAAGTTTTAGCGACATCTTCCTCGGAGTAGTCAATTTCATATTCCAAAAAGTCCACAAACAATCGAGACGAATTGTTTTTGTCAATAGACATCATCAACCAATCTGGAGTGTATTGAATGGTTTCAATAAAATTTCGATTTTGACCATAGTGCATCATGCGATTGTTGCCGACATCTAACACCCAAAACGAACCATCGTTTTGAAAACTAATAGCCGCATGATTGTATAGCGGGCTATATATACCCCCATCGAAATTTTTAGTTTTTGAATCGGAGAAATAAAATTTGTCATTTGCCACTGCTGGGATATTTGCATAGCCCCCCAACTGCCCAAAGGCATTTGCTTCCGCTCCATTGGTTGCGTTAAAAAAACGCACCTGTTGCCGGGTACCACCATCACAAATTGCAATCTGATTATTATTTTTATTAAACCCCAAGGTTAGCGGTTCTTCGATTCCTAGCAGAATTTGAGTAGGCGACCCCAACATACCATTGGCGCTAATTTGGTATTTGGCAACCTGATTGGTATTTGAAATTATCCATAAATTTCCGTTCCCATCTGCCGTAAGTTCTCTAGGGGCATTAATTGATTTGATAGTTTGTACTAAAGTACCACCTGTGGTGATGTCCAAAACATGAATGGTATTTTGCAATTGCCGAGCAATAAACAAATAATTTCCGCTACGTGCTAAACCAGTGATATAAGAGTCCTTACCTTGTAAGGTATTGAGTGTTGAATTGTGGATTCTACCATAAGTAACCTCATAATTACTGGCCTTAGAAAATTGGTATTCTTCATTCTCTTCACGGGTAGTAACAAATACAAATGAGGTATCGCTATATACATCGTGGCCACTCCAAAACACGTAATTTTCATCTGCACAAACATATTTTATTACCGCGCCTTTATCTAAAACTGGCGTTGTAACTTGCGGGTCATGAATTGATGATTGATTGGCTGCTGTTCGCTGTTCGTTATAACCATTTGTCCAATATATGTCATCGTCTACTACAATAAATTTAAAAAATCCACTTAGTCCGTGATACCGATTTTCACCGGTTAAATGTTTTGAAGTATTACCAATTTTGGCACCTTCCCATTCGTATTGCACATTATTCGCCAAAACTTTAGCACTATAGGTTCCCTTTGTAACAGCTACTCCTTCATCATCTAAACCATCCCATTTTGCTGCATGAGAACCAGCAGTTTTATATTCATTGCTCCATAACGTACGTAGTAAAATACCTTCGGTAGTATAAATACCAGCACTTGTTGTCGCAGCTTCAGCTAAAGTATAAGTAAAGCTATTTTCTTCTGCAGCTGTATCGGGCGTATCCACTGCATAATGATAATTCTGACTTATTAACTGTGAAGAACAAAGCAAAAAGAAAAACAAGTATCTCATTGCCCTGAGATTATATATGCATTAGCAGCACTCTTTCGCAACAAACCAAACCGTACTTGCTTTTGATTACTAGCAAAAATTGCCGTGCCTCCTTCTTGGTAGTTAAGTTCTACTCCGGCAGCTGCTTTTACAGTTAAAATTGCTCCATTATGCGCTTCTAAATTAATTACATCACCAATAGGCATATCAAAATTTTCAGGCAGTGTTAATTCTGCTGTAGTCGTACATGCTATGGTATTGCCAATATCACTATTTGTAACTATTCTGGAAAGTGTAAAAGCAACGACTTCTGCTTTCTTGGCATAATCCCCATCAAAACCTACTAAAGTTTCAGCTGATTTGGAATGCAATGCATAGGGTACACTTAAAAGTTCACTTACCCCCACTATGGAATATTCTGTACCCCCGGTTGGGTCTATTTGTGTCTCAATAAAATAAGGCCCTTCGACCCATGTTATCGTATTAAAATCTTGATTTTTACTGAGCCCTGCTCCAATTTGTATAGTCACTAATCCCCCATTATTGGTAACCGGGGTATGTGATTCTGAATACACCACGGCGCCATCAATTGTATTTTGTAGTATGGAAATTTGTAAGCCGACCGGTTTATTGATTACCAAATTTTGATCAGCATCGCGCACCAAAGCCTGGTAACTAATTTTCTGAGGCGTTTGACTATGAACCAATAGTCCCACCAAAAACAATAGTATAAAAACAAGCCTCTTCATTTCTCTTAACGCTTTATAATTTTAAATGATTTTAGAAATTCATTGTCTTCTAAAACACTAATTATATAAATTCCTTGATGTAAGAAAGTAGAGGTTATTTTGGTTTTGAAATCTTGGATAAGATTCCTGGTCAAAATCTTTCCTTGTAAATTTACAAGCTGATAACTTAAATTCCTACTCTTATAGTCATCAACTTCAATAAAAAAATAATCGGTGGTCGGATTTGGATAGGCCTCTACGGCAATAGTGGTTATTAATTCATTTAAAGATTGATCTATTTGCTGCAAAACACCTTCAGTAATTTTATGCGCCGGTGAGCTCATGTCACTCAGAAATAATTGACCAATAGCATAACTTCCAGAACCATTTTCACCAGTAACAAGTCCACCAGCAGTATTTATTGACTGTAGCAAAACTTGATTGTCTATTTCTTCTGTAGTTACAATGTTAGAGTCAACAATTTGTGCCACACAACCCATAGTTGAAAAAAAGAAAAATAGAAATCGGTAAAAGAAATTCATTAAATAAAACTATGCTATTTGGGACTATGGATATACTGCTATTTCTGCTTGTACTATAAACGTTTAAAAGCTAAAAAATTACTTATAATGTCTGTTAAAATCGACAAACAGACACTTTAAGATTTAATTTTAACCTTACCTTAACTTTATGTTACCATTCATCGGTATTATCAATAAAGCCGTAACACTACAAGCTTTGCGTAATCCGTGTTTTAAGCGTTAAAATTTTTATCATTTGTAATGCAGAAGACCACTTTTATACGACAATGTTAAATTAGTGCTAAACCTGTCCTTTTCTATGCGAGCTACTTCTTTTAACCACAAACATTTAGTAGTATTGTTTATCGATTTTGATGTTTTATTAAATATCGATGTGCTTTCAACAGTTCCCCCGAAAAAGCCTCAGGTTGTACAAGTGAAATTGTATAATTAATTATTTTATTAGTGCTAAATCTTAACCTAGAACACATGGGAAAGAACCTATTATTAGTAGGCTACAATTATTACCCAGAACTTACCGGAATTGGGAAGTACAGTAGCGAAATGATTAATTGGTTGGCAGAAAATGATTATGACTGCGAAGTAATTACCACCTACCCCTATTACCCTTATTGGAGTGTACAGGAACCCTATCGCAAAAAGAGATTTTGGTACAGTACCGAAATTCAGCAAGTTGGTGACAAAAAAATAAAAGTACATCGTTGCCCGATGTATGTACCTACAAAACCTTCTGGCTTAAAAAGAATGCTGCTAGATGTTTCTTTCTTTATTTCTGCTTTCATTAGAATACTGATGCTTATGCCGAAAAGAAAATTCGATTATATTCTTACGGTAGCGCCATCTTTTCAAGTTGGCTTGCTAGGCTATTTCTATAAAAAAGTACGTAAAGCGAAACACATTTATCACATTCAAGATTTACAAATAGAAATGGCTAAAGATTTAAAAATGATTAAATCTCCAAAAGTTATTAATGCACTATTTAAAGTGGAAAAATTTATCATGAAAAATTCGGATACGGTGAGTAGTATCTCGAAAAAAATGGTAGATAAAGTTCAGAAAAAATCACAAAAGGAAGTGGTTTTATTTCCTAACTGGAGTGACACCAAAAGTTTTTACCCCTTACCTGATCGCAATAAAATAAAAGAAAATTTTGGTTTTAAAGCTGAAGATAAAATTATTTTATATTCTGGCGGCATGGGCGAAAAGCAAGGTTTGGATGCTATATTATATGCAGCTCAGGAACATAAAAAATATCAATTCATTTTTTGTGGTACCGGGCCTTACAAACTTCAATTGCGGAAAATGGCTAAACGAATGGAGTTGAAAAATGTGCATTTCTTTCCTTTACAACCGCATGAAAGTTTTAATTCGTTTTTAAACATGGCCGACCTTCACTTAGTGGTGCAGAAAAATGTTGCTAGCGATTTGGTTATGCCCTCTAAACTAAATACCATCTTATCTGTTGGTGGTCTTGCTTTAATTACCGCGAACAAAGCCACTGGTTTACATAATTTGGTAAAAAAGAATAAAATGGGAATTTTGGTAGATGCAGAAAATCAAAATGCGTTGAACCAAGGTATAAATCAAGCTTTCTCAAAGAACGGTGAAGAAACGAGAATGACCAGAAATGCTAGAATATATGCCGAAACACATTTATCGCTAAACAAAGTGATGAAGAATTTTGAAGACAGTGCTTTAAAAAATGTTTAGTCCTTTATAAATTTATTCAATTTTCTGAAACTTCCCGTCCTCACTTAATAGTAATACCATATTTGTAAACGGACTTTGTACACTGATATGCCAGCCGTATTTGTGCACCTCCAATTTTGGTGTTAGCTGCTTGCCTGCTATTTCAATAGGTGCTTCAATTTGTTGTTTTAAACTGACTCCAATATCCGATTGCTTATTCGACCAAATCTTTCGTGCTAGTGCATACAAATGCCTTTTTATTTTATCATCCTCAGGAATTTTAAAAGTCTCCGTGGCACTTTCTGCAAAATACACATAACCCCAATGTTCGGGTTCGTGCATATTAATTACGCCTTGTGGCGACCATACCCAATTATACTCGCGCTCGAATTTTCCTGCTGCATTTTTCTTTCGAGAATAGCGACCATCGATTAAATCGAAATCCCAATTCACCCGTGAAAAATTAATACGCCAAAACTCATTTACAGGCACTTTATTTTTAGTACTCCCTTCCAAAAGTGCCTTCCAAGGCATTGCAATCTCAACTTGCCATCCTTTATCGATATCCTCAGCATTATTTAAAGTCCCATTGATATGCACTGCAGATTTTAATCCCGCAATATCCCACCCATCTATAACTTTAGGTCCATTGCGATAGGGTTTGGTTAGCCAAAGGTCCCAGACCGTATTCAAAGCATTCATTTCAAACTCCATATAATTATGGGTATCTCCATCTGGATCAATAAAAACTTCAAAATCGTTATTATAGAAAATTACGGTATCGCGTTCTTTTAAAGTACCCCATACATGTGACTCCTCCATTTCTACATAAAAATAGAGGTTGTTTTCATCCCAAGTCATTTTCATTCGGGTATCATATTTTGGCTGCACCTCCCCTTCTATATCAATAAAATTTGAAGTCCAATCTGCTGTTGTCCACGCAGTTTCTTCAGCTTTTCCATCGATTATAATGTTAGCCGAAGTTTTTTGTGCGATGTAACTTCTAGGTAAATCTTGTGCCGTAAGTGGACTGAAAACTGTTTGTAAGTTTAAGAATAGTGCGCAGACCAAGTAACTTGAAAATCTCATCTTTAACATGCTATGATTTTAGATAAATATAGCTAGAAATGTTACAACTGATGAGACAAATTATTACGTTTATCTTTGCGCTAAATTAAAATCTATGGAGTTCCTCTTAAAACCATGGCCCTGGTATGTTTCTGGTCCATTAATTTCTTTAGTAATGCTATTGCTTATTTACTTTGGTAAAACCTTTGGCATGTCATCCAACCTTAGAACATTATGTACTATAGGTGGTGCCGGAAAGTATGCTGATTTTTTCCGATTCGATTGGAAAGTACAAAAATGGAATCTAACGGTTGTTTTAGGTGCTATTATTGGCGGATATATTGCTGTAACTTTTCTTTCTGATGGTGCACCTATTGATTTGAGTGCTGCTACTATTTCTGATTTGCAAGCGCTCGGATTTTCAGATGTCGGTGAAACTATTTTACCACAAGAAATATACGGACTCGAAAATGTATTTACCTTAAAAGGTTTATCTATTCTAATTATAGCTGGATTCTTGGTTGGTTTTGGAACGCGCTACGCTGGTGGTTGTACCTCCGGACACGCCATCACTGGACTGAGCAATTTACAATTGCCTTCTTTAATTGCTGTAATCGGATTTTTTATTGGTGGACTAGTAATGACACACCTTATTTTACCCCTTATCTTTTAATTATGAAGTTTATAAAATTTTTACTCGTTGGTATTTTCTTCGGAATTGTACTGGTTAAATCGGAAGCTGTTTCTTGGTATCGGATTTTTGAAATGTTCAAATTTCAATCGTTTCACATGTATGGCATTATCGGCTCGGCAGTAGTATTAGGGATTATTTTTATCTGGACTCTTAAGAAGTTTAATATAAAAAGCATCGAAGGAAACACTATTAATGTTCCTCCTAAAGCTAAAAGTGTTGCGCGATATATTCTAGGTGGCTCTATTTTTGGATTGGGTTGGGCTTTAGCTGGCGCTTGCCCCGGACCTATGTACATTCTTTTAGGGACTGGAGTTTATAGTATGTTAATCGTAATTGCTGCGGCAACTTTAGGCACATTTGTATACGGACTTGTTCGCCACAAATTACCGCATTAATTAAGACCATTGAATTACTATTGATAAACTCGAATATAGTCTACCTCCATGGTATCTTCTGTAAATTCGCTGTCTATTGCCCCACCTAATGTACCGCCAACAGCCACATTCATAATAAAGAAAAAATCTTCATTAAAAGGAGTGCCGGCTGTATTCATTAAGCTATTGTGGATAACCATATCATCTACAACAAACTTAATGCTCTCCGGTGTCCATTCAACCGTATAATTATGAAATTCTGTAGTTGCTGTACTATTTGTAGTTGCACCAACAACCGCCGTTCCGCCAAAATTACCAGGGTAATGTAGTGCACTGGAAACAACATTATTATTATTTCCAACATGTTCCATAATATCTATTTCACCACATGCAGGCCAACCTACTGTATCGAAATTTGCACCCAAAGCCCAAAGTGCTGGCCATGTGCCACCCGTAGAAGGTAATTTTGCACGTATTTCAACACGGCCATAGGTAAATTCATATTTATTTTCAGATTTAATTCGTGCCGAGGTAAAACTCCCCGCTGCAGCTTGCCCAAAATCAAAGAAAATAACAAACCTATCATAAGTTAAATCTGGTGCTTCACTGAAATCAAAAGTCAATTCTTCCCAAGAATTAGACACTGTAGTAGTGGCATCAACTTCATAACTTTCCTCTGTATTGGCAGCGTTTTCAAATTTCACCTTTACAACTACGCCAACCTCTGGAGACCAAGTCTTTAACTTTATAGTTGAATAGGTATTTAAATCTGCTGCAGCGGCTAAATCAAAATAGGTTCCTGCCCAAGTTTCTGCACCAATCGCTTTTGTAAACTCTGCGGCCATAGTAGAATTATTGATTGTTGAAGCGTCTGGATTATTTATTGTAGTTGTGATAGCACCGCCAAAATCTGAAAATGCTTGCGTTTCCCCCTCAAAATCTTGTATCGAAACCGATGTACCTGTGGTATTTTCTATGGTGATATCATCGAAATAATAAACACCAGCTTCACCTCCTTCTGATATTGCTGTTATTTTTAATAATCCATCTTCTACCTTAACGTTTTCGGAATTAGCTGTATAGGCCTGAGACTCGTTATTACCCCATCCGCCTGCACCAAGATCATAGCCCCAATTATCTGGATTTGGCGCACCGTCTACATCAAATTCATCGGACCAAACCAGATTAGTATATATTGTTTCAAGTTTCTCATCTCCTCCATTAACCGCAGGTTCGGAAGAAAATCGCAAATACCATGCAAAATCGGCATTAGCACTATCATAAGTTCTTACGTACAACATTTCGTCACTAATTGAAAGAATTTCATAGGTAGATGAACCTACATAATAACTCATAAAACCAGCATCGGAAAAATCTAGTTGCATTCCCGTAGTTTCAGCATCTGGCACATTACCAGAAACTGGGGATAAAGTAACTTCTTTAACTCCAGAAGCATCAAAATCGTAACAGAAATCTTCCGTAACTGTTCCGCCAACAACGTCTTTGTGAGCACCATTAAAAAACGTTTGTCCCTTATTATCCAATTCATAGGATAAAGCGCCATCACTTGCTACTGTGAAGGTTAACTCATCATCACAGAAACAATCCGAATCTCCACTAGCACATTTTTCAAAAGCTTGAGCAGAATACCATTTTGCATACCACCAGTCGCCATCAATGTCTTCTCTTGCAGGTCCAAGACCTAAGTGTCCTGGTTGCGATGCTGCTACATACCAAGTTTTAGTAGTACCGTTGGTTAAAAAGGTTATCACCTCCATATCTTCAGCAGATAAAGTATTTACATCAACTACAATATCAAATGTTTCCGAGATACTTGTATCACCAGAACCAAAAGCAGTTACCTTAATAGTAAATGTATTTTCTCCTTCTTGACTATAAACTTTAGCTACTTTACCATTAAGTGACTCTTTAGAAGTACCATCACCAAAATCGAAAACAAAAGAAAAAGCATTAGTAGCTGTTGCCGTCAATGACACGCTACCTGAACCATCTTCACTAATTTCTGTGCTAATGACAAGATTGGACGGGCCTACATTGCTGCTGGTTTTATCATCTTCCGAACAACTAATAAATACTATAATAAAGGATAGAACTAGAGGGAGTATTTTGTTCATAAGGATAGCTTAGATTATTATAAACCTCTCTACTATAAATGTCTTTATATAGTAGAGAGTCAAGCCAATATAAACAATATTGCAACAGATTAACTACTTAATTAAGAATTTGTAAGTTTTTAGGTGCAAATAATAGAATTATACAATCTCAGCACTTAAGCCCGCTTGTAATAATCGACTGCATCGTGGTTTTAAATCATCATACTCACCAGTTTTTACAGTGCATTTTCCTTTGTAGTGTACAATAAGTGAACATTGTTCTGCTTGCTCTGGTGAATGCTCACAAACATCAACTAAAGTATCAATGACATGATCAAAAGTATTAACATCGTCATTGAAAAGAACAATTTCGTTCTGTTTTACGGTTTCCTCTTCGACTAGTACTTCTTCTAGTATTCTTTCATTCGTGTCCATAAACAAATTTTCAACTAATATATTAAATTCTAAAAAATAGTCTCCAAAATTTAGCTAAAATTACAAAGTAGTTGATATTTAACATATTGACAATCTACTCCTTAATAAAATAAGCTGCAACCCATTCGCCATTTTTAAGGCTATTTTGGAAAACCATTCCGCATTCTTGACATTTATCAGAAATAAGAGGAATGTCTTCTGAAAAGAATCCGCTTAAAAAAAGTGCCCCACCCGACTTAAGAACATTAGCATAGGTAGGAATATCTTGTAGTAAAATATTTCTATTAATATTCGCTAAAACAGTATCATACTTATCTACTGTAACTAACAAACTCGCATCGCCCTCATACACTTTAATGTGCTCACAGTTATTGCGTTCTACATTTTCAATCGCATTTAAATAACACCAGTTATCAATATCGATTGCATCCACTGCAGTTGCTCCATGCATTTCAGCCAAAATTGCCAAAACTCCCGTACCACTGCCCATATCCAAAATAGATTTTTCGTTAAAATCGTTTTCCAGAACAAAACGCAACATCATTTGTGTAGTTTCATGATGTCCGGTACCAAAACTCATTTTTGGCTCAATAACAATATCATATTCAAAATCTAATTTTTCATGAAAAGGTGCTCGTACGCGACATCGATTCTCTACCTGAATAGGTTCAAAATTTGATTCCCATGTAACATTCCAATTTTCTTGCTCTATTTCTTTTGATTCGAATGAGATTTGAAATTCTGAATTCTCGAGAATAGCCACTCCCTCTAAAATAGTTTCTGACCAATCACTTTTTTGAATGTATGCTAAGAGTCCGTTTTCTTGCTCTACAAAACTTTCAAAGTTCCGTTCCCCAAGTTCTGCCATTAATATTTCTGCTCCTGGTTGAACCGGATTTATTTGAAAAGAATACTCTACGTAGTTAGAATTAGACACCGCTAGTTTTTAAAATTAAATGAGAATAATACTCACCAAAAAAAAGCACCTTCCCATGAGTATGAAAAGGTGCAAAATATTTACAAATTTATATTGCTTTTACAATCGCTATAAAATCATCTGCATTTAAAGAAGCTCCACCAATTAATCCACCATCAACATCTGGCTTTGAGAATATTTCAGCCGCATTTGCTGGCTTTACACTACCACCATATAAAATTGTAACATTATCAGCAATGGTTGCATCATATTCATTAGAAATAGTCTTTCTGATAAAAGCATGCATTTCTTGCGCTTGCTCTGGAGAGGCAGTTTCACCTGTTCCAATCGCCCATACTGGCTCGTATGCTAAAACAATATTTTGCCAAGCATCTGCCTTTAAATTAAAAAGACCTTTGGTTAACTGATCCGCAACAATATTAAAATGATTATCAGATTTTCTATCTTCTAATTCTTCACCAAAACAAAAAACTACTCGTAGTCCTTTTTCCAATGCTGCAATAACTTTTTTGGCTAATAACTCATCGGTTTCACCAAAAATAGAACGACGTTCTGAGTGCCCTAAAATTACTGTATCAATACCAATACCTTTAAGCATATCGGCGGATACTTCACCTGTATAAGCACCACTTTCTGCAAAATGCATATTTTGTGCTATTGGCTCTATAACCGATGATTCAAGCATTTTAAATGCTCTTGGAAGGTTTACAAAACTTGGTGACACCATTATTTCAGCATCCGTATCTGGAACTTTTGCTTCCAATTCACCTAATAAGGTTTCCATCTCATTATAGGTCTTGTTCATCTTCCAATTACCTGCTACTATTTTACTTCTCATCTTTTTGTATTTAATGTTTTCAGAAAACTCTTATTTCAAAATAAACCAATTAATTTTTCGTGTTGGTTATTCAAAAGTTAATTCGTCAAAATCGTTATAATGTACTTTTTGTTTAATTGTTCCTTTTTCTAAAACCAATATTCCTGGATTACTTCTTACTATCGTTTTCAATGTTGTTTCATCGGTAAAATAGAAATCGAAATCTAATTGATACTGCTTTTTTAAATCAGATGTCTGCGTTTCATTAGAGGCCGACATTCCAATTACTTTATAACCATTTTTAATGGCCAAATCGCTTACTTCCTTTACTTCTGAAAATGCATCTAGTGTACTTTTTCTTAAGTCGTATGCAATCACCATTACCAATTTTGGTTCTTGTAATAAACTAGCCGCAAAATCTTCGCCATTTTGTTCAACTGTAAAATCGTGTACGGGAGGCTCGTAGCCTTTTTGCACTTCTGTAGTTTCTACATCAACAAATTCACCATCTACCGACGGATAGTCTCCTTGCGTTACTATTACTTGCTCTTCGCCATTCACCTTAAAGCGCCAAGCATAATCAAAAATAGCTTTCGGTGCGTTTTCTGGCACCGTCATTCCATCAGCAATATTAGCTCCGATTTTATACGGTCTAAAATCGATTACCGGAAGGTGATTTAAAACATAATTAGCATATAAAGCACAAGCTAATAGCGACACGACCATAACTATTCGTTCTATATTAAATGACAGTATTGGTTTTATGTATTTCTTACCCACAAATAATATCAATATAAAAACGAGAAGAATTACATCTTTACTAAACGACTCCCATGGGGTTAATTTAATCGCATCGCCGAAGCATCCGCAATCTGTAACTTTATTAAAATATGCCGAGTAAAATGTGAGAAACGTAAAGAAGATTATCATCAATAATAAACTCCATAGCGTAAACTTAATTCGATAGCCTACTAATAACATTACACCCAATAACACTTCTACAATAACCACTATAATAGAAATTATTAGCGCATAATCCATAAAAAATGGAAGATCCAAAACACCCTGACTAAAATATTCTTCAAGCTTAAAAGAAAAACCTACTGGATCATTTAATTTTATATAACCACTGATGATGAATAAAATACCAACTACTATTCTAGAAAATGATACTAAATATTTCATGCTTGTACTGAATTTTCATCGAGATGAATCATCGCAAAAATAGCATAATTCACCATGTCTTGATAATTGGCATCAATACCCTCACTAACAAGTGTTTTTCCCTTGTTATTTTCTATTTGCTTTACACGAAGTAGTTTCTGAATAATTAAATCGGTTAAAGAACTCACACGCATATCGCGCCAAGCTTCACCATAATCATGATTTTTATTTTGCATCAATTCCTTAGTAGTATCTGCATGTTTATCGAATAATGCTACCGCCTTTTCCGTAGTTAAATCTGGTTCTTCAGCAATACCTAATTCAATTTGAATTAGCGCCATTAAAGAATAATTAATAATGCCTATAAATTCTGATTGCTGGCCTTCATCTACTTTGTGAACATCATTCTCTTGAAGCCCTCGAATTCTTTTTGCTTTTATAAATATTTGATCTGTAAGTGATGGAAGTCGTAAAATTCGCCATGCACTACCGTAATCTTTCATCTTTTTTTGGAACAGGTCTCTACACGTCTTTAAAACTGCATCATATTGTTCCGAAGTGTACTGCATCTACTATTATATTTTGCGTAAATTTCGCTTAAAATATTGGAATCATCAAGGCCACACAACGATAACTCACTGATGTTGCTGAAATGAGGTCTTAAATGCCCAAATATAATTAGTCAATGACCATTAATTGCAATCAAAAACTCATTAATCTTAATTCACCAAAGGTGATGGGTATTTTAAATCTCACGCCCGATTCGTTTTATGATGGTGGTAAGCACAGCGAACACAAGGCCATACTTTTACATTGTGAAAAAATGATAGCTGAAGGTGCAACTTTTTTAGACCTTGGGGCTTATAGTTCTAGACCAGGTGCTGATGATATTGCAGTCGAGGAAGAATTGCAAAGGATATTACCAATTGTTGCATTGTTACGAAAAGAATTTCCTGAAACTTTATTATCAATTGATACTTTTAGAAGTGAAGTTGCCGATAAATGTTTGGAAATGGGTGCAGCACTAATTAATGATATTTCTGCAGGACACCTTGATGACAACATGATGCATGTAGTTGCAAAATATCAGGTGCCTTATATAATGATGCACATGAGAGGAACACCAAAAACAATGCGTGACCTTACCGATTACGATGATATTATCATTGAAATGCGACAATATTTTTCGGAACGAATTAACCTTACTCGAAACCTCGGCATTACAGATATAATTATTGATATGGGCTTTGGTTTTTCAAAAACAAGAACTCAGAATTTTGAATTATTAAATCATTTAGAATTATTTCAAACTTTTGAAATACCTATCCTCGCTGGCCTAAGTCGTAAATCGATGATTTTTAAAACGCTACATACCAATGCAGCTTCTGCCCTTAATGGAACAACCGCATTAAACATGTTAGCCTTGGATAGAGGTGCTAAAATTTTACGGGTACACGATGTTAAAGAAGCCATAGAATGCGTTCATTTATATGAAGAATTAAAAGGTATAACCGATTAAGCCCTTTTTTTTCTAATTTTACAAAAACACTACGGATTGGATTTTCTGAATTTTATCGATTTTAAGATAACTGACTTCATCGACATTATTCTAGTCGCTATCTTACTTTACTACATTTATAAATTGGTTCGCGGTTCGGTTGCAATCAATATTTTTATCGGAATTGTAATTGTCTGGGGCTTCTGGAAATTGACAGAATTATTAGGCATGCAAATGATTAGTAGTCTAGTTGGTCAATTTATGCAAGTAGGACTTATTGCGCTAATTATTGTTTTTCAACAAGAAATTAGAAAATTTCTTTTGATGATAGGATCAACAAATTTTTCCAACAAACGGAATTTTGTAAAGCACTTTAAATTCTTTAGACCGGAGGAAGGCCTAGTAAGTAACCTCAATTTAACAGGTTTATTAAATGCCTGTGAACGCATGAGTGAATCGAGAACGGGTGCACTATTAGTAATAGAGCGAGCAAACTCCTTAGAATTTGTAAAAACTTCGGGGGATCAAATGAATATTGAAGTTACCCAACCTATTATCGAAAGTATTTTTTATAAAAACAGTCCTTTGCACGACGGTGCGGCAATAATTGAAGATAACTACATCGTTGCTACTCGTGTTGTCCTTCCTGTTGGGAATGACCGAAAGATTCCATTGAAATATGGTTTACGCCATAGAGCAGCCTTGAGTATAACTGAAAAAACCGATGCAATTGCACTTGTTGTCAGCGAAGAAACTGGCAAGATATCTTACGTGAAAAATGGTGAATTTGTAAATTATAAGGACATGACCAATTTAATGGAAATAATTAAAGAAGATGTAGTTTAAAAATCTACAATGAACTGTAAAAATTGCAAAAAATCTTTGATTACGGATTATAATTTTTGTCCTAATTGTGGTGCTAAAGTTATACGCAATCGATTAACACTAAAAAACCTTACCGCGGATTTCACCAGTAGGTTTCTAAATGTAAACAATACTATCTTTCAGACTTTTTTACATCTATTTACAAAACCTGATGTGGTTATTAAGGGTTATATAAATGGTGTTCGAAAGAAATACATTAACCCGATTAGTTACTTTGCTTTTTCGATTATTCTATCTGGATTAATGTTCTTTGTTTTAAAAAAAATTTACAAATTAACATTAATGGATTCATACCTAATTAGTGGCGGATCTAAAGCAGATGTACTTTTCGATTATCAAGGACTAATGACCTACGTAAGTCTGCCTATTTTTGCGTTTATTTCATGGCTCATATTTATTGATAAAAGGAAATACAACTTTACGGAACATGTAGTTATAAATATGTATATCATTGCCCATTACGCAATAGTACAATTTGTAATTTATTTAATTGTATTGGGACTGTTTAATGTTGGCTTCACTACTTTTTCTAACTATGCAGCTGCGGTAATTTTGACTTATACACTTTATGTCCTTAAAAAATTACACCAGTTAAATTTTAAACAAATTGTATTGCGTGGATTAATGTACATTCCATTATATTTTATTGGAACTACTATTGCAACAACACCTTTTATAATATACTTGCTATATACTGGGCAGTTGGAATTATCAGATTTAGCACCTAAACCTTAATATTTTTAAGCAACTTCATCCGCTAAAAATTGGGCCTCGTAAAGGTTTCTGTAGTACCCACCATTAGCTAATAATTCTTGATGCGTTCCCGTTTCAACAACCAAACCAGCATCCATTACCAATATTTTATCGGCTTTTTTAATGGTAGCCAAACGGTGTGCTATAATTATTGATGTACGGCCTTCCGTAATTTTCTCGGTAGCACGTTGTATGAGCTGTTCGGAATAAGTGTCTACTGAAGATGTTGCTTCATCCAACACCAAAATACTTGGATTACTAACATATGCACGTAGAAAAGCAATTAGCTGACGTTGACCACTGCTTAACATGGTGCCTCTCTCTTTTACATTATAATGATAACCTCCTGGCAAACTTGAAATAAATTCGTCTACTCCTATTTCTTTCGCTGCGGCTTCAATTTCAGCTAAACTTATCTTTTGATTTTTTAAAGAAATATTGTTTGCAATTGTATCTGCAAATAGAAAAACATCTTGTAAAACAACTGCAATTTGCCCTCTTAATGTCGCCAATCGATAATCGTTAATATTTACATCATCAACCAAAATACTTCCAGAATCAATTTCATAAAAACGATTTAATAAATTAATTATGGTTGATTTACCCGCACCTGTTGCTCCAACAATTGCTACCGTTTCTCCTGCTTTTACATCAAATGAAATACCGTGAAGCACTTCTTCATTTTCTACATAACTAAAATGTACATCAGCGAATGTAATATTACCCTTAACTTCTGCCTTCGCAACTGTACCCAAATCATCAATTCGGCTATCGGTATCTAAGATATCGAATACACGATTGGCAGCAACCATACCCATCTGAAGCGTATTAAATTTGTCTGCAATTTGTCGCAATGGCCGAAATAACATGTTGATTAAAAAGAAAAAAGTTATGATTGTACCCGCGTATTTTTCATCAATATTATTTACACTTTGTAATACACCAAACCATACAACCAAGCCAATTGCAAGCGCATTTACAATTTCAGCAATTGGAAAAAATATAGAGTTGTACCAAACTGTTTTTAGCCATGCATTTTGATGTTTTTCATTAATGACTCTAAATTTTTCCTTTTCTGTTTCTTCACGTGTAAATAGTTGTACAATTTTCATTCCCGTAATTCTTTCTTGTACAAAAGAATTTAAATTAGACACTTGAGCACGTACTTCTTTAAAAGCTACTTTCATTGCTTTTTGAAAAAGTCGGGTAGCATATAAAATTACAGGTAGTAATGCAAAAACAATAAGTGCCAATCGCCAATTTAACCACAACATTACACCAGCAGCTGCCAACATTTTTAGCATATCTGCAGCTATTACAAAGAAACCTTGACTGAAAATTTCACCTATGCGTTGCATATCTGCAACTGCTCTGGTCACTAAAACACCTAAAGATGATAAGTCAAAATATTTCATTTTAAAACCTAGCATCTTTTTGAAGAGTGTAATTCTAACGTCTTTAATTACAGATTCACCCAGCCAGTTTGCATAGTAGTTAAAACCTAATTGTGAAATTACCTCGGCCAACAGAAACCCGAACATCATCAAGGTTAATTGCAATAGCATTGAAGGGTCTTTTGTTTTTATTCCTTTATTGACAATATCACCCGCATAAACCGCTGTTAAAATTGCAAATACTGATATTAAGACAGCTGCAATTGCCACAAACCAAAAGGTTAATCTGTACGGTTTTGT
Organism: Aurantibacter sp.; assembly: GCF_039941195.1. Taxonomy (GTDB): domain Bacteria; phylum Bacteroidota; class Bacteroidia; order Flavobacteriales; family Flavobacteriaceae; genus Aurantibacter_A. The sequence continues at coordinate 69,137 of NZ_JBDVFA010000105.1, read as the reverse complement.
AAGTGCTACGAGTCTTTTAAAAAGACGAAAATCAAAAGCATTACCGGTTTTGTCGTTGCTCATTTAGCGTTAGCTATTTGTTATTTCTTGAGGATATTTAATCGCCAGCAAATATAAGCCTTTTGCAGGCACTGAAACCCCAGCTTTGGTCCTGTCCTTACTTTCTAAGATAGTTTTAACATCTTCTAAAGTCCATTTCCCAATTCCGACTTCTATCAAAGTTCCAACTATGGCTCGAACCATATTTCTTAAAAAACGATTTGCTGAAATTGTAAAAACCAAACGATCATCAATTACTTGCCATTCTGCCTTTTTTAGGTCACATAAGAAAGTATGAACTTCTGTTTTTGACTTCGAAAAACATTCGAAATCAGAATAGGTCATCATTAACGCTGCTGCTGCATTCATTTTAGCAACATCCAAAGTGCGATTTATATAATGTGCATGCTCTAAATAAAATGGATTCTTTTTTTGAACCAACCAATATTCATAGGTTCTTTCTGTAGCATTAAAACGCGCATGAGCATCTGCTGAAACCTCAAAAATGCTTTTTACTGCAATATCATCTGGTAAAAAAGAATTCAAACGGAAAATTAGGTCTTCCGTATTTTTAATTTGCTCGCAGTCGAAATGTGCAAACATTTGCTTAGCATGAACGCCAGCATCCGTTCTTCCCGCGGCAACCAGAGCTATTTCATTACCCAATAACGTACTAAATGCTTTTTCAAATACCTGTTGCACTGTAATTGCATTGGGTTGAATTTGCCAGCCATGATAGGCTTTTCCGAAGTATGAAAACTCAACAAAATATCTCAAATCGATTCTTTAGCTTTGTACCGCAAAGATAATCAAGTTATGATCTAAGAATGACCAAAATACTTCTACTCTCTGATACCCACAGCCATATTGATGACAAAATTTTAAAGTATGCCGCCCAAGCCGATGAAATATGGCATGCTGGAGATATTGGTTCACTTAAAGTTACCGATGCATTGCAAAAAATTAAACCACTTAAAGCTGTATACGGTAACATTGATGACCATATTATTCAAAAGGAGTTTCCACTTAACCATCGGTTTTTTTGCGAGAAGGTTGATGTTCTTATAACACATATTGGCGGTTATCCGCCGAAGTATAATGAAAGAACACGAAATATTATTTCACAGAATCCACCGAAATTATTTATCTGTGGACATTCGCATATTCTAAAAGTTATGCGTGATAAAAAACGAGATGTTTTACATATGAATCCCGGCGCCTGTGGCAAACACGGGTTTCATCAAGTTAGAACTATGTTGCGTTTTGAAATAGAAGGTGCTGATATTAAAAACTTAGAAGTTATTGAACTTGGCAAACGTGGATAAAAAAATCCGATAACATAAGGATGTTATGTTATCGGATTTTCGTCCCCACAATTGCATTAGTTTAAATGCAATGAATTATTTACTAAGCTGACTGTTCAGTCTTTGATTTTGTCTTTGACGATATCTTAAAATATCTAAATAACGTAATGCTTCACTATTTCTGTAGTCTGAATACGATTTCGAAGCAAACTCTACTGCCTTATCTAAATCTCCATTAATTTCATTGCTAATTGCCATATTGTAAAACGCTCTACCTGCAACTTTTTCATCAGAATTTCCTAATTCTCTTTCCCATAATTGAGCTGCTCCATCCCAATCACCAGTTTGAGCTCTTCTTTTGGCAACTACAAAATTATCAGTTCCCTTTACAAAGTAATTACGCGTAACTCGTACTTTATAAGGTCTAATTCTTCTAGCGTAGGCATTACCAATATTCTTGCTATGTTCTACTACTGCTTCTTTTCTATTAATTACTGTTTTTACCGCTTCTATAGGGTTTATGCCTTTACCCACACCAACAACATACTCATTATAGTTGTATTCATCTAAAATGAGTTTGCTTTTAGGATCATACACTCTCCAACCATTTTTTATGTGCGTTCTTAGCGTTACCTCATGACCTGGTATTGGTAACTTAACACCAAGACTGTTAGGAACCATTACAGTTGTTTGCTTATAATCTACCTTAGTATCCGTATCGTAATAAGCTAATGAGAAGATTACATCTACCGCATACTTATCGCATAGTGCTTCAACCTGCGTCCACGTTAATGTAGCTGGTAAAATTCCAAGTCCTTTTTGTAATTCGGTTTCATTTTCTATTTGAACGATATTTGAAAATCTGCCTTCAGCAATTAATTCTTCTTGTAAAGCTATAGTAGCAGCAGCGGCACCGTGTTTATCAAGGTTTTTACCTTCAACAGATAAAATTTTATCAATTTGATCAATGGTTTTATGTCCTTCGGATGGAAGACTTCTATTAATAATACCAATATTTTGAACATCTCCAGCAATTGTTACAGGAGCAGGCTCAATAGCATTCATGGTAAGCTGATTGGTTGACACACAAGAACCTAAGAAAGATAAGGAACAGACAGAAACGAATAAATAAAGTAGGTTTTTCATTGTTAAGTTTGGTTAAGCCTATAATTTTTAATTTATAGATAAGATTAAGGGTGATTAGTAAAACTCAAAATTCGATAAGATATTGTGTTTCAAACACTTCAATAAAAGCAAAAACCCTGATGTTTCCATCAGGGTTTCTTCGCACTAATACTACTAAGATGTTTGGTTTAACGTAAACGATCAACAGATTTTACAAGATCCTCATCCTTTTTGATGGCTCTATTGGCAAGAACCAGAAAAACGATAGAAACAATCGGAATGAGCATCCCAATACCCTTCTCAGAAATGTTACTTTCTCCGGATAGGTTTAGCGACCGGTAAACGAAAAATCCCAGTAAAAAAAGATTCAATATCATATTCAACCTGTTTACCACAAATTGATTTTTTCTGTTTTTAAATAATACTATAGCAATAATTGCCAAAATGGCTGAAACAATAAATGCAACTAAAATAAAAGGTTCGTTTTGTGCAAAAACTTCATTTCCGTCAACATTTGTATAGAGACTAATCAGAAAAGGCAATACTGCACCTAAAAGGCACACTACTACTAAAAATACGGTCTGAATTCTTTGAATCATCGTCTAAAACTGTTTCGAAAGGCAAAAATACGTGTCTTTTTAAAAAATATCGACTAATTATTTAAAATAATTCGTATCATTGTGTCGTTATTAGTTATAGTACTTGCCTTTAGGGAGATCAATCCCAATCAATACCCAAATAACAAAAAACTTCATAACTTCTTATTTAGTATAATTTATTTACCAACTTCATGTTTGAAATTTCAGATTTAAAAGCTAAAAAGCTGCCTGAACTACAGGAAATAGCAAAAGGATTGAATGTTCCAAAATTCAAAACCTTAAAAAAATTAGATTTAGTATATCAAATTCTAGATTTACAAGCTGCAAACCCAAAAGCTGCTGCAGAAATATTGCCGGCAGAGAAAAAAGAGGAACAACAACCACGACCTAAGAGGGTTGTTAAACCAGCGAAAAACAAAAAACCTAGAATTGTTAAAGAAACTAATGAGGTTAAAAAACCTCATAATAATAATAATAATAATAATAATAATAATAATAATAATAGCACTCCAGATAAGGTAGACAATACTAGTAAGCCTACTGAAACTACGGAAAGCAAAAGGCAACAGCCCAATAGGCCGAACCCTAGAAAAGACAATCAGAAAAATAATCAGCACCAAAAAAATAACAAGAATCAAAGACACCAGAATCAAAAACAGCCTCATGATAAGAGCAATTTTGATAAGGAGCTGAAAAATAGATACAAGCAACCGGAATATGAATTCGATAGTATCATTGAAAGTGAAGGTGTTTTAGATATTATGCAAGATGGCTACGGCTTTCTTAGATCTTCTGATTACAACTACCTTTCCTCTCCTGATGATATTTATGTATCGCAATCTCAAATTCGTCTATTCGGATTAAAGAATGGAGACACTGTATTAGGTAATGTACGCCCGCCAAAAGAAGGTGAAAAATATTTCCCACTTATTAAAGTGATTAAAATAAACGGAATAGATCCACAAGTTGTACGTGACCGTGTTGCTTTTGAACATTTAACACCATTATTTCCTCAGGAGAAATTTAATCTAGCTCATAGACAAAGTGATATCTCTACTCGAATTATAGATATGTTTTCACCTATCGGTAAAGGGCAAAGAGGTATGATTGTGTCGCAACCTAAAACGGGTAAAACGATGTTACTTAAGAGTGTTGCGAATGCGATAGCCGCAAATCACCCAGAAGTATATTTAATTGTTTTATTAATTGATGAAAGACCGGAAGAAGTTACCGACATGCAACGTAATGTTCGTGGTGAGGTGGTTGCTTCTACCTTTGATAAAGAGGCTTCAGAACACGTTAGAATTGCAAATATTGTATTAGAAAAAGCAAAACGCCTTGTTGAATGTGGCCATGATGTTGTAATTCTTTTAGATTCAATTACAAGATTAGCACGTGCATATAACACAGTGCAACCAGCATCTGGGAAGGTATTAAGTGGTGGTGTTGATGCCAACGCTTTACATAAACCGAAAAGATTCTTTGGTGCGGCTAGAAATATTGAAAATGGTGGTTCATTATCAATAATAGCTACAGCATTAACAGAAACAGGATCCAAAATGGATGAAGTTATCTTTGAAGAATTCAAAGGAACTGGTAATATGGAATTACAATTGGATCGTAAGATATCTAACCGTAGAATATTCCCTGCCATTGATCTTACTTCTTCTAGTACACGTAGAGATGATTTACTACTAGATGAAAGTACTATTCAACGACTATGGATATTGCGTAAGTATTTAGCTGATATGAACCCAGTAGAAGCAATGGAATTCATTGAACAGCGTATTAAGCAAACGAAAACTAATGAAGAGTTTTTAATGACCATGAATCAATAGGTCCTTTTCATTATCAAAAATTAAAAATCCAATGATTAAATTCATTGGATTTTTTTTGCTAGAAACTCAATTCATCGATTATTATAAAATAAATTATCCTTTACATGGATTAAATACTACTTTAGTACATAACAAACGTGTTCCCCCTCAGCGTATTAGCTTACTAACACTTAAATATTTCGCAATGGTGAACACAAAAAATATCTGCTCCTCAAAATTAGTAGTAATAGCTATTTGTACTTTATTCTTCAACTGCAAAGACCAAAAAGTCCAAACTCCAGTTGACATGGACGAACCTATGGAAGTAACCGTAAATAGACCCGATGAAATTATTGAAATAGACCAAGCGCATACCCAATACATTACATACCAAAAACGTAGAGTGAAATTAATACAGCATTATGAAGACTCCGTAGATTTACAGCAAAAGGGGTTTAAATATGTAGCACCAAAGGAAGGTGACAAAGACCCAAACGGAAATCACTTTGATGTTGCCAGATATGTTTATTGGGATTATAAAACCATAAAGAATTATCTACAATACATAGAAAAAGAGGCTGCAGAAGCAAAAGTTGATATTTCTACCTTACGTTTTTATTTTACCAATAATCCCATGGAGCATAAATCAGCTGTACATCCAAGACAAAATTCCATAATAATTACACCCACATTAAAGAAAAATGAGCAAGAGTACATTTTTGCGATTGATGATAGTGATATTCAAAATATTAAACCACAGCTACTTACTGATGATTTTGTTCCAATTTCAGACCCCTTAAAAGCAAATGGACAAACTATTAAAAAAGAGGATGAAAAGGCTTATGCTTCGTTCATACCAAGTACAAATACTAATACAGTAAATCCATTACCCGTTTTTGCAGCTCGAAGTATTTCTCTGAACAAAGGAAACAGTGCACCACCACCTCATTAAACTTAAATAATAAAGAGGTGTTAGATATTCTTAAAAGCAATTTTTTCGTAGTTCTTTATGCGATAACCTGGGCGCTTTCAATTTTAAAGCTACCCAAATATTTCGATTCAACTTTAAAGTATTTTCCGATAATTATAGGCTATACTTTGTGTACCGAAATTTTAGGCGCTTTAATTCGGAGCGTACCTGATTTTACACTTTTTTCAGATGAAAAATATGCTTCTTACACGCTTCTCATTTATAATATATATGATTTATTTTTCTTTACTTTTTTTTTCTTTGTGTATTGGAAATCAATAAAAGCAGCTAAATACAAGACACTAATTAAATATGGAGCTTGCATTTATTTAATCTGTCTAGCAATTAATGCTATTCTTGTAAATCCGATGTTATTTGAACTTTGGCATGCCTATGTTTTAGGCTCATTGTTTTTAATTACCATTTGCATCACCTATTTATATCAACTTTGGCAGCAGAATAAGTTAATTGATTATGCTTCAAATTTACTTTTCTGGATTAGTATAGGACTTATAATTTTTCATTTGGGCTATGCTCCTATTACGGTATTTAAGAACTTAAACTTATCTATTACTAGCAACGAATTTAATATGTTAAGAAGTGTGCACATTAGCTTAATAATTATAATGTATACTAGTTTCATTGTTGGACTTATAAAGATGAAGCGATATAGACACTAATAATAACCAACAAAAAAGCCTCAACGTAAACGTTGAGGCTTTTTAATTTGTTTAAGTAAACTTATAAAGCAGCAATGTGCTTTGATAATTTACTTTTTAAGTTAGCAGCTTTGTTAGCATGAATCACATTGCGCTTTGCAAGCCTGTCAATCATACTAGAAACTTCAGGAAACATTTTCTCCGCATCCTCTTTCTTCTCAGTACCACGTAATTTCTTAATAGCATTACGTGTAGTTTTGTGCTGATATCTATTACGTAAACGCACAGTTTCGTTTCTACGAATTCTCTTTAATGCTGATTTGTGATTTGCCATTCTACTTAACTAAATTTATTATACTCTTTTCGAGTGTTTGTAGTCCGTAGGGGAATCGAACCCCTGTTACCAGGATGAAAACCTGGCGTCCTAACCCCTAGACGAACGGACCATTATTTGCGCAATTGCGGATGCAAAAATACAATTATTTTTTACTATCACAACTACTTGACAAAAAAATTAATAAGCTTTTGCAAAAAAGACTCTTTTATTCGATGGTTTACCTGTTACCATACACACACCTTCTTCCTCTTCAACATCCAGTGGAATGCAGCGTATAGTGGCTTTGGTCTCAGTTTGTATACGATCTTCGGTCTCTTTTGAGCCATCCCAATGTGCTGAAATAAATCCTCCTTTTTCTTCTAAAACTTTTTTAAATTCTTCATAAGAATCCACTTCAGTGATATTTTCTTTTCGGTAATCGAACGCTTTTTTATAAATATTCTTCTGAATATCATCCAATAAAAATTCGATTTTTTCAACCACCGCATTCGCCGCAATAGTCTCTTTAACTAATGTATCTCTCCTTGCCACTTCAAAAGTTCCATTATCCATATCACGCTGTCCTATGGCTAAACGGACAGGTACACCCTTTAACTCGTACTCATTAAATTTAAACCCAGGTTTGTGTGTATCGCGATTATCATATTTTACAGAAATGCCTTTTGCTCGCAATTCTTTTACAAGTGGAGCGACTTTTTCTGAAATAGCATCTAATTGCTCTAATCCTCTATATATAGGAACAATTACTACTTGAATAGGTGCTAATTTTGGAGGTAACACCAATCCATTATCATCGCTATGCGTCATAATCAAAGCACCCATAAGTCTTGTAGAAACACCCCATGATGTCGCCCAAACATGTTCTTTCTTACCTTCCTTATTAGCAAATTTCACATCAAAAGCTTTGGCGAAATTCTGACCTAAGAAATGAGAAGTTCCAGCTTGCAATGCTTTACCATCTTGCATCAATGCTTCTATACAATAGGTTTCAACTGCACCTGCAAAACGTTCGCTCTCCGTTTTCACACCCTGTATTACCGGCATTGCCATGTGGTTCTCTGCAAAATCGGCATAAACACCCAACATTAGTTCAGCTTCATCAATAGCTTCCCTTTCTGTTGCATGAGCCGTATGCCCTTCTTGCCATAAAAATTCAGCTGTTCTTAAGAACAACCTCGTTCGCATTTCCCAACGAACAACATTCGCCCACTGATTAATTAATAGTGGTAAATCGCGATACGACTGAATCCATCTGCGATATGTATCCCAAATAATAGTTTCAGAAGTGGGTCGAACAATAAGCTCTTCTTCTAGTTTTGCTTCGGGATCCACAATAATGCCGCTACCATTTTCATCGTTTTTTAATCGATAATGGGTAACAACTGCACATTCTTTAGCAAATCCTTCTACATGACTAGCTTCTTTACTTAAATATGATTTCGGAATAAAAAGTGGGAAGTAGGCATTTTCATGACCTGTTTCCTTAAACATTTTATCCAATGCTGCTTGCATTTTTTCCCAAATAGCAAACCCATAAGGTTTGATGACCATACAGCCACGAACCCCTGAATTTTCGGCTAAATCAGCTTTTACAACCAATTCATTATACCACTTGGAATAGTCTTCTTCTCGTTTAGTTAAATTTTTACTCATTAACAGTACTTTGGCACAAAACTTGTGTTATTGATAGAAAATAGTTGGGTAAAACTAGTTATTTTTAGTATGTTCAACAATAAATTCTACAGCTATGATTAATTCCCTACCCCTGAAAAAATATCGCACGACTATGCTTATTGGCATAGTGGGCATTTTATTTACATCCTGTGGGTCATACCAACAAGCTACTTATTATGACAATGACGGTATATATGCAGATAATACCGACCGACGTGTTGTAACTGAAAATCAACCTCAAAATCAACAACAACCTATTGAAGATAGTAATGTTTATTCAGATTATTTCGCCTTACAATCTAATCAATATGAAAATGTAAATGATGGCGAAATTTTTACTGACATCGATTCATACTCTAGTGTAGAAAATGACAGTCTTTCTAATGGGAATTTAACGGATTATTACGACAACAATAACGATTATGCATCTTACGGAGGTTGGGGAGAAAACACAACTAGTGTAAATGTAAACATCTATGATAATAGCTGGGGTTATGGATGGAGTTCTCCATGGTTATGGAATGGATATGGTAGATATGGATATGGCTGGGGTGGCTATGGATATGGTTGGAACCGATGGAATAGATGGAACAATTTCGGCTGGGGTGGCTATGGTTACGGTTGGGGTGGCTACGGATATGGCTGGGCTGGTACATGGTGCCCTCCTTTCGGCTACTATCAAGGCTTTAATAATTATAACTATGGAAGATTTAATAGATATGGTAATTATTATGGTAGAGCTTATGCTTATAATAACTCCAGACGAGGAATCTATAGAAATACAAATTCAATAGTTGGTAATTCAACAGCACTTCGTGGACGTTCTAATGTAAGTGCGGCACGTGGAAATACAGCCAGATATAGAAGTTCAACTTCACGTTCTACTGCCGGAAGAAATGTAGCTACTAGAAGTTCAAGATCTAGTACTACGGCTAGAAGAAATGTAGGTGTAGATCAAAATCGCAGCTATAGAACTAGTAGAACTACGAGAAGTACACCGCGCTATAATACGAGCTCTAGAAGTACAACAGCTAGAAGTTCTTCTGCAACTCGCACTAGAAGTACAACTCCAAGATCTTCGACTTACAGAAGCTCTGGTAGCACTTCTAGAAGTAGTGGAAGCTACAATAGATCAAGCGGAACAAGCAGCAGAAGTTCTGGGAGCTATAGAAGTTCGAGTAGTTCAAGTAGGTCCTCTTCGGCTAGTAGATCTTCTTCAAGTGGATCAAGCAGGTCTTCAGGCTCTAGAAGCAGTAGTAGCAGAAGAAATTAATTCTTGATTTAAAATCATTCAAAAACGATTGTAATTTATACCCTATGAAAAGATATTTGACTTTCATTACACTATTGTTATGTGCTTTTGGTACCGCACAGAACCTTAACGATGCATTACGATATAGTTCTGAAAACCTACAGGGATCAGCTAGATATCAAAGTATGGGTGGTGCGTTTGGAGCACTAGGTGGTGATTTATCCGCCCTAAACGTTAACCCAGCAGGATTGGCGGTTTTTAATAACAGCCTTTTTGGTATCACCGGTACAAACTATAATAGAAATAATGATGCCGCCTATAATGATGGAAGAACGAATTCTAAATTAAATTCATTGGAATTTAATCAAATTGGTGGAGTTTTAGTTTTTAAATCGAAAAACGAATCTCCTTGGAGAAAATTCACCTTAGCGATTAACTATGATTTAGCGGAGAATTTCGACAACGAAACTTTTGTTAGAGGAAGTAGTACCGAGGGAATCGACAATTATTTTCTTAATTATGCACAAGGGGCTCCTTTTTCTTCCATTTTAACCCTTGACGGAGAATATTTGGAAGATGCTTATTTAGACATTGGTGCGCAACAAGGGTTTGCAGACCAACAAGCTTTCTTAGGTTATTATGGTGGAATAATTAACCCTGTGGATGAAAATGATGACAACAATACAGCTTACATTAGCAATTCAAATTATAATTTGGTAAATCAAGAATTTACACATAGTACAACAGGCTACAACAGTAAATTTGTTGTAAATGGTGCTACTCAATTTGGTGAGAATCTATACTTTGGGGCTTCATTAAACTTTCATACTATAGTTTATACCCAGTATGACGAATTTACAGAAAGAGGTTACAATACCGACTCACCTACCAATTTTACAACTTTCGATAATTACTTAAGTACCGAAGGCGACGGATTTTCATTTAGTTTAGGTGCTATTGGGAAAATTAACGATTTTATTCGCTTTGGAGCAAGTTACCAATCGCCTACTTGGTACCGCTTAACCGACGATTTTTCACAACGAATAAATTCAACTACTGCGGACATTGATATTGACTATATTAATTTTGACATAATCAATCTTTTTGAACCTTATAAGCTTAAAACCCCAGGTAAATTAACTGGAAGTCTTGCATTTGTATTTGGTAAGAATGGTCTTTTAAGTTTGGATTATGGATATCAAGATATGTCCAGTACTCTATTAAAACCTGATTCAGATTTTTCAAATGTGAATGCTGAAATTGAAAATACCTTAGGGCAGGTATCAACAATTAAATTAGGCGGTGAATACAGAATACAAAGATTTAGTTTACGCGCTGGTTATCGGTATGAGCAAAGTCCGTTTGTTAACGGCAATACTATTGGAGATTTAAATGGTTATTCAGGAGGACTTGGTATTAACTTCAGAAAAAGCAGATTAGATATTGCATTAAATCGCACAGAACAACAAGTAAATGAAAGCTTGTTCACCACGGGAATTACTACTCCTGCAACCATAGACAGAATAAATACAAATGTATCTTTAGGATATACTGTAAACTTCTAAAAGTGAAAAAGAAAAGCGAACAAAATAGGGCTGGTAAAACCAGCCCTATTTGTATTATCGTTTTAATGTAAAATGCGTTTGAATAGTTCTAGCTACAACCACGGTATCATCAGTACGTTCGTATTCGAGTCGGAACCAGTAATCTGTTGACGGCATACGCGCTCCGTTATAGGTTCCATCCCAATTGGCATTTACTGCCAATTGCTCTATAAGCTTTCCATAACGGTCAAAAATATATACTGAAGGATTAATAAGCTCCTCAATTCCTTTCACATTCCAAGTATCATTAGTTCCATCGCCATTAGGGGTGAAAAATTTTGGGTAACCAACCACTAAAAACTCAATTGGTTCAGTGATACCGCAGCCATTTTTATCATTTATGACAACTGTATTAACTCCAGGAGGAATATCGTTGAAAATAGGATCATCTTGAAATTCACCATCGTTGATAGCATACTCGTAATCGCTGTTACCATCAACAATTATTTCAACACTATAAACATCATGAATATCGCTAGCAATAAGGTCATCAATTACTCGTACTTCATCCAATATCGGCTCACCATGAAAAGTGATTAATATTCCGCCATCATCAGCCACTGTAGGTGGTGAACCCGATGCTGTTGTAATTTCAGCAAAATACCTACCAGTATTAGGACTAGTAACGACATATTCTGCTCCAAAAGTTCCTGTTCCAGATAACGTAGCATCTACTGTTCCATCATCATCATAATCTACAGTCCATTCTACATTCGCAATATCTGCGCCTGCCGGTGAATTTAATGCACTTAACGTAATATCTGGATCGCCTTCGCAAGCAACAATATCCAATCCTAAAAATTCATCTCTTAATGTACAATCCAATGCTGAATCTTGATCAGCATCTACAGAACTACCTGTAAAGGTCAACATAAAGGGTTCTGCTTCATCATCAAAATTAGTATTGAAATTATTGATAAGAATGTAATATATTTCACCTGGTTCAACATCTAAGAACTCATCGTAAGTATTTTGACTTTGAGTAACATTAGGAGCACCTTCCTGCCCATTTTCTGGATTTATGCCAAGGCCAGTAAAATTTGTATTGTTTACTTCATAATTACAACGAATCGGAATAGCAGTACCATTACTAATATCTCCACAATCTACATCAGGCCCATAAACAGCAAAATCCCATTCAGCAGTGGGCGTAGTTCCGCTAATTGCAATGGACTCAATATCGAAACCAACTTGTCCGCCAGTTCCCGCTCTAAAAACATACCACGCTGTATTATGCTCTATATTGGCATTTACAAGGCTACCTTTTTCTAAACAACCAGTCTCAGTAATAACTTCGGGATCAAAATCATCGATATCGCCACCACCATCGGCCATTCCCATAATTGGTGCGTCGGCACAAACAGGTATTGCACTACGACAATCTGGTGAATTCGGAGAGGTTTGCCCTCTCATGTTCAATGAAAATAATAGACACGCGCACAAGGCACTAACGATTAAACGCATAAATGTGGGGCTATTGATGTATCGAAAGCCTTGAATGATTGCAATATTATTTAAATAGAATCTAGACGTTCTAAATCATTTAATAAAATCAAAACCCTTATAATCTGATGTTTACAACAAGTTTCTTTTTCTATTTCTCACTTCCAATCCAAAGTCCTATTTCAAAGCCTTCTTATCTGCAATCATAAATAATAACTCATATGAGCGGGATTTAGTATGCATTAGACGGAAAAATATTACAGTTAATCGATTAGGCTAACCCCAGTAATACACAGGGCCATATAATTTTTTAATCATTCATTTTAACACCCACACAACACAATGGAATTTATACATCAAATACAACTAACAAACATTTATATTTTGAAGATTCACAACCAATATCTCATGAAATATCATGAATTTCATAATAAATCCTTAACATCAATTTAAGTCGGCTATTCCATAAAACACAAGATAAAGTTGCTTTTTATCCATATCTTTGCCTTTCGTTTAAGCCATATTTGAATGAAAATCGACAATACTTTGGAAGAGCCATTTGATGAGATAGGTAATGATCATGTTTCCTCCTCAGAAGCCACGCCCCTGCGTGAAGATGCATTTGTATTAACAGATGAAGAAAAAATAGAAAGAATTCGCGAAAATATTCGCGAAGTAATGTTGACATTAGGTTTAGATCTTGATGACGATAGCTTACAAGGAACTCCGAACAGGGTTGCCAAAATGTTTGTTAATGAAATATTTGGCGGATTAGACCCTAAAAGAAAACCTAAGTCTTCTACATTCGACAATAAATACAAATATGGTGAAATGTTGGTTGAAAAAAATATCACATTATACTCTACATGTGAGCACCATTTATTGCCAATTGTTGGTAAAGCACATATTGCCTACATATCTAATGGTACCGTAGTTGGACTCTCCAAAATGAACAGGATAGTTGATTACTTCGCCAAAAGACCTCAAGTACAAGAGCGACTAAATATTCAAATTGTAAAAGAGCTACAAAAAGTACTAAATACAGAAGATGTTGCATGTGTTATAGATGCAAAGCACCTGTGCGTAAACTCTCGTGGAATTAGAGATATTGACAGTAGTACTGTTACCGCAGAATATGGCGGGAAATTTAAAGAAGAAGGTACGCGTCGCGAATTTTTAGACTACATCAACTTAGAAACAAATTATTAATTGTTCAATTTAACATGAACTTGTACCAAGAGCAATCTTTAAAAATTTACAATTCACTTTCTGGTAAAAAAGAAATTTTCGAACCCATAAATGAAGGCCACATTGGCATGTATGTTTGTGGGCCTACAGTTTATAGCAATGTGCATTTAGGAAACTGTAGAACCTTCATGTCATTTGATATGATATTTCGCTATTTTAAACATTTAGGATACAAAGTTCGTTACGTACGTAATATCACAGATGCCGGACATTTAGTTGATGATGCCGAAGATGGTGAAGATAAAATTGCTAAAAAAGCAAGGCTGGAGAAATTAGAGCCAATGGAGGTAGTGCAACGCTACACGGTTGATTTCCATACTATTCTTGAACAATTTAATTTTCTACCTCCTAGTATTGAGCCGACAGCTACAGGCCATATCATTGAACAAATTGAAATTATTAAAGATATTCTTGAAAAAGGATTCGCTTACGAAACGAATGGGTCGGTCTATTTTGATGTAAATAAGTTCAATGAAACCCATGAATATGGTAAGCTAAGTGGTAGAAAGTTGGAAGACATGATTGCGAATACGCGCGAACTTGCTGCACAAGACGACAAGCATAGTCCGCAAGATTTCGCACTTTGGAAAAAAGCAGAACCACAACATATCATGCGTTGGCCTTCGCCTTGGGGAGATGGTTTTCCAGGATGGCACCTTGAGTGTACTGCAATGAGCACCAAATATTTAGGCGAAACCTTTGATATTCACGGTGGTGGTATGGATTTAAAATTTCCACATCACGAATGTGAAATTGCTCAAGCTGAAGCCTGTAATGGACAATCACCTGTTAACTATTGGTTACATGCTAATATGCTTACTATGAATGGTAAGAAAATGGCGAAATCTACAGGAAACAATATTTTACCTGGTGAAATATTTACTGGTGAAAATGATATTTTAAGCAAAGCTTTTGCGCCCGCAGTTGTCCGTTTTTTCATGATGCAAGCCCATTATACAAGCATTCTAGATTTGAGTAACGAAGCTCTAATCGCATCTGAAAAAGGTTATAACAAACTAATGGAGGCTATAGCTACTATTGAAAATCTTCCAGAAGGAAACACCACTAACTTCAACATAACCGATTGGCAAAAAAATTGCTATGATGCTATGAATGATGATTTTAACACTCCAATATTAATTGCGCAATTGTTCGATGCTGTTAAGCACATCAATCTAATTAAAGAAGCTAGAGAGACTATTACTGCCGATGATAAGAAATTATTAGAAAAAAGCATTTATGCATTCGTGTTCGATGTTTTAGGACTTGAAAACACGCAAGATGCTAATGCTAATTCTGACAAATTATCCGGAGTAGTTTCACTCTTAATTGAGCTACGAAATGAAGCTCGCGCCAATAAAGATTTTGCGACTTCCGATAAAATTAGAGATCAATTAACAGCGTTAGGCATACAATTGAAAGATGGGAAAGATGGCACTTCATTTAGTGTTTCTTAATAGTAATTTTGACTCAAATGAAAAAAATTCTGATAGCCCCTTTTGTATTTCTTGTAAAATTCTATCAGAATGTAATTTCACCGTTTACTCCAGCAACATGTCGCTACACCCCTACTTGCTCGCAATATTCTCTTGAAGCACTTCAAAAACATGGGCTTTTTAAAGGTGGATGGTTAGCGTTAAAGCGGATTTTTAGTTGTCATCCGTGGGGTGGCAAAGGTTATGACCCAGTGCCGTAAACGGATGACAACTTGCCAACGCGCCTGCTCGCTTATTCACTAAAAATGTACACTGTACATTTTCTTTACGTTCTAACGCCGTGGGGCGGTAAAGGTTATGACCCAGTTCGTTAACGGATGACAACTTGCCAACGCGCCTGCTCGCTTATTCACTAAAAATGTAAACCGTACATTTTCTTTACGTTCTAACGCCGAGGGGCGGCAAAGGTTATGACCCAGTGCCGTAAATGGAAGACAACTTGCCAACGCGCCAGCTCGCTTATTCACTAAAAATGTACACTGTACATTTTCTTTACGTTCTAACGCCGTGGGTCGGTACAGGTTATCATATAATTCCGTAATCGAGGATTACTAAAGTCTATTATCTATTGCGTAAAAACAAAGCGGTCTAGTATCATTTTTCTATCTTAGCCTTTCAAATAAAATACTATGCTTTTTTTAGGTATTACGTGGAATCCTAGCGACACTTTATTCACCCTTGGACCACTTCAAATAAAATATTACAATTTACTTTGGATTACTGCTTTTGCACTTGGATGGGCCATAATGAAAAAGATTTTTCAGAGTGAGAATAAGTCGATGGAAAAACTCGATTCACTTTTCATTCATACCGTAATTGCAACAATGCTGGGCGCTCGTTTAGGGCATGTATTCTTCTATGACTGGCCTTATTATAAAAATCATTTATTAGAAATACTCTTACCTATTAGAGAAGGTTCGGACGGGTTTGAATTTACAGGATTTACTGGTCTAGCGAGTCACGGTGCTGCAATAGGCATCATTATTGGTATGATGCTTTTTATTCGAAAATGGCCAGAATTTACCCTACTTGGCATTTTAGACCGCGTAGTTATTCCTGTATCAATTGGTGCTGTTTGTATTAGAGTTGGTAATTTCTTCAATTCTGAAATCAATGGAAAACCTGTTGAAGAAACCTTTGTATTTGCAACAAAGTTTATTAGAGATTCAGATGATATGCATCCTTCTAAAGTTATGAGCATTACAAAACAAGACAATTTAAATGCTGCCTATAAAGCGCTAGAAACTAATCCTCAGTTTTCAGAATTTGTAGCCGCAATACCGTATCGACATCCAGCACAATTATATGAGGCATTTTGTTATGTTTTCGTGTTCATAATTTTGTGGTACTTATTCTGGAAAACAGATAAAAAAGAAAAATCAGGATACTTATTTGGAACCTTTCTTGTGTTACTATGGACCATTCGCTTTTTTGTTGAATACGTTAAAAAAAGCCAGGGAGGTTTCGAAGAGTCGCTTGGCCTTTTGTCCACTGGTCAATGGCTGAGTGTACCTTTTATAATTATTGGGTTATACTTTATGTTTAGACTTAAAAAAACTGCTTAAATACATTTATTATGCTGCTTTTGAAACGTTTTCAGTTTATAATTTTCGGTTTCATTTTTTTGCTTATTTTACAAAGTTCATGCAAAGACAAACCGAAAAATTTAATTAAAACCGAAACCGTAACTTTTACCAAAGAAGGGGAGCTACAAATATTTAAAAAAGATTCAGATTCACTTTTAACATCCATAAATATAGAATTTGCAGAAAGTGAATATGAGACCCAAACAGGACTGATGTATCGCCATAGCATGGAAAACAACCAAGGGATGTTATTTATATTCCCCGATGAAGCTATGCATTCCTTTTATATGAAAAACACCGAATTTCCTATAGACATTATTTTTATTAAGGCAGACTCGACTATCGGTAGTTTCCAGGAAAATGCACAACCCTTTAATGAAAAAGGCCTCTCTTCTAAAGTGCCTATAAAATATGTACTTGAAGTTAATGCTGGCTTAGCAGAACAATGGCTACTAGAGGTAGGAGATAAAATAGAATTCCAAAAAAAATAATTTTGATTATCGAGGTAAAAGATTTGAATATTGCTACTGATAATGGCTATTCAATATCTTCTCAACAATTTTTGCCGGAAAATAGTAATGATAAGACTATTGTAATATCATCCGCTACGGGTGTTTTACAAAAGTTCTACTCCAGATTTGCTACTTATTTTGCTGAATATGGCTTTACAGTTTACACATTTGATTATTACGGCATTGGCAAATCGGATTCGAATCCTTCTCGACTAAAACATAACAATTGTAATTTAAAAAGTTGGGGCAAAAATGATCAGGCTGCCGTAGTTGCTTTTGCTAAGAAACAAAATATTAGAGCTGAACTAATTCTTATTACACATAGTATTGGTGGACAGATAACAGGGTTCAATCCAAATTACAATTTCATTGATAAAATTGTAATGGTAGCTTCTCAAAGTGGTTATTGGAAATATTTTAATGGTATTCATTTTGCAAAGATGTGGCTATTTTGGCATGTAATAATTCCTATAATCACTCCTATATTTGGATATTTCCCTTCCAAAAAATTAGGCCTTTTTGAAAATCTCCCAAAGAATATGGTTTACGAGTGGGCCAAATGGGGGAAACAGAAAAATTATTTAATGCATTTTTATACTGATGAAGAATACTATTTTAATAATATTGAAGTACCAGTACTCTCATTAAGTTTTAGTGGTGATAATTTTGCCCCAATCAAAACCGTAGATTGGTTGGCACAACAATATAAAAATGCAAAAACTGAGCGAGTACATTTCACAAAACCAATTAACTCCGCTATGTTAAAGCACTTTGGTTTTTTTAAACAAAAGTTTAAAGATCCTATTTGGAGTATGACTATGGATTGGATACTAACAGGAAAAAAACCTCATGAATAATTTGCTGATTTTTTTAGCAAAACCACAATCTACAAAAATAACCCTGTGCATATTTTTAGGGTATCAATTTAAAAGGTAAATCAATTTATATTAAAACTTTAAATCGTTGAAAATAAATATAGTATTTGTTATACTTTTTTTTAAAAGTGAATTTTATACCAATCCTTAACAGTGATTACAAACTAAACAATTTGCCTCACCCACTAACTTCCCTCCTTTATCAAATTCATATTTACAACAGGCTCTAAACCTTTCTTTAAGAATATCTTTTGCTCTTCGTATTCTTACTTTTACATTTTCAATGCTAATTTCTAATATTCTAGACACATCTTTTTGTTTTTTTCCTTCCAGATATATTAGCTCAATTACATTCTTATACTTCTCAGGCAACTCATTAATGAATTCATCAAAACAACAAATCTGTTCGTATTCCTCTGAAGCAACATTATTATCTCGGTCAAACTTCTCAACGCAATTAGACTTCGTATTAAAATGATTTGCAATTTCATTACGTGCTATTTGATACACCCATGCTTTCACTTTCACCTCGTCCTTTAGTTTTGTAAGATTCTTATGTATCTTGAAAAATGTATTTTGAAAAATATCATTCGAGACTTCGGTATTTTTTACTCTTTTAAGGATAAATAAGTAGAGCTGATTACTGTATTTATTCCAGATATTTTGTGTTTCCATATTCAAAAATAAATAACAAGGTTGGTAATTAAACCAACCTTTATAAATTTAACAACAATTACACTTAACGCATTCACATGCAGTACAAGGACAACCATTTTCTAAACAATTATTACAATTACACTTAGCGCACTCACAATTAGTGCATTTACAATTATTCATACCTAAATTATTTTACGTTTCATTAAGTAGACCAAGAAAAATAAAAAAAGATACATTTAAAATTGATTTTTTTCAATCTCCGACCGAAGGTTTAACTATCTATATTTTAAAAATGCTTATAAATCTATTCCATATTTGCAACTACACCTACAACAATTATTTTCTAAATCATTTTTATCATCGGGTTACAAAGCGTAAAACAATTGAATGAATTTGAATGTATGCGGGTGCCTGTAAATTTTTCAATAGCGATAGACTATCTTTTCTATAGTGTTAAATTCGTACTTGATGACACTTATAAATTTTGCTCTTAAAGTTTTAACAGGAATTATAATCTATTCAATGTTCATTTAAAGGAAATAATTAGACAACCATAAAAGCACTACATATTTATCCTATGCTTTTAAATGAATATGGAGTGTTCCATTCACAATTAAATGATGCAGATTCAAACCTATTCAATATCCTTAACTAATCGCATACCAATTGGATAAGCTCTAGTATCAATAGGGTGAACATAATAGCGATGAAAGGTTGTGAAGCATGCAAAATTATTGAAAGTAGAGCCTCCTCTTATTACTTTATACTTTTCACCATATTCTTCCATGTTGTGCGTATTTCCTGGGTACTGTTGATACCAATCTGCAGTCCACTCCCATACACTACTTGCCATATCAAAACAGCCATAGGGACTAGCTGGTTTGGCTATAGATTGTCCCCGAGTATTCTTTTTCGAATAAATAACAAAACTATCATCATAAAAATCACCCCAAGGTAGCATTCTGCCATCCGTTCCTCGTGCAGCTTTTTCCCATTCTATTTCTGTCGGCAATCTTTTACCTATTGACTTAGCATAGGCATTTGCTTGATCCCAATTAATAGTAGCCGCTCTTTCACCATCGCCTTCATTATAGCTATAATTAGAATCGAACGTTGCATATTCCGCATTACTAACTTCATATTTATCGATATAAAAAGCAATCGTCTCTGCAATATGTTGCGGACTAGAATCTGGATCATCAATATCGCTACCCATTATAAAGGGACCAGCTGGAACATATACCATTCCCTCAGGAGCTGTGATTTCTTTTTCAGCTGCATTATCCGCGGCAATTATCATTAAGGTCACAATACTAAATATCGAAGCAGTTCCAATTTTCTTTAACCATTTTCTCATAGTTCTCTATCTTTTATGCATTACCAAGATGGGTCTATAAATCCAAAATATCTACCAAACCAATAGTTTCTAATAAAAGCTGTTGACGCATGATCATATTCAGTTTTTATCTCCTTTTTTGTTCCATCTTTATTGGGTACCTTAAAAGTTCTCATTCTTCTGGCGTGTCCATTCATATTTTTTAAGACCTCAATTCTAGCTGGATCCTCCATCTTCCCCTCTTTAGTTAATAAATCATAAAGCATAATATAGAAAATAGTACTTTCCGATTCAAATGTAATGTCCTTCCAAACGTGCCACTGTCGATTTAAAGTCATCCGATACTTATTGAGCAATTTTGGATTGTTTTCATATTTCATAACCATGTATAAACTTCTTACCGCATGGTAATCATCCCAAATATGACGCATATTTTCAGGATATAAATGGTTACTTAATAGCTGCCTATCGTCATAATGATACGTATCAATTAATAATTTATAAGCAGATGCAAACCTTGCTTCACCAGTAATTTGATGTGCCACCTTTACAGCAGCAAGTGCCACTAATGAATTCAATTTGTTATGTGGTAAATCGGGACACATATTTCCCCATAGAGTCAATTTACCATCCAAATCCATTATTCGAAAATTGTCATTAACGATTTTCCCTATAAAGCGACTGAGCAGACCTGAAACTTTTTCTTTTTGTTCTAGGTCTGCACAAAGTTCATAATACATACCTAATGAATGAAATACAGAAACTAACTTGTCAATACTCTGATCACCAAGCCAACGATAACCAGGCATGGAACTAGACGTGTGCCATTCATCATACCACATTTTTTCAAACCACTGAGGCTCTTCTGTCTTATAAAAACCTCTCGACAGTAACCCAGGCACCCCTGTAACTCGTTCTGCCTTTAAAATTCCTTCAAATACTTGATCTGCGATTTTTTTATCGGACTGCTTTTTGGTGATAGCATATTTACATGAATAAGCTACCAACATTTCCCCAGTAGCATCAATTAAATCTGAATGACTTCCAAAACCTGGCATATCTTTTCCTCCTGGAGGATGATACACTTGAAACATAATTGTTCCTTCATTCCAATGGTTATCTAAAGTTAAAGCCTCATACTTCTTAACTTTTACATGTAGCGGGTCATTAGCTTTCGGGTAGGTGTTGTTTTTTTGAGCGTTACAAACAAAGGATCCTAATAATGCAAACAAAAGTATCCAATGCCTCATAATTTTATTTGGCATTTATTAAGTTTAAATGATTTGTATAATTACTTGGTTGGTTTGGTAATTTTAATTCCTCCTAAAGATATGTATATATCTTCACTAACTTTTTAGTCAAGTTTAAAAATTTTATAGAAAATTTTATTACACCTCTTTTAACTCACGAAGAATAATCGCTATGCTTTTTTTGGCATCACCAAAAAGCATTTTTGTATTGTCTTTAAAAAATAATGGATTTTGTATACCGGCATATCCTGGATTCATACTTCTTTTTAAGACCACAACATTTTTAGTTTTTGCCAAGTTCAGAATCGGCATCCCATAAATTTTACTAGAAGGATCATCCAAGGCCGATGGGTTAACAACATCATTGGCACCTACAATAATAGCAACATCAGTGGTATCTAAATAACTATTAGCATCATCTAGATCTAATAATTTATCATACGAAACATCCGCTTCTGCCAACAATACATTCATATGGCCTGGCATTCTACCCGCTACAGGGTGAATAGCATATTTAAATTCAACATCTTTTTCATCCAAAAGCTCTTCTACTTCCTTTACTATTTTTTGTGCTTGTGCAACGGCCATTCCGTAGCCTGGCACCACACAAACGCGCTGCGAATAAGCCAATTGTACTGCTAAATCCGCAGGTGTTACTTCCTTAGCATTACCATGAACTTGATTTTCCGAACCTTGAGCGGATGAGAAATTACCGAATATCACACTCAATAAAGGCCTATTCATTGCCTTACACATTAATAGCGTCAAAATAATTCCGGAAGAACCAACTAAAACTCCACCAAGCAACATCAATTTATTATCCGTAATAATACCTGATACTGCAGCCGTAATTCCTGTTAATGAATTTAAAGACGAAATAACTACTGGCATATCTGCTCCACCAATTGGCGCCACAAATACAACACCATACAAAAGTGAAAACACAAGAAATAAAGCAAGTTGCAATGTAGTGAGCACACCCAGGTAAGCAAAGTAAAAAATAGCTCCTATTGTTACCATTAACAATACAATATTTAAAACAGTACTCAATGGAATTTTCAGATGTTCGTCTTTTAGTTTCCCACTCAATTTACCGTAGGCTATCACACTACCACTAAAGGCAACTAAACCTAGAAATAAGTTAAACAAAACAACACCTAAATCTAAAGCAGTTCCCGAAGATGTATTATTAATTAACCATACCAATGAAATTAAACCGGCAGATAATCCACCAAATCCATTAAATAAAGAAACCATTTCTGGCATTTCCGTCATGGCCACCTTTTTCGCAGAAACAATTCCAATAATAGCACCTACTAAAATTCCTAAACCAATATAGCCGTAATTATTATTTTGAGTTTCTAAAGGATAAAAAATAGCTATAACCACACCTAATGCCAACGCAATTGCGGCTAACAGATTTCCACGACTTGCAGAATCTGGATGTGATAATTTACGTAAGCCAATTATTAATAAAACCGCTGCTATGAATAATACTATATCAAATACTATCATGATTATTCTATTTTTTCTTGTTCTTTTTCTTATTGAACATTTCTAACATTCTACCTGTAACAGCAAAACCCCCAACCAAATTAATAGTACCCAAAATAATACCTAAGGTTGCCAAAATTAAAGCCAAATAATTCGTGGGTTCTGTAACACGAATAAGTAAGATAGCGCCAATTAAAACCACACCACTTATAGCATTAGAACCCGACATTAGTGGCGTATGTAAAACCGTTGGTATTTTTGATATTACTTCAAAACCTAGAAAAATTGCAAAAGTTAGCAGATAAATAATCTCCATATTTTGCTCTATAAATGTGATAATCGAATTCATTCTCTAATTTTTAGTTGGTCTAGCGATACATGAAGAAGTAAAAATTTCGTCCTCTTCAAGATCTGTTCTCAATTGTAATTCACTAGAAGTTATATACTTTAAAAAGTTAAAAACATTATTTGCAAAAAGTGTACTTGCGTCGACCACCGCAGCATCAGAAAGATCAGAATCACCAACAATTTGAACATAATTTTCGGTTACTACAGTTTTATTATTCTGCGAATATTCGCAATTTCCTCCTGCATCTGCAGCTAAGTCCACTATTACCGAACCTCTTCGCATGGTGTCAACCATTTCTTTTGTCACAATCACTGGAGCTTTATTTCCCCTTACGGTAGCTGTGCAGATTACGATATCTGAATTAGAAATAGCATCGAACATCATTTGGCGTTGCTTATCAATAAATTCCTGATTTTGCTCAGCGCCATAACCTTGATCCGTTGCCTGATTTGCACCTTCAACTTTTAAAAACTTTCCTCCGAGACTTTTTACTTCATCCTCAGTTTCTAATCTTGTATCAATAGCCTCCACAATTGCACCCAATCTTTTAGCAGTAGCGATTGCCTGTAAACCCGCTACTCCTGCACCGATAACAAAAACTTTAGCCGGTTTAATACTACCTGCAGATGTTATCATCATTTGCAAATATCGTGGCAACAAATCAGCTGCGCGCAACACTGCTTTGTAACCCGCAATAGAAGCCATTGAAGACAATACATCCATTGATTGTGCTATCGATGAACGCGGAATCATATCCAAACTAAAAGCCCATACATCTTGTGATTTTAATTTATCAGTTATATCCTTTTGAACAAACGGTTTAAAATGAGAAATATAAATTTGATCCCTTCTTAATAGTTCAATTTCTACATCAGATAAAACCGTAAATGAGATTAAAATATTTGCCTTTTCAAAAATATCAGCCCTCGTACAAATAGTTGCTCCAGCCTCCTCAAAATCGGTATTCGCAAAAAAAGAATTTCGTCCAGCCTCGTTTTCGATTAACACATTGTAACCATTGGCTATTAACTTTTTAACCACAACTGGTACAAGTCCTACCTTATTCCCAACTGTTTCTTTAAACACTCCAATTGTCATATTGTTATTTTTTTTGAGCAAAAACAAAATAACCTAAACTTTATGAGCCAACAATTGAATATCCTGTAATATATTAATCGTATACCTTATTTTTTGTGATATAATTTTAGCTTGATTAATTTGAATTAAATTTGAAAAGAAACTAGCGATACTTCGAATACAAATTACCTTACCAAAAGCTAAAATGAACAACAAAAATCACTGGGCTCTATTTATAGATAACAATTCTAACAAAGGTCATTTTATCACATCAATTTTAAATCGGAATCCACCAAAAGGTTTTGAAAGATTAAAGAATTTAAATGGTGTGTTATTTTCAAAAATTGCTTTGGCAAAATTTATTGACCTTGAAGATCGACATGGAAATAAAGTTATTACCGACACAGCTATACAAGCTTTAAAAACAATGTCTAGTGGGGAACAAAAAAAAGCTTTGCTTGCTCATATTCTAAAGAATAAACCAGATTATATAATACTAGACAATCCTTTTGACAATCTCGATGTAACATCACAGGCTAACTTAAAAGAAAAGCTAAAACAAATTAGCGATACTGTATTATTAATTCAAATAATTAGTAGAAAGTCAGATATTCTACCTTTTATTGATTCTTATTTCAAACTAAATAAAGAAGAAATAATAGTACTTAATTCTTTTAACACCAAAGAAAGCAAAGCTAAGTATAGATACTCAGGTACCATTCCATCACCGATAGAAAAATTAGTATATACCAATAATATATTAATTGAATTAAAAGGTGTCAACGTTTCCTACTTAGACAAACCTGTTTTAAAGAATATTAATCTAATAATACGAAAAGGAGATTTCTGGGAACTTAAAGGCAATAATGGTACTGGTAAAACGACTATACTTTCAATGATTACCGGTGAGAACCCTAAAGGTTATGGTCAAGAATTATTCATATTTGGAACTAAAAAAGGAAGTGGTGAAAGTGTATGGGATATTAAAAAGAAAATTGGATACTTCACCCCTTCTATGACTGATAAGTTTACAGGTTACCATTCCGTTGAAAACATGATAATAAGTGGCCTAAACGATTCTATTGGGCTTTATACTACACCAACAGAAATACAATTAAGAACGGCCAAGGCTTGGTTGCAATTAATTAACATGTGGGACTTAAGAACAAAACTTTTTCATGACCTTAGTATGGGGCAGAAGCGATTAATAATGTGTGCAAGAGCAATGATAAAACACCCTGTGCTTTTAATTTTTGATGAACCCACTGCTGGTTTAGATGATGAAAGTGCATCACTATTTGTTCGTTTGGTGAACAAATTTTCTAATGAAAGTGAAACCGCAATAATTTTCGTTTCCCATCGTACGGAACCTGATTTAAATCCAAACTATATCTATGAATTAAAAAAAACGGATCAAGGTTCAATTGGAAGCATAAAAAAAGCCACTAAATAGTGGCTTTTTTTATTTTAATTCTATTATTTATTGTTGACTACCGTCCTGAATCTTCTTCTTTAACGTATCAAACATAGTTGGTGTTGCGATAAACACAGAAGAATAAGTACCAATAACAACACCTATAATCATTGCAAACATAAATCCTCTTAAAGATTCACCACCGAATGTGAAAATTGCTAATAACACTACTAAAGTAGTTAAAGAAGTATTTAATGTACGACTTAAAGTGCTATTTAATGCTAGATTAATATTTGAACCACCTTTCCATCCTTTCTCATCAACAATCTCACGAATACGGTCAAATACTACAACGGTATCATTTAATGAATAACCAATTACCGTTAAGATTGCAGCAATGAAGGCTTGATCAATTTCCATGTTAAATGGCATAATCTTTCCAAAAATGGAGAAAACTCCTAGTACAATCATAACATCATGGAAAACTGCAACTACTGCTCCTAATGAAAATTGCCATTTTCTAAACCTAAATAAGATGTATAAAAAGACAACTGCCAAAGATCCAATTATCGCCAAGAATGCATTCTTTTTAATATCATCTGCAATAGTAGGACCTACTTTCATAGATTGCATAATTCCGATTGCTTTACCTTCTGCTCCAAGAACAAAGCTATCATATGACATGCCGTCTGGTAAATACTTTTGTAAAGAAGTGAATAATTTATTCTGAATCTCATTATCAACCTCAATACCTTCAACATCCACTTTATATGGTGTTGTAACTTTTATTTGATTTGCTTCTCCAAAGGTTTTCACCATTGTACCACTACCAAACACAGTATTTAGTTCTGAAGCAATTTCAGAAGGGTTCACAACTTTTTCGAAACGTATTTGATATGAACGTCCACCAATAAAATCTACACCTTGTTGCAAACCTTTTGTCGCCAATGAGAATATTCCAATCCCCACTAGAACAGCTGAAAAGATATATGCTATTTTTCGTTTAGATAAGAAATCAATTTTAATATTCTTAAACAAATTCTTTGTTAAACCTGTACTGAAATCTAATCTTCTTTCTCTACCACTTAAATACCAATCTACAAGTAATCTTGTAATAAATATTGCTGTAAATAATGAAGTTAGAATACCGATTAATAGGGTAGTTGCGAAACCTTTAATAGGTCCTGTTCCAAAAACAAATAAGATAATTGCTGTTAGACCAGTCGTAATATTCGCATCTAAGATTGAAGACAAGGCGTTACTAAAACCATCTTGAACTGCTTCACGCTTACCCTTACCTTTATCTAATTCTTCTTTAATCCGCTCAAAAATAAGTACGTTCGCATCAACTGACATACCTATGGTTAATACAATACCCGCAATACCTGGTAAGGTTAAGACTGCACCTAAGCTAGTTAACACTCCAAATATTAATAAAATATTGAAAAGCAACGCTATATCTGCAAAAATTCCTGCTTTACCATAATAGAATACCATCCATATTAATACAATTAACATGGCAATCATAAAAGACATAAAGCCACTATTAATTGCTTCTTGACCTAAAGAAGGACCAACAATCTCTGATTGAATGATTTCAGCAGAAGCGGGAAGTTTACCAGCCCGTAAAACGTTAGCGATATCTTTTGTTTCAGTAATTGTAAAATTAGGACCAGTAATACGTGTACTTCCACCTGAAATAGGTCCTGAAGAAACACCAGGTGCCGTATAAACTTTATTATCTAAAACTATTGCAATACCGGTTTGGTTATTGAATGCATCACCAGTTAGCTTCTCCCATTCCTTGGCTCCTCTAACGTTCATATTTACGCTAATGGCAGGCTTATTATATTCATCAAAAATATCACTAGCATCTGACACTACATCACCACTCATTCTTGGCACACCATCTCTACTTGCCTTTACAGCAAAAAGACGTACACGCTCTGCATTTTCATCAGCTGGACGCTCCCAGAAAAATTTTGTAAACTGAATTTCATTAGGTAACAACCTTCTTACTTCAGGCATTCTTAAATAAGATCCTACTTCTGCTGTATCTTTTACTGCAGCAGAACCAACTGCATAACCTAAAGGAGCCGGCTCAAATTTGCTTAAAAGAGGATTAAACTCATTTGCTAAATCCAATGAATCTTGAGCTACATCTGATAAAAGTGAATCAATTTCAGATTCTGCTTTTGTTATTGTTTCTTCTTCTTGTACTGTAGGCTCCAAAATATCCTTTAGCTTCATGTTAGCATCGTAGAAGAACTTTAGAATATTCTGATTACCTGTTTCGTAAGTTTCCCAAAACTCTAATTGTGCCGTACTTGACAAAAGGTCTTGTGCTCTTGCTATATCTCTTGCTCCGGGAAGTTCAACTAAAATACGCCCTGAATTACCCTCACGTTGAATATTTGGTTGTGTAACACCAAACCCATCAATACGCTCACGTAGTACTTCAAAAGCTGATTCTACAGATTCATCTACTTTTGTTCTTAAGATTCTTTTTACAGAATCATCAGTAGCATCGTCCATACTTCCAATCTCCTCACTAAGACCCTTTGTAAAAAAGATATCTGGTGAAGCTAATTTTGAATCTCCTTTAATGTTATCCCAAGCATCAAAAAATAAATCGAGATAAGTGTCGTCACTACTTTTTGATGCTAAATCAGCATCAGCTAAAGCCTTATTAAAAACTGGATTCTTAGTATTGTTGGCAAGTCCTTTTAATATATCCTTAACCGAAATCTGAAGTGTTACGTTAATTCCACCCTTAAGGTCAAGTCCTTTATTAAGTTCTTTTTTCTTGGCATCATTATAATCTGTATAGCCAAAAACTGAAACATCTCCGATAGAATCTAGATAACGAACTTCAAGATCTTCTCTTTTGTTGATATAATCATCTTCGCTTTCTGAGATGCGACTATTGGCAAAAACATTTGCCTCTTTTTCAACTTTGTTTGTAACAAACGTAAAGGATAGTTGGTAAATACTAACTAACCCGAACAAGAAAGCAAAAAGCTTTATAAGTCCTTTATTTTGCATTATTTAACTAAATTAATTGATTTTTTTCCTTACAGCCTGCAAATATATGCTTTTACTTAAGGATTAGACAACTTTATTATAAGATATTAGCAAAGCAAAAGGGCGTACCTTTTGTCCGATACGCCCTATTATGATGTATTTGTTCTGTATTTACTAGAGTTCTAAAAGACCATTTGTCTTAGAAACACCAGCCGCACTTTCTTGCATTTTAGCCTTTTCTGCTTCTGTTAATGGAATATCTACGATTTGTTCGATACCATTTTTACCTAAAATAACAGGCACTCCAATGCAAAGATCATTTAATCCGTATTCACCTTCTAAATAAGTTGAACAAGGAAACATTTTTTTCTGGTCGCAAGCAATAGCTTGAACTAATCCTGAAACAGCTGCACCTGGAGCATACCAAGCACTAGTTCCTAAAAGACCTGTTAGTGTAGCCCCACCCACCTTAGTATCTTCAGCAACTTGCGTTAAGCGCTCTTCTGATAAAAACTCAGAAACTTTTACACTATTTCTTGTTGCATGAGATGTTAATGGCACCATTCCTTTATCACTATGACCACCAATTACCATTCCATCAACATCAGATATTGGTGACTCTAAAGCCTCTGCTAAACGATATTTAAAACGCGCACTATCTAAAGCTCCACCCATACCAATAATTCTGTTCTTAGGCAGATCAGTAGTCTTATGCACCAAGTAAGTCATTGTATCCATAGGATTACTAACTACTATAAGGATGACATTTGGTGAATGCTTAATTAGGTTTTCCGAAACCGTTTTAACGATTCCTGCATTAATGCCAATCAATTCTTCACGAGTCATTCCTGGTTTTCTTGGAATTCCAGATGTTATAACCGCAATATCACTATTCGCTGATTTAGAATAATCTGATGTCGTTCCTGTAATTTTAGTATCAAAACCATTTAATGAAGCAGTTTGCATAAGGTCCATAGCTTTTCCTTCTGCATAACCTTCTTTAATATCTAATAAGACTACTTCAGAAGCAAAGTTCTTAATTGCAATATACTCTGCACAACTTGCGCCAACTGCACCAGCGCCAACTACGGTAACTTTCATACTTTTTTATGTTTTAAAGTGATTTTTCCTATTTTTTGGATATCAAAAATACTGATTTTAAAGCAACCATGTATTTTATCGAATCATTAATCGATAAAAATTGTCATTACAACGATCGATAAAATGCACTCTTGTTAAAAAACTCTGACTTACATCGAAGAAAACGATAAAATGATACCATACATCGAATCTTGCGAATAATAATTAGATGTATTACGTTTTAATAAAGGTCACACCCGAAACCTACTTATTATGAAACGTTTATATTCATTTTTAGCCATTTTAGCTATCATTTTTGCAGCTAACTGTACTAGGATAGAAGACAATAATGATCCAATCATTGGAATATGGAACGACAAGAGTTTTTCTGAAGCTGAAAAAAGTATCGAAACTCAAAGTCATGAATGGATTTTTAACGATGCGTATCTTGGAAGATACCAAAGTTACAACAACAATAAATTAGATTTTAAAACAGATTTTAAATGGTCTGAAGAAGACGGAGTATATACGATAACATACCCTGGAACAGATATGCCTTCTAATAAGGTTAGTATGACAGGTTCTATTGAAGGAGATATGTTAGAATTTACAAACGGTAGTCTTCTAGCCATAAGAGAATAATTGTAACCTACAATTCGAAACCTTCGATTACCCCCTAATGTTAAAACCCAGTGATTTTGTAAAAACAAAATCTCTGGGTTTTTAATTTTCAATATAATCGAAATACATTTTATAATCTGTCGTACGAAGTAAACCACATCTTCTAACAATTTTACATTAATGCAATGCAATTTTTTAATTGAAAATTAGAATACTTTTTTCTACCTCTTTTATTTACTAAAAATCTACTATTCACAATTGAAATGTTGACTTCAGAATCAATATGTATTTCATCGAATTTTTCATCGGATAAAACAGTCATTATACCGATCGACAAACTACACACCTGTTAAAAAACATATTCGTTCGTCGAAGAATCACTAAACAGGGTGTATCTCATCGAAACGCACTAATAATAGCACTTCGGAGCTCGTTTTAATAATGTCCCCTAACCTGAAATATTGAAATTATGAAAAATACAATCTCATTTTTCGCCCTAGTAGTAGTTCTTTTATTAACCAGTTGTTCTCAAATAGAAGAAAACAATGATCCTATAATTGGAATATGGAATGATAAGACTATTTCCAATGCAAATAAAAGCAATGAAAATGTCACTCATGAATGGACTTTTAATGATGCCTATCTTGGCAGATATCAACAATACAATAACAACGTATTAGACTATAAAACTGATTTTAGATGGACTGAAGATAATGGTGTTTATACCATAACATATCCTGGCACAGATTTACCTGAAAACAAAGTAAGTATGGTAGGTACTTTAGATGGTGACATGTTAGAATATACAGATGGTAATTTATTAGCCATAAGAGAATAATTGTAACCTACAATTCGAACCCCCTTTTACCTCAATTTAAAAAACCCTGAACTTTACGCTACATAAGTTTAGGGTTCTTTGATTTGTGCAAAGAAAAACCCAGCAATCTGCTGGGTTTTTTTATAAATTTAATTGATTTACAACCGATTAAAATTTAAACATCAATATTCGCGTAAACCGCATTTTTCTCAATAAACTCTCTTCTTGGCGGCACCTCATCACCCATTAACATGGAGAACACTCGATCAGCTTCTGTAGCATTCTCAATTGTTATTTGACGTAAGGTTCTAAATTCAGGATTCATTGTAGTATCCCACAATTGTTCCGCATTCATTTCACCAAGACCTTTATATCGTTGTATACTCACTCCGCCACTATAGCTATCTGCTATTTCATCGCGTTCTTCATCACTCCAAGCGTATCGCTTTTTTTGTCCTTTCTTAACTAAATATAAAGGAGGAGTAGCAATGTAAACATGACCACTATCTATTAACTCTCGCATGTATCTAAAGAAGAAGGTTAATATCAATGTTTCGATATGACTACCATCTACATCGGCATCACACATAATTACAACTTTATGATAACGTAACTTTTCTATATTTAAAGCTTTACTATCATCTTCTGTACCAATAGAGACACCTAATGCGGTATAAATATTTTTGATTTCCTCGTTATCAAAAACACGATGCGGCATCGCCTTTTCAACATTCAATATTTTACCACGTAATGGAAGTATTGCTTGAAAAAATCTATCACGTCCTTGTTTAGCCGTTCCACCTGCCGAATCTCCCTCTACTAGGAATACCTCACAATTTACTGGGTCTTGATCTGAGCAATCTGATAGTTTTCCAGGTAAACCACCAATACTCATAACCGTTTTTCGCTGAACCATTTCTCTAGCTTTGGTTGCAGCATGTCTTGCTTGTGCAGCAAGAATTACTTTTTGAACTATTATCTTGGCATCGTCTGGATGTTCCTCCAAATAGTTTGTCAACATTTCTGACACAGCCTGACTAACAGCAGAAGAGACTTCTCTGTTACCCAATTTTGTTTTAGTCTGACCTTCAAATTGCGGCTCTGCAACTTTTACAGAAACAATTGCTGTTAAGCCTTCACGAAAATCATCACCTTGAACCTCAAATTTCAACTTATCGAGCATTCCAGACGTATCAGCATATTTTTTTAGAGTACTTGTTAATCCTCTTCTAAAACCAGATAAATGAGTACCTCCTTCATGCGTATTAATATTGTTTACATACGAATGTAAATTCTCTGTATACGAAGTATTATAGGTCATCGCAACTTCCACAGGAATGTCATTCTTCTCGCCTTCCATAGAAATAACATTCTGTATCAATGCTTCACGAGTACCATCTAAGAATTTAACAAATTCTTTTAATCCTTCATCAGAATAAAAAGTTTCGCCAACATAACCTGTTTCACTTTCTTTATCCTTTTGGCGTTTGTCCATTATACTGATGGTAACACCTTTATTTAAGAATGAAAGTTCACGCATACGATTAGCAAGCGTCTCGTAACTATATTCTATAGTTTGCTTGAATATGGTTGTATCCGGACTAAAAGTAACAATGGTTCCTCGAATATCAGTTTCACCAATACTTTTAACTGGATAAAGCGCTTTACCTCTTTCATATTCTTGCTCCCAAATTTTTCCGTCTTTATGAACAGTAGCTCTCAAATGGCTTGATAGGGCATTTACACAAGAAACACCAACACCATGCAAACCACCAGAAACTTTATAAGAGTCTTTATCAAACTTACCCCCTGCTCCAATCTTAGTCATTACAACTTGCAGCGCAGAAACACCTTCTTTTTTATGTAACCCTACAGGAATACCTCTACCATTATCTTGCGTAGTTACCGAATTATCTTCATTTATAGTTACACTAATAGTATCACAATGGCCTCCCATTGCCTC
This sequence comes from Aurantibacter sp., assembly GCF_039941195.1. Classification (GTDB taxonomy): domain Bacteria; phylum Bacteroidota; class Bacteroidia; order Flavobacteriales; family Flavobacteriaceae; genus Aurantibacter_A. The sequence goes on along the minus strand of NZ_JBDVFA010000105.1, from coordinate 35,515 downwards.
ATCAATAGAGTTATCTACTACTTCGTAAACCAAATGGTGTAATCCTCGCACGCCAACGTCACCAATATACATGGATGGTCGCATACGAACATGCTCCATTCCTTCTAAGGCCTGAATACTATCGGCTGAATAATCCTTCATTGGTGCACTATCATTATTTTGGGCACTCTGAGGTTTTTCGTTTTCTTGACCTTCGTTTTTAGCTTCTTCGCTCATAAATTATTGAGTTGTTTTCAATTCAAATTTTGCAATCTTACAAATATACGCAATACCCTATAAAACATAGTCTTATCAGACTTTATTAACCCCTAAGTTATTAACAACTATTGTGGAAAATTTGACACTGCTAAAAAAAGCATTTTCTGTACTAAACATCAATACTAGGACGAAGTTTACCAAAAGAAAAACCCTGCTAAAAAGCAGGGTTTTGACTTAAAAATCAACTATTGATTTAAATTTTTAATACGCTTTATCATGTACTTTAGCAATAGCTCTTCCTGAAGGCTCATTCATGTTCTTAAATGCCTCATCCCACTCTAATGCGATTTGTGTACTACACGCAACACTTGCTTCTTGAGGTACACTTAATGCAGCCGCATCGGAAGGAAAATGCTCTTCGAAGATAGAACGATAATAAAATTCCTCTTTGTTTTGCGGAGTTTGAATTGGAAATCTAAATTTCGCATTCGCTAATTGCTCATCTGAAACAGCTTCATCAACAACTTCTTTTAAGGTATCAATCCAACTATATCCTACGCCATCAGAGAATTGTTCTTTCTGTCTCCACGCAACACTTTCTGGCAACATATCTTCAAAAGCTTTTCTTATAATCCACTTTTCCATACGTTCCCCATTAATCATTTTATCTTCAGGGTTTAAACGCATTGCAACATCTATAAATTCTTTATCTAAAAACGGTACACGACCTTCAATTCCCCATGCCATCAAACTTTTATTTGCTCTTAAACAATCATACATGTGTAGCTTGTCTAACTTACGAACTGTTTCTTCATGGAATTCTTGGGCATTAGGAGCTTTATGAAAGTATAAATAACCTCCAAATATCTCATCTGCACCCTCTCCAGATAGTACCATTTTAATTCCCATAGACTTAATAACCCTTGCCATTAAATACATTGGAGTCGAAGAACGAATTGTGGTAATATCATAGGTTTCTATATTATAGATAACGTCTTTTATGGCATCCAATCCTTCTTGAATTGTAAATTTAATTTCGTGGTGTACTGTACCGATATAATCAGCTACTTTTTGTGCAGCTGCCAAATCTGGTGAACCTTCTAACCCTACTGAAAAAGAATGCAATTGTGGATACCATGCTTCTGATGTATCATCAGACTCAATTCTTTTTTGTGCGTATTTCTTAGCAATGGCAGATGTTACTGAAGAATCTAAGCCCCCAGACAACAATACTCCGTATGGCACATCACTCATTAATTGTCTATGCACCGCTGCTTCTAACGCTTCTTTTACAGCCGCAATACTAGTTTCATTTTCTTTTACTGCCTCATATTCGCGCCATTCACGATTCCACCATTTTACAAACTTACCATCACTACTAGACATGTAATGTCCCGGAGGAAAAAGTTCAATTTTGGTACAAACTCCTTCTAAAGCTTTTAATTCTGAAGCAACATAAAAAGTTCCATTTTGATCCCATCCAATATATAATGGAATAATTCCCATATGGTCTCTAGCAATAAAATACTCATCTTTCTCAACGTCATATAAAGCGAAACCAAAAATGCCATTCATTTCATCAATAAAATCGACACCTTTTTCTTTGTATAATGCTAATATTATTTCGCAATCAGAGGCAGTTTGAAAATTGTATTTGCCTTCAAATTGTTTTCTTAATTCGCGATGATTGTATATTTCACCATTGGCTGCTAAAACCAAATTTTTGTCTTCGCTAAATAATGGTTGCTGCCCAGATGCTGGATCTACAATAGCCAATCTTTCATGAGCCATTATAACTTTATCATCACTATAAATACCACTCCAATCCGGACCTCTATGTCTAATTTTCTTAGACATTTCTAAAACCTGAGGTCTTAAACCTTCTGCTTCTTGCTTTAAATCAAAAGCACATACAATTCCACACATAATCTAATTATTATCTAATTGAAAGGCAAATATGCGTCTATTAATTAAATATTGAAACACAAATACACATTTTGATTACACATTGTAATACTTTATTTGAATTTTTATATAATTTAATATTTTTGAACATAATTCAACGAGTAGAATATTGTATTATGTAAGTTGTGTAAAATTTAACGACTTCAATATTCCTAATTCTAGTAGATTGAATTAGTTTTAACTTTTCTAACTTTGGGATAAATCCAAGAAAAAACAAACACATTATGAGAAACTTACTTACTATCGCTTTTATGGCGATTGCTATGGCCTTCGCTACACAAGCGAATGCTCAAAATTTTAGCGGACTGGATAAAAGCCCTGCCGATATTGAAACTTTTCCATCTGGACATAAAAGTTCTGAAAAAAGTATAAAAGTTATTTATAGTCGACCTCAACTAAAAGGGCGTTCTGTTTCTGAATTAGCCAAAGCTGGTGAAGTATGGCGCACTGGTGCTAACGAAGCTGTAGAGATAACTTTTTACAAAGATGCTACCATAGGCGATTCTGCAGTCAAAGCCGGTACATATTCTTTATTCTCAGTTCCAGGTAGCACAGAATGGACAATTATTTTAAACAAAAACTTAAACCAATGGGGAGCTTATAGTTATGAAAAATCAGCAGATGTAGCTAGAGTTAAGGCTTCTGTAAGTACTAGTGGTGATTCGTTGGAAGCTTTTTCAATTGCTTTTGATGAAGCTGATGGCGGAACCAATATGATTATGGGTTGGGGAACTACAAGAGTTAGTTTACCTATTAAAATCTAATTAGGAAAAACTTAAATAAGAAAAACCGTCAGGCATAGGTTGACGGTTTTTTTATTTCCTAAATTCATCAAGTTTTATCAATTTATTTCTTACGAGTCCCGGTCATTGTAAACGGCCCTTGATCCGTATTACCTGACCCTGTTAAAGCATCTCCATCAATTACAATCTTCACATCTACAAGCATACCTTCAACATATAAATCAAAAGTAATTTCATTACCATTTACTTCAACATTATTAGTTGGTATTGTACCACCTGGCAATTCTAAATTCACATTATAATCACCTTTCAAATTAGTTACATGCATTACGCCATTCGCATAAGCTGGCTCTACTCCGGGCACATAATAATCCCATGAACCTAGAACTACATCCTTAACTTCCCTTAAAATCTCTAATGACTTCATTTTAAGGTTTGCTTGTAAAAAATTGGTTGAAAGCATTGTTGTAAACACGAATACTAAAAAAACTAATTTTATGAATCTCATATCTTTTGAATTTAGATTTAGCACAAGCAACTACCTGAGCCTAACAAAAATAACCTTTTTGTGAAATTGACCAAACTTTAATGATCTTAATAGGATATTCCAATTGGCTTCATTATGTTTAATAAAAATAACTTTAATACTATTATGAAATTTACATTCAAGCAACTCGCATTTATACTTGGCATTGCCTTGTTAATTAGCTCAAATACATCTGCACAGGATAACCAACAAGAATTTTATCAACTTAAAATATATTCTTTTGACAACGAACAACAAGTAGCAACCACAGATAATTACTTAAAAGATGCTTATTTACCAGCGCTCAAAGAAATGGGTATACCAACAATTGGCGTTTTTAAAGACCGAGATTCTGTTATTGGCAAAACATATGTTCTAGTTCCATTTAAAACTATAGATGATTTTCTTGCTACAAATGAGAAGTTGATAGATAACAAACTTCATAATACAAAAGGAAGTACTTATTTAGAAGCAGCTCATGATAATGCCCCCTATAAAAGAATTCAGACTATTTTAGTTAAGGCTTTTATTGATATGCCAAAAATGGAAGTACCTAAACTAAAAGGACCGAGAAAAGACCGAGTTTATGAATTGAGAAGCTATGAATCAGCAACAGAAAAACAACATATAAATAAGGTAGATATGTTTAATGCTGGTGGTGAAGTTCCTTTATTTGACAGTCTTGGTTTTAACGCGGTGTTTTATGGCACTGTTATTTCCGGTGCCAATATGCCTAATTTAATTTATATGACTACCCACGAAAATAAGGAAGCTCAAACAGCAAACTGGAAATCTTTTTCAGACTCACCAGTGTGGGCAAAACTTAAAGTTAGACCGGAGTATCAAAACAATGTATCACATATTGATAAATACAATTTATACCCTACTGATTATTCAGATTATTAAGCTATTGGTTATTCGCTTTTGAAATCACAAATTCGACACGACGATTTTGTTTACGATTGATTTCATCCTTATTATCTAGTAAAGGATTTTCACTACCAAATCCTTTACTGGAAATTCGGTTTTCACTTATTCCCGCTTGTTTTAAGTAATCTGCTACCGCTGCAGCTCTATTTTTAGAGAGTTCTAAATTATAATTTGGGGATCCTATATTATCTGTATGTCCATTAATAGTAACAAAAAGCATTGCATTTGATTGAAGATGATGCACTAACTTTTCGAGTTCTTTTTTCGAAGAAGTTAATAGAACTGAATTATCAAATTCAAAAAGCACATTTTTAAAAACGTAATTTTTATCAAGCTCAATATTCTTAGTTTCTTTTCCATTAGTTATTGCCACAAGTTGGGTTTCATGTATTGGTGGGTCTTCTAACACCACAGAAACCATATCTACATAATAATATGCACCTTGGTTGGCATTGCGCTTTGTTTTAAACATTCGCGTTCGCTTATTGCTTTTAAAATTCCCAATAACAATATACCGTTCATTACCCTTTGCTTTAAATTGGGTATGTACTAAAATCCAATCTTTTGTATCGGAATAGAAATTACTATATCCTATTTCCAAATAATGATATTTATATCCTTTTTGCTTGTACAAATGCATTTTAGACAATTCCTTTTTTATCTGCACTTCCAATTTATTGTTCGAAAACAATACACCAAACTCCTTTATTGCAAAATCTGATCGCTCAGCAAGACTAACATAGAAAGATACGCGATAATTTTTTCCCTTTATTAAAGGCTGCATTAATTCTACTTGTAAATACTCTCTATAATCATCTGGAGCATACAAATAAAGACCTGCATAACCTTTTCCAAAATTAGATGGTTGAGATCCATTAAAATTTTCTGGGGTACCCATTGCGGTACTACACGAATTAAAATAATCCGTTGATCCTAAGGTTGGTGCAGACCAATCTTGTAAATCGTGCTTTAAATTACCAAGTTTAGAAGGGCAGTTATCATAAGATTCGAAACTGGCATTCTTAACCAAGTTTTGTCCAATTATTGAAGCGCTTTTAAATAGACAAAATATTACAATCAAATATTTGAACTTAGTTTTATAACACATAAAGAACCTTTAACTAGTTCAAAATTAGAAATTTATAAACCTCTTAAGAGCAAGGCTATGAAACTTGGTAGTTTTACATTATAAATTTCAGAGCACCATAAATTAACAGTATTCCTTAATCAAAGCTATTAATATAATCTTCAATCAATGCCACACCTTCTGTATGTTTCATAGTTGTACCTGTATATGGCATTGCATAATTAGGAAATCCACTATTTATACGTTCTATTATATCAACTTTCTTATCCGAAATATTAGTTGAAGCGAAAGGTGTTTCAAATCTAAAATCAATAGTTTCTACTACCGGATTTCCATTAAAACCACCTGGTTGATGACAATGCGCACAATTTACCTCCATGTAAGCTCTAGCTCTATTTTCCAATGTTTCTGTAGTATCATCCCAATCTGGCAACACCACAATTTGAGAAATATCTGGAAGTCCACTTAACATGTTTTTATCTGCAAAACTTTCCAGTTGATTTACACCATTAATTGTTAGATTCATATTTCGTGTTTTTGGACCGATTGGGAAACTAGTTCCGTTGTTATTATGACACTGAATACATGCTGTCATATTCGGCACTTCATAGGCAATTGACTCCCATTCACCTTCACTATCTTTATAATCAACAATGACCACTTTTACGTCATCAGACTCTTCTAATATAGCCTCAGTTTGAGCATCATTCCAAATGTATTCACCCATCTGCCAACTTCCACTCTTTTTAATTAACACGCGGGTTTCAATTATCTTTTTCCCTAATGCTTCATCTCTTACATCATTTAAATAATAGAACGTTTTTGTAATTACTGAATTATCAGGAAATTCTAATAAGCCTTCGCCATTATAGGTCATTTCCGCATTTTTTGGAAGTGAAATAGAACGTAATTTAAAAGCGTAATCAGTGTATAGTGGTGTTATTAAATCATATTCATGTGACGTACTATTAAACTTTAAATCTGAAATTGGGCCATTAAAAATTTTTAATTCAGAAAGATTGGGTAACAACTCCGCCACCGCAAATACACGATCATCAACATAGGGATCTGTAGCATTAGTTACTTCATCTCCATTTGATACGCCATCACCATCACAATCTGCTGCAGACCAAATGGCATTGCTTGCATTATATTGGTCATAATTAGCATCATGTGCAGGATCACAAGGGTCATTCTCATCAGTACCATCAATTGTCTCAACTGAATCTAACAATCCATCTCCATCAGTATCTAAATCATCTACATAAGGATCAGTTCCATTTGTAGCTTCATCACCATTGGTTATACCATCATTATCACAATCGGCTGCTGCCCATATTGCATTTGCAGAATCGTAAGCCGTATAACCCGAAGCAGGTATTGGGTCACATGCATTATTCTTATCAGTTCCATCGGTAGTTTCTTTACTATCAAAAATACCATCGCCATCAGTATCAACCTCAGGAGTAGGTGTGGGCGTTGGCATTGGAGCAGGTGAATCTGAAGAACAAGATAAAAGTCCTATAATTACAAAGAGTAATAAGACTTTAAAATTTTTTATTGTAAACATGTACAAAAAATTTTCGTTTAAATAGCATAACAAAAATACTGAAACCTCAATAATAAACGAACTATAAAGGGTTAACCTGCTTACTTTTAACGATTAACTCAGGTATACTTTAAATATAATTGTTGAACTTATTACTCAACCACTAAAAATCGAACTTATAGGTTGCACCAGCTAAAATTTGAAGCCCTTGAACTTGATAATTCGACCAACGTTGGTAGTTGTTATTTGCAATATTCGCAGCCTTAGCAAAAATTGATAGTTGTTTATTTAAACGATATCCTATATGGGCGTTAGCATCAAAATAACTATCTAATTCTATAATTTCAGATGCAAATAAATTGGCCGGAGTACTTGGAGATGCTGTTGACGAAAGATCACTTCGCTTACCTACGTAAAACAAATTAGCTCCCATATACCATTTCTCTCCAATTTGATAATCCATAAAAAAGTTTCCTGTTAAATCAGGTAAGTTCCAAGCTGGGTTATCTGTTTCAGTATTATACGAATAATACTCTGCATTTACACCTAAGGTGAAATTCCGATTCACATCAACACTCAATTCACCAAAAACACCAAAGGTTTTTACATCATCATAAAAAACATCAAATGAATTTCCAAAAACATAAGGTCCTTCTCCTCTAAATGTATTTATTGGGTTCAATTTGTACAAGGGCAATCTGTTTTCTGCCTTATATGAACCTTTAATATTATAGCTTAAATTAGTTAACAATTGTCCTTTCAATCCAACATAAGCATCGTATTGCTGATCGGTTGGCTGCATAGATAAAGTTGGCGATACAAACGGATTTTCTTCAACAAATTCATAATAAGAGTTTTGTCTTAAATCACCTACCACACCAGCGTATGCAATTGCCACTTCGTCTAACAAACGATAAGATGCCGTTACATCTGGATAAATATGAAAGCTACCATCGCTATTTTCCAAATCCATTCCATAAATAAATTTCGCTCCTAATCGTAGCGTTAAATCATCTCGCAAAATTTTTAAATTAGGATTCAGTCCTACTTGTAAATTATTGTAATTAATCTCTCCTGTATTATCTGTGCTATTTAAACTAGCATTAGCAAACTTACCATTTACCCAATCTACTTTAGCCCCTAAAGACAATTCTTCATCGGTAATTGGAAAATCAAATACTGGTTCGAAAACTACACGATTCTCTCCAGATTTATACTTATCCCAAAAACGACGATATAATAATTCTCCACTTTTAAAAAAGGAGTCAGACATATTTAATTTAGACCCCACTTCAGCCATAAAGTAATTCTGTCGAGCATCCTTCTCATCCACAGTTGCAAATTCTAATGCTCCTTCGGGTGTACCGTACCAATTGTATAATTGGTGTTGAAAACCAACATTTGCGACCCAATCAAAATCGCGGTCACGTCGTGAATATGAAGCGTCTAATTTTGAATCGGAAAATACATTGTCGAAAGTAACCTCATCAAAATCGCCACGAGAGGAATTATGCGTTAGACCTACATCCAATCGATCTTCACGACCCACAGATCTACTCGTATAAAAATCTGCTAAAACATTACCGGGATTACCCGCCCCAACGGAAGCATAAGAATTATACAAAATTGGAGGAGGTGTTTTCTTTACTGTTGCTGCTTTTCCTTTTGAAGGGGTAAATGTTGATGCCACAGGAACCGAAAAAATACTGTACTCTATTTCCTTTTTTTGAAGGACGATAGAATCGTTCATATCTGGCAATGATTTTATCTTAAACGCATCCGAAATTGTAGGGGTATAAGCCTTGGTTACTGTTACCGTTTCGGTACCTAAACCATCTTCATCATCACCTTCTTCCTCTTGTGCCGATACATTTACACTCCAAAGAAAAACGGGAATAAAGATTATAAATATATGTTTGTACATTTCTGTTCTCAATTTCATTTTGTTCTAGTTACCATTTGGATTAACCGAAGAATTGCTCTTAGATTCTTTTGCCTTAATCATCGCTAATTCACTTCGTGCTTCAGAAACAATTTCAGGATATTGTGTAAAATTAGAAGTCACATTTTCAAGAATATAGGTGGCTTGATAAGCATCGCCCAAAGCATAGAAATTTTTTGCCATTAACACCAATCCTTTTCCTCCCCATTCTTTATAACTCGCATAATCCTTCGCTAGTTTCTGAACCGATATATTTGAACCCTCATGGTCTTGCGCTTTAAATTTAAAATATGCATCGTAGTACAATGCCTCAGCAGCCAAACTACCACTAGCAATTTTCATTACATCCTGATAAGCACTCTCGGCTCTTGCCTCATCATTTGTTGCAATCGCTGAACGCGCAATAAAAATTTGAGCATCACTTTTAATTCTATTATCAATTGATGGTGTTGCTAAAACCTTCTCTGCGTAGGCGATAGTTTGGTCGTAATTCTTTTGTTCGTAATAACCTTTCATCAAATTACTTTGCGCAAATATTTTATTTTGCTGAATGTTAGCCTGACTCTCCAAACGCTGTAAATATGGTAAAGCTGTACCATAATCATTTAGACCAATATATATTTCACAAACTCTAGTTAATGCCTGTTCGGTATATTCACCCGCCCCTGTATCAGCCACGAATTTATAGTGTGGTAGAGCTGTTTCTTTTTGTGATTTACCAAAATACAATTGTGCTAAATTAAAATGCGCATTTACACTATGTGATCCATTTGGAAAATCTTTCAAATACTTTTCATAAGCACGCATAGCAGCATCTTTATTTCCATCTCGTAATTGTTTTTCTGCTGATTCGTATGTCGCATTATCTAATTCGGAATCTGTTACCTCAACAAAATCTAAATCACGCACCCAAGCTGCATATTCATCTACTCTACCAGTGTCAACATATATTAACTTGGCAGTAGCCACAGCCTGTATAGCTTCTTGAGTTTTTGGAAATTGATTTACTACAGATTTAAATCGTTCTAATGCTTTTTCATTATTACCCGAGTTATAATATACCAACCCTTGTCGCATCATTGCTTGCGGCACCAAAGAGCTTCCTCCGTATTCATTAATCAACCTATCATAAGATTGTAAACCTTGTGCTTCTTGCCCCGATGTGATATAGGTATTACCTAGTTCGTAAAGCGCGTCATCTTTTAAAGTGGATTTCGAATATTTTGAAACAAAACTTGTTAGCTCTTGTATTTTGGTATCTTGTTTACCAACAAATCCATAACTAATTGCCTTATGGTAAGCTGCATAATCCTTCTCCGGACCCGAGAGTGCAAGTGCCTTGTTATAGGTTTCGATTGCTGGCCAATATTTGCTGGTAACAAAATAACTATCACCCATACGTAAATAGGTGTCGTACAATTTATGCGTGTCATTAGTTCCAGAACCGGCATAACTATTATAACTAGCTATTGCCTGCCCATAATCTTTAAGTTTAAAATAGGTGTAAGCCAGATTGTAATCCAATTCTTTTTGCTCATTTGTACTGGAAGATTGTGGATTACTCTGGAAACGTTTAAAACCAGCTAGAGCTTCATCAAACCTATTCAACATATAATCAGATTCTGCCTTCCAGTAATTCGTTCTTGCAGTAAATAAAGGGTCTTCGGCGCTATCTAAAGATTTTTGAAATGTAGTTGATGCTCCTTCATAATCTGCAGCTACAAAAAGTTCTACACCTCTATAAAAAGCTACGCGCTGATACGTCGCCTTACTGGCATAATTTCTATTCTTTTCCAGCAAGTCCATTGCTCCTTGAAAATTCTTAGAAGTAATATAAGAATCAACCAAAAGACCTTGCATCTCTTGTGTGTTTTTTCCATTCGGATATTTCTCTAAATAATTCGAAATCACTTGAGGTACTGGCTCATAGGCATTACCTATTTCATAACTTAAACGGGCATAGTTTAAATAGGCATCTTGCTGTATTTCGGCACTAAAATCCATTTGAGTAGCATTTCTAAATGCATTTAAAGCTTCTTGTTTTTTTCCTAATTTCAAATAACATTCTGCTAAATGGTAATAGGCATTTTGCGATACACTATTTGTACCGCCAATAATTTTATTGAATTGCTGTTCTGCGGCAGTATAGTCACCTTGCTTGTAATGTGCATAGCCTAATAAATAGTAATCTGTATTACTCCATTTACCACGCTTACCTTTATATTCCTCTAAATAAGGAATGGCATTATCATATTGATTTAAATTGAAATAGCTTTCACCTATAATTTTATTTAATTCAGACACCTCTTTACGATCTGCCTTTGGAAGATACTTTTTCGCCAATCCAATTGCTTCTTCAAACTTCCCAAGCTTAAAATTCATATCAGCTTGGTAATAACTCATTTTCTCTTCTAGAATTTCTGGATCTGTTATTTCATCGAAACGTTCATTAGCACCTTCATAATCATCTTCTTGGTAAGAAATGTATCCTAAATAATATTTTGCCTGCGAACCATAGGTTGGAGAATCCACAACTTTATTTAAATATTTTTCCGCTTCCTTTGTTTTTTTTGAAGAATACAAAGAATACCCATAATTAAAATTAAAGCGCTCCATTTCACCTCTAGAAAGTGCACCTTGATCCACGCGATTATACCATTTTAATGCATAAGGATATTTCCCGGTTTCAAAATAATATTCTGCTACATCTGCAAATGCATTATTCCTTTTTGTTGACGTCGGATATTGTTCAACAAAATCTTCCATTAACCGATCCGCACCTAATTGATTTAATCGTACAGCGGCATTTGCCTCATAGTATGCGCTATTTGATTTGATTTCGCCATCCTCAGAATTGTTCTTTACTTTCTGAAATAAAGTTTGAGCAGCTTGGTATTGTTCATTATTGTACAATGCCAAAGCATCTTGATACATCTTTTGATCGTGAGTGTAGATTTTAGTTTCTTGGGCGTACCCATTAAAAACCATCCCCGAGAAAACGAGGATTAAAGCAGTGATTCTTTTTAGCATAGTGTTCTGACTAACCTTATATTAATTTTAATAACGTCAAATATTGTACCTAAGTATATTTTCGAAGGCTTTTCACTGTTATTTATTGACTGAGTATTGATTTATATAGACCTAGCGCCTATAAAACTACAAAGGAAAAATATTTATGATTCGAATGGAAGTGCATTCGGTCATAACTTATTACTTTTATATCAACAAAGCAGCAAAAAGTATTAATTATATATTTTGATTTTTACTTTTGCCACAGCACTAAAATACAAGCATAGCCAATGTCAGAAGCAATTCTTGAACTTAAAGATGTAGCAGTTTTTCAAAAAGAAAGCTTGGTACTTAACAATATTAGTCTTCAAGTAAACAAAGGTGACTTTGTATATCTAATTGGAAAAACTGGAAGTGGTAAAAGTAGCTTTATGAAAACGCTTTATGGCGATTTACCTTTACGCCAAGGAACAGGGCAAATTGTAGATTTTGATTTAACCAAACTTAAAGAAAAAGATATACCTTTTCTTCGCAGAAAATTAGGAATCGTTTTTCAAGATTTTAAATTATTACCAGACCGAAATATCTACAACAATCTTCTTTTTGTTTTAAAAGCTACCGGTTGGAAGGATAAAGATAAAATCGATAAAAAAATTCAAGAGGTTCTCGAAAAAGTTGGAATGAAAACCAAAGGTTTTAAATTTCCACATCAAGTATCTGGTGGCGAACAACAACGTGTGGCAATTGCAAGAGCTTTGCTTAATGATCCAGAATTAATAATTGCAGATGAACCTACAGGAAACCTTGATCCGCAAACCAGTGTAGAAGTCATGAAAGTATTGCAAGACATCAACAAAGCAGGGCGTACAATTTTAATGGCAACACATGATTACGCCTTGATATTAAAATTCCCTTCTAAGACCTTGAAATTAGATGGCAACCGTGTATTTGAAGTTATACAGCGCGCTGGATAAAAACTCGTTTATTCAATTAATACAATTAGATTTATCTGCACGTTTACCTCGAAATTCCACCATCAATCGTAAGACATATTCCCGATACATATCGTGCTTCATCTGAAGCTAGATAAAGATAACCGTAAGCGATATCTATTGGTTGCGCGGCTGATTGCAATGGGATACTTTTTTTTATACTTTCTAAATGCTCCACTGGAATATCTTTCACCATTTCAGTCATTGTAAAACCAGGTGCAATTGCATTCGCAGTAATCCCGAATTTTCCTAATTCCATTGTCCAAGTTTTAGACATTGCAATTACCCCAGCTTTCGTGGCAGCATAATTAGTTTGACCAAAATTTCCACGTAGACCAACATTCGAGGCCGCACTTACTATTCTACCATACTTATTCTTTTTCATGTAAGGCACAACAGCTTGAGCACATATAAACACTCCTTTTAAGTTTACATCTATTACAGCATCCCAAGCTTCTTCACTCATTTTCTCGAGTGTTTTATCTCTAGTAATACCGGCATTATTAATAAGGATATCAATTTTTCCGTATTTTAAATTTACCGACTCAAATAGCTTTTCAATCGCACTTTTATCCGTAACTGAAACTGCATGATATTCGGCTTTACCTAAATTCGAATTTATTAAATCTGCTACTTGCTGCCCTTCATGCAAAAGGTCGATGATGATTACTATTGCTCCTTCCTGTGCAAACAGTTCTGCAATTGCCTTCCCTATGCCTCGTGCTCCACCTGTTACTATTGCTACTTTATCTTTTAACCTCATGTTATATTTTAAATCAAGTTATTTTTGCTGATGCGCCATCCATTGCATTAACTTAACCGGCCTACTATTTACATAAACTGGTTGACCATCATAATCAAAATCAGCATCATTTACGTGTGAATAAATCCAAGACCAATGACCACTAAAATGATGATTACTACCTCCATAAAATCCGGACAAATCAACTACATGATCATAATAAGAAAAATGCACATTACTTGCCCCCGTAGAAATAAGCCTATTATATAAAGGCACCACAGTCTCATTTGGCAATGTGGTTTTATCATCTTTTGAATGTACAAACCAAATAGGAATATTCTTAATACTTTGTAATTGCTCATTTGTTACATATTCATCTAAGAAAGCAAGAGCACTGATGTATGCTGCAGCAAAATAATGTGGATGCTCTATCAACAATTTCAAACTCATATAACCGCCATTAGAACAACCCCCAACATAAATCCTATTGGCATCTATATTAGAATTTTCGGCAACATAGTTTTCTATAAGACCAAACAATGCCTTATTATAAATGTCATTTTTTTTACCACGCGTATAGACGCCATCACTATCTTGCATCCAAAATGTAGGACTTTGCGGAACTAATACGTTTGCTCCTCCAAAAATTTCTTGAATCTCTTTTGAAGCGTAATTTGCTGCTTTATTCGCAATCAATGGAATACTTGGATCTACTCCTCCTTCGCCCCCACCATGAAGCCAAATGAGTAATGGTGTTTTACCACTATCAATCTTTGGCACGTACGATGCATAAGTTAATTGTATTCCGTCTTGCTTGTAGGTTCCTTTTAGATCAAATTTATCCACCCCAGGTAGTATACGATCAGATTCTGTATTCCATATTTGACCAGTAGGCTTATGCGTTATTGACAATTGATAATCAATCCATTTATTACTTCCTCTACCGGAGGCTACAATATATTTTATTGGTGAACTTAAAGGATCATTTGGACTTACATCCAAAACTAAAGTTATATGTTTTCCTTTAGAAACAACCACTCCATCTTCATTAGAAACATACGCATATACAACTTTTCTTTCGCCTTTAGATGCAGATTTTTCTATTTTTATTCCGTCTGCTTTTCGCTCCACCGAAACCTTATACTCAGATGCTTTTACTCCATCAACCTCCTCATTTAGTTGCACGATAACCTTATTTGCTCCTGGACCCCAATCAAAGCCTTCAACAACAAGTTTATATTCACTATTCTCTTGTGCTCTAACCAATAATTGACCACAGAAAACCAGTGTAATTATCACTAAAAATTCTTTTTTTATTCGTTTCATAAGTTGATAATTTTAAAGTATTAAACCTAAAGCATCCTGTCGTGTTAGCATTTAAACCTTAACAAATATTTTCTTTTTATAAAGTATGTAAAGTAAAAGCCAAACCAATGCTAATGCCCCTAGGGCATTAATTACTTCATGCCATTGTTCCGGAAGTGGTGCATAGATTCCTCCTAACAACTTCTCCGAAGTATACGAAAAATCAATAAATCGATTTGCAAAATAAATCACCAAAGAATTCATTCCAATTACTTTAAAGAAAAAAGTCCACTTTTGATAGCCTTTCACATCAATAACCCAATAAAACAATGCCATTATCAAAAAGCCCAAGCCACTAGTTAGCGTCACAAAAGAACTTGACCATAATCGTTTGTTAATAGGAAAATGCAAGTTCCAAATTAAACCAACTACTACACACAGAACACCAACTACAATAAGTGTAACCGTCTTTTTATTCTCTGTTTTTTTACTATTAAGAATATCGCCAGCTATGCTACCGAATATGGCAATACATACCGCTGAAATTGTGGTTAATATACCAAGCTCATCGAATGTTACTTGATGAAGTCTACCTGGTAAAAAGGTTCTATCAAACCAGCCTACCAAATTCCCTTCAAAAGATAAATCACCTGAGCCATAACCAGGAACAGGTATTAAGAACATTGCAGCGTAATATATTGCAAGCATACCTACAATCCAATATGCCCTTTTAATTGTTGAATAATTTAAATACAACAAACATGTAACAAAGCTCGCAATACCTATTCGACCTAATACACTACCTAATCTAATTTTGGAAGGTTCGAAATATGGGAAAGGACTGTTCTTATATAGCATTCCTAATAAAACAAGGACTATCATTCGAGTAAAAACCTTTCTATATAATTTCTTCTTAGGAATACCTTTAGAAACACCATTACGCAGTGAAAACGTTAATGATACTCCTGTCATAAACAGAAATAAAGGGAAAATAAAATCATAGAAGACGAATCCGTTCCATGGAACGTGCTCTAATTGGTTAGCTATTGCATCTACCCATGACATATTTGTTTTTCCATGTAACAGGGTGATAAAAGTTCCACCCCCAGCAATAAAAAACATATCGAAGCCTCGTAATGTGTCTAAGGAGAGTAAACGTCCTTTTCTTTTTTCTGACATTAGTTTAGTTTGGTTACTTGCAATTTACACAAACTTCTAAATTTATCTCCACCTTAAAATTTAAAACCTGTTTAGGTGAACAGATTACGGGGTAGCCTTGAATTGACTAAAAACCTATATTTGATAAAATCGTTTTAAATCAATAACCGAATAGATTTAATTTTTATTTATGAGATTTCTTATTTCATTTTTAGTATCAGTGCTGTCCTTTGGAAGTATAATAGGTCAAGAAAAATTAACTTCCATTGAAAATCAAAAGGGACAATTACAACCATGGTCAGAAAATGTTCGCTATTGGGAATACAAAGGCGAGCCAGTTCTTCTTCTTGGTGGCAGTAAAACGGACCACCTCTTTTTAGCTGATGACTTACTAGAGCATCTTAATGAGATAAAAAAAGTTGGCGGTAACTTTGTTCGAAATACAATGTCACAAAGAGAAGGATTAGATCTTAAACCCTATGCTTTAATTAAAGATTCCATATTTGACCTTAATCAATGGAACCAAGATTATTGGAATAGGTTTGAGAATATGCTAAAATGGACTAATGAACGTGATATAATCGTTCAGATAGAAGTTTGGGATCGTTTTGATTACTCCCAGCAATTTTGGGAAATTAGTCCATGGAATCCTCGATTGAATATAAATTACGATTATAAGCAAGTAGGCTTTGATGAAAAATACCCGCGTCATCCATCACAAGACGTTCAACCCTTTTTTCATTCTATTCCAGGTATGCCGAAGTACAATAAAAAAATAGATGCTATTTACGAATACCAAGAAGCTTTCGTAAATAAAATGCTTTCCTATAGTTTACACTATGGCAATGTTCTTTATTGTATGAATAACGAGACAATGACCGATTCTAAATGGGGTAAGCATTGGATAAACTTCATTAAGAATAAAGCAAAAGAAAAAGGAGTTTCGGTAAATACAACCGACATGTTTGATGATGTTCATAAAGGTAAAACCTCAATTTATGCACCAATTATTTTTAACGATGGAGAGCACTATTCGTTTGCAGATATCTCACAAGTAAATAGTCGCAATTTCGACGATACACATTGGCACGAACTGCAATGGTTACTCGAACAAGTTAATAAAAAAAACCCTCGACCAAGCAATCACACTAAAATTTATGGTAGTGGATTTAGCAGTTTTGGATCCGGAAGTCAGGAAGATGGTGTTGAACGTTTCTGGAGGAACATTTTGGCGGGTTCTGCAGGAGTTCGTTTTCACCGCCCTTTTGCAGGAAATGGGTTTAACGACAGAGCTAAAGCAAGTATTAAAGCTGGTCGCCTTTTGGAAAGTCAAATGAAATTATGGGAACTAAAACCACATATGGAACTACTTTCAAATAGACTCCCGAACGAGGCTTATCTAGCTGCTAAACCAGGAGAAAAGTATGCAGTATATTTTACAAATTCTGGCAGTGTTGATCTAGACCTCAGCAAAGCACAAGGTAATTTCACTTTGAAATGGATTAGCATTAGTGAAGGTACATTTTACAAAAAAGAAGAAAAAATTGAAGGAGGTAAAATTGTAAATATTAAAGCGCCATTTAAAGGTGGTTGGGTGGCAGCCTTGACAAAAAATAATTAGTATAAAATGTGTTTTTTATTAAAAATAATTGAGTTTAGTTGAGTTGAGTTAAATGGGAACAAATTTGATTTTGTTCCCATTTTTTTTAAACTTTCAATAAATTATTGGTGTAAATTAATCTAGTTTTAAAACCTCCTCTTCTGACCCGAATATTGCATGGCCTCACCTTTACCAAAACCATAACTAAAACCTAGTGCAACAAAAGTACCACGTAACCCACGACTATATACTTCATAATCGTTTTGTGCAATAAGACTTTCATTAATTCTCGAAGCGAATAAATCACGAACACTTAAATTCAATACCGCTTTACCATTCATAATGTTTTTACGAACACCCATGTCCATAAAAAGGTAATCACTTTGAATTCCTTGAACTGTTTTCACTTCAGACTTATAACTACCTGTTGTTTCGACTTCAAAATCGGCAGGCAACTTAAATTTAGCCATCAATTTAGAAGTCCATTGATCTCCACTAAAATCGAATACTGTATTTTCAAAAGTTCCTACACGATCAAACTGACTCCAATTGAAATCCCCGTTTAACGTCATCCAGTTAGCAGGACTATATTTTCCATTAAATTCGATTCCAGTAGTGTTATTTTCCCCAATATTTTCTGGTCGTACTGTATTCACTTGATTTTCAAAAATTGAAACCCGTTCAATTACATCTGTCGTATATCGATGATAAACCCCAAAATTTAACGATGCCTTTCCCAAAATATAAATACTATTAATTTCATAAGAATCAGTAAATTCTGGTTGTAAATCTGGATTCCCTTGGCGTATACTAAAGTTGTTTCTAATATTAAAAAACGGATTCAAATCCCACATTCTTGGTCGATACACTCGTTTAGAATATCCTGCTTGAATTGAAACTTTATCCGAGAATTTATACGATGTATGGGCACTTGGAAACAGATTAGTATAATCGCGCTCATTCTCTTGATTTGTATTTTCCAATAGCGTATTCAGACTTGTTTGTTCCAATCGAAGACCAGCCATAACACCCCACTTTTCACCTTCATAAGAGCCTGTGCCATAAAGTCCCAAAACATTTTGCTTAAACTCAAACACATTGGTCAACCCTGGATCCAAAACAAAAGTAACACCATCAAAATCACTTACTTCAAAATCATTCGCTACATCATTCAACACAAATTGCGCACCGGTCTCAACTTTCCAATGCTCCAAAAAAGGTTTCGTGTAATCTAATTTAAAAGTATAAACAGCTTCTTTAAAATCGGTTCGGGTATTTTGTTTTGTATCTTCATAATCACCGCTTATACCGGTATTAAAAAATTCTGAAGATTGATCTTTAGCAAAGAAACTTCCTAATGAACTGAAAACTAAATTGTGGTCTTCATCTCCTTCAAAATCTTTTTTATACTGTAGCTCAAATTGCAATTTTGGATTGGTAGCCTCGGTAACTTCAGTTCGTTCCCATTCCGAAACTATTTCATTCGCACCTGCAATTTCACTAAAATTTGTGGTTGATGGTTGGTCCTCAATCTCCATTGCAAAATTACCAGACAAGGTTAATACATTGTTATCATTAATATAATAATCGGTTCCTAAAACAATATTATAATAGGTTTCATTTCTATATTCAGTACCTATTGACGCTACAGTAGTATCATTTACTAAATCAACATTTCTATTAATTTTATCTTGTGGTAATTCACGCACCCCAAAACCTAATTGGGTAAAAAGATTAAACTTCTCACTTCTACGATTTAAACTAACTCCAATACTATGAGCATCAGGCGCACCTGTATTTACAGACACGGATCCGTTTAAACCTTTTCGTTGTTCTTTTTTGATTACAATATTTATAATACCCGAGGTGCCTTCGGCATCATACTTAGCAGAAGGATTCGTAATCACCTCAACCCTATCAATCATATCCGCAGTTATTGTCCCCAATGTATTACCCTGCTCACTAGCAATAACTGACGGCTTCCCATTCACAAGTATTTGTACTCCCTGACTACCTCGCAAACTAATTTCACCCTCTATATTTACATTTACAGACGGCACATTATTAAGTATTTCTAGGGCACTAGCACCGGTAGAACTTAAATCTTTTCCAACATTAAAAACTCGTTTGTCCAACTTAAATTCGGTGCGAGATATTTCTCCTTGCACCACTACTTCTTCTAGCTGTTCGGCATCTTCAACAAGAACTACAATACCTAAATCAATTGTTTTATTTTGAGCGGGTGGCTGCGCGTATGACTTGGTTTGAAAACCCAAAAAACTGACCTCTATATAAAAATTTTCCGCATCAGTTTCTAATGTAAAACTACCATCTTCTAGCGTTGTGGTACCTTCAATAGGTTTCTTAGTTTCAGAATCTGCTACCAATACCGTTGCAAAACCAATAGACTGTCCATTACCATCCTCAACTTTACCTACTATAGTTGTGGCATTCGTTTGTCCAAAAACAAACCCCATATTAACTAGTAAAAATAATATTAGAAATGGAAACTGCATTTTGCTTTTCATAAGCCCAATTAAAATTTTGATTGTAGTAAAATTTAGAATTTTATTTCAATAAATCAATTCATTTTCTTTGAACGACTTAGGTAGTCATGTAAACGACATTAAAAACTAACATCCGGTGTTCAACTATCTAAATCTGTCGTTGGCAGTATTTTGAAATAATGCATACAACTAAAATAGTATTTTTATAATATGACCACAAAAAAGCACTTTTTAAACAGTACCACTAAAGAAATAATTTTTCAAGTGGTCTTGAATATTATACTATTCCTATTCTTTTCATTCGATAGAAATGAGCCGCAGATACCTGAGTTTAAAATTGTAGCCTTTATAAATTATGCTTTGGGAGCACTAGTCATAAACTTTGTTCTTTTACCCCGCTTTTTTTATCGAAAAAAATATCTACATTTCTTTTTCTATGTTTCCATTATGATAGCAATAATTATTGCTATTGAAGAGCTTGTTCTAGAACAAATTTATTACCCAGACACAAGGGGAAAATATTTTCATGGTATAATTTATTGCTTATTAGATGTAATGCCAGTAATTACCATTTTGGCTGGATTTAAATTTGCTTGGGATGCATCAAAAAAACAAATGGAAGTAGACGAATTAAGGGTATCTGTAAGAGATAGTGAACTTCAATTTTTGAAATCTCAAATAAATCCACATTTCTTGTTTAACAACCTAAACAATCTCTATTCGTATGCAATTATGCAATCGCCAAAGACCCCATCTATAATTTTAGAACTCTCTTCGGTTCTTCGGTATATGCTTTACGATTGCAAAGAAAAATTTGTCGCGCTTTCTAAAGAAATTGAGCACCTAAAAAATTTCACTAAACTTAATGAGCTACAAATTGAAGAAAGAGGCACCGTTAGTATTACTACTATAATGGCACAATCTAATTTTAAAATTGCACCATTAATTTTAAATGTATTTATTGAAAACGCCTTTAAACATAGCACAGCAAGTCAATCTGAAGATATTAAGATCAAAATTAATTTAGTGATAGATGAAAATGGCGCACTAGAATTTAATTGTTCAAATACTTTTCTTCCTTTAGGAAATACTGAAAGTTTATCTAAAGGTATCGGATTACAAAATGTAAAAAAGCGTCTACAACTTTTATACCCGGATGCTCATCATCTACAAATAGATGAAAGTAATAACTATTACGACGTATCTTTAAAAATGCAATTAAAAACAGTTTAAAAATGATAAACTGCATAATAGTAGAAGATCAACCACCTGCTCAAAGGGTACTACAAAAATATATAGGTGAAATGGATAATTTAAACCTAAAAGCAACCTATGCAGACGCGCTTCAATGCATAGCTTTTTTGAAGACCGAACATGTAGATTTAATTTTTTTAGATATCCATTTACCTAGGATGTCCGGAATAGATTTTTTAAAAAGTCTTAAAACAAGACCTCAAGTAATATTAACTACTGCGTTTTCTGACTATGCACTCGAGAGCTACGAATACAATGTGCTCGATTATTTATTAAAACCTTTTTCGTTTGAACGATTTGTTCAGGCTGTATCAAAAGTGACCGTACCAACATTGGAAGTAGCAAATAATATTTCTAATACCAGCGTAAGTACTTCTGATATACTTTTTATTAAATCTGGGTATGAGCATATAAAAATCAATATCGATGAAATTCTTTATATTAAGTCCGACGCTGATTACACCGAAATTTTCACCAATAATAAAAAACACCTTGCTCAAGAATCGCTGCGCTATTGGGAAGCTAATTTAGATGCTAAAAAATTCACACGAATTCATAAATCGTACATTATTAATATTATAAAAATTGAAAAGATTTCAGGAAACCAAGTTCAAATTAATAAAAATATTACCATACCCATAGGTCGTGCTTTTAAGGAAGAATTCATGAAACAGGTTTTAAATTAATACCACAAATTCAATATTATGAAAGAGATAAAAAAAGAAGATATTAAGCAAGAAGTTTTTGACCTTTACGACGACTATGCACACGACAGAGTTAGCAGAAGATTATTTTTAGACAAACTATCAACTTATGCAGTAGGTGGCCTAACAGTTTCCTCTTTACTAGGTTTTATCTCACCAGATTACGTTAAAAAAATTCAGATTACTCAAGATGATTCTCGCTTAAAATCGGAATTTATAGATTATGAATCCAATAAAGGTGGTGGAACCATTAAAGGTTTACTTTCAAGACCTATCGATGCTACTACAAAACTACCAGGAATTGTTGTAGTTCATGAAAACAGAGGTCTAAATCCGCATATAGAAGATGTTGGACGACGTGCAGCCTTAGCAGGATTTATTTCTTTAGCTCCAGACGCATTAACTCCCTTAGGTGGCTATCCTGGTACTGATGATGAAGGGCGTGAACTACAACGTAAAAGAGACCGCAATAAAATGCTAGAAGATTTCATCGCCGCCTTTAATTATTTAAAAAATCATCCCGAATGCTCTGGTAAAGTTGGTGTTGTAGGTTTTTGCTTCGGCGGATGGATTTCTAACATGATGGCTGTTAAGGTTTCAGACTTAAGTGCTGCCGTTCCTTTTTACGGAGGTCAACCTAAAGAAGATATCGAAAAAATAAATGCTCCTTTGATGCTCCATTTTGGTGAATTAGATAAACGTGTTAATGAAGGTTGGCCAGCTTATGAAAAAGCACTAAAAGCTAATACAAAAAAGTATGAAGCATTTATTTATAAAAATGCGAACCATGGTTTTCATAATGATACCACACCCAGATATGACCGCGAAGCTGCAGAATTAGCTTGGTCTAGAACGATAAAATTTTTTGAGGAAAATTTAAAGTAACAAAATGCCCGCTCAAGATTTGCAACACTCAGATTATCGTATTCGAAAACTCATTGGCATCTTGGGTTTAGCACTGCCCTTATTACTTCCTTTAACAGAAAGTCAATTTCTATCATCTATTAGTCATTATTATTATCTTCCATTTTCATCCTTATTATTCACTATAATCTTGTCTAGCTTTGGATTATTTTTAATCTCCTATAAAGGATACACTGTAGATGAGACTGAAACAATGAGCGATGACATGCTCACTAATATAGGTGGATTCGCAGCACTAATCGTCGTGTTTTTCCCTACTTACTGCCTAGGTAGCGAAAGTATTATTATTGATAAGTTGTGTTCAGCAAAAACATATCCCTTGTTAGGTCACAATGATAAATTGACAAACACGATTCACCTAATAAGTGCAGGAATATTTATTTTTATAATGGGATGGATGTCTAAATACAAGTTTACAAGAGGAAACGACACCTCTAAAAACAAAATCTATCATATTTGCGGAAATATCGTTTGGACAGCCATTGCCCTTCTTATTCTTTTATTTGTAGCAGACTTAATAAAAGATGGATTCAAAATAACAAATTACGATGTATATATACTCGAAACAATTGCTGTTATCCCTTTTGCAATTTCTTGGCTGATTAAGGGCCAAGCCATGGAAGATATTAAACAACTTTTTACACAACCAACTAAATAATACATTCTTGAAAAGCTTTCAAATTAAATTACAGCTATTAATAATTTCAATTTTCTTAATTAGCTGTTCCAAAGAGCGCGAAAAAGAGAAACAACCCAATGTTCTATTTATAGCTATCGATGATCTTCGAGCAGAATTAGGTGTTTATGATAACGATTATGTTATTTCCCCAAATATTGATGCCATAGCAAATGAAGGTTCTCTTTTTATAAACCACTATGTACAAGTCCCAACTTGTGGCGCTTCTAGACATTCCTTATTAACAGGATATCGCCCATGGAAACAAATTCATTTATCGAATAGAGCTATTGAAAGAGAACTTTCAGATAAGGCTGAAGATACGGTGCCAGAAACATTTATTCACCGCTTTAAGCAAGAAGGATATCATACTATAGGTATTGGAAAAATTAGTCATTCAGCTGATGGGTATTTATATGAATATGAAGAGGAACCTTCTCAAAAACGAGAATTACCGCATAGTTGGAGTGAATTACTTTTTAATTCAGGGAAATGGAAAACAGGATGGAATTCTTTTTTTGCCTACGCTAATGGAGAGAATCGACAGAGCTTAAAAAAACAAGTAAAACCCTACGAAGCAGGAAATGTTGACGACAATGGTTACCCAGACGGTTTAACAACCGAGATTGCAATCTCAAAACTTAAAGAACTAAAAAATCAAAACAAACCTTTTTTTATGGGTGTTGGATTTTTTAAACCGCACCTACCTTTCAATGCTCCAAAAAGATATTGGGACTTGTATAATCGTGACTCCTTGCCAATCTCCGATAACCCAAATATTCCTGAAAACATAAATTTATCAAGCTTACACGAAAGTGGGGAATTTAACCAATATGCTTTAGGTGAAGAAAAAGCAAGTTTATCCAAATCTGTTTCTGATGCTTATGCTCGAAAATTAAAACATGCCTACCTCGCAGCCATTAGTTATACAGATGCCCAAGTTGGAAAAATTATGCAGGAACTAAAAGAATCTGGCCTTGATAAAAACACCATAATTGTTATTTGGGGAGATCATGGATGGCATTTAGGAGATCAACGTGTTTGGGGCAAACATACATTGTTTGAAAATGCTTTGAAAAGCACATTAATTGTAAAATCACCATTTATAAATCATAATAATAAAAAAGTAGATCATATTGTTGAATCCGTTGACATCTACCCTACTCTTCTTGAATTAGCCAACTTACCGCTAAAACAAAAGTTAGATGGTGAAAGTGTTGTTAAAATTATGCAACAACCAGAAGAAGTTTCAGAAGAAGTAGCCTATAGTTACTTTAAAAATGGTATTTCTATGCGCACACCAGAATACAGATTAACTAAATATTCTCGCGAAGACGAACCTACCATAGAATTATATGATCATCGAGAAAAAACTTTTGAACATAAAAATATAGCGGAAGAAAACCCAGAAATTGTAACTGAATTAATGTCCCTATTAGAAGAAGGGAATTCCGGACTTTACATCAAAAAGTAAGGTCTACACATCTTTACTTTAATTCTCACAAAAGTTTTTCTTACTTTGCGTCACTTAACAAAAAAATAACAATGGTTGTATTAGGTATTGATATTGGTGGTTCTGGCATGAAAGGAGCCTTAGTAAACTCAATAACAGGTGAAATGTTGACAAAACGTCACAGAATACCTACACCTGAAGGGCGTAAACCGAAAGACATGGCCAAAGTAGTTGCCCAACTTGTTGAACATTTCGACCACAAAGGTCCCATTGGAATTGGATTTCCAACTAAAATAAAACACGGTATTTGTAAATCTCCTGGCAATTTGCACAAAAAATGGACCGGTGTAAATGTGAAAGAACTTTTTAGTGAAGCAACTGGCCTACCTGTAGTAGTTGTTAACGATGCCGATGCTGCAGGTTATGCAACAATGAATTATGGTATTGGTAAAGACAAAAAAGGTTTAGTGGTTATGATTACTATAGGCACTGGCTTAGGAAGTGGTGCTTTTTTCGATGGCGAATTAATTCCAAACTTTGAATTGGGGCAAATACCATATAAGAAATTTAAGAAAATTGAACTTTGGGCTGCGGATTCTGCAAAATCCCGAGAGGAATTATCATATAAACAATGGGGTAAACGTTTTAATAAATTCTTGACCTTAGTTGAATTAATTGTAGCGCCAGATTTAATTATTTTAGGAGGTGGAGCGTCAAAAGACTTTAATCAATATAAAAATTGCATTAAAATTGAAACTCCTGTTGTACCAGCTGAACTAAGAAATTCTGCAGGTATTGTTGGTGCTGCAGCTGCAGCGCTACATCAAGCTCCTATTGATTAAATTTAATCTCATAGCATAAATTAAAAAGCCCAAAGTTAACTTTGGGCTTTTTAATTATTTCAGTTATAATAGTAACACTAATCAACTATTTTAGCACCTTCTGGAGCTTTAAAATAACCGTCTTCCAAGTTTTGAACATATTTAATATCACTAATTTCAATTTTAGTAATATATTCTCCTTGTTGTTGATTTTCTAGAGTCCAATGTGTTTTAAGTCCGTTTGGTAATAATATTCCACTTACATTCACCAATTCTCCAACTTCCATAAACTTTTCAGGATTGTGACCTCCATTTTTAAAATACTTCGGATAAGAAACAATATATCGAGTTGCCGTTAATAAATGACTCTCTTTATCAAATTGCAAAATATAATAATCATCTGGTGCATCACCGGTACCAGCATCATAAGTTATTTTCACCACATCATTGGCTTTACCCTTATAAGTTGTTTCTGGCAACAATTCTAAATTCACCCCTTCCCCATCAACAATAAAAGGATGTCCGAAAAGGTACAACGGCGTTAACGCCCAGAACTTAGTATCATAAGCAAAGGCTGTAGAATCTTTTGCTTGCACCCACGCCGTAGATCCATCCCAGCCAAATTTAGCATCCTTATCGGTGGTACTAGTATGTAAAGCTCGGTTGTTCCATACATCAATTACTTGATAACTATCGCGCACAGTACTTCCATCTAAGGGTTGATAATTAAATCGAAAAGATAAAGCACCATTACTGTACCATTTATGTAGCCCTCCATGAGCCTCCATCGACAGCCAAACAATTTTTCCGGCTTCACTACCCTGTAATCGTTCTTTGGCTTTTGCAACCCTGTTGGTCACCCAAGAATCGGGAATCACACCTTCCCTTTCCGTTAATTTATTTTCAACATCAGATTTTGAGGTTTCTTTTTTAGTTTCTTCTTTACAACCAATAGTTAA
This sequence comes from Aurantibacter sp., assembly GCF_039941195.1. Lineage (GTDB taxonomy): Bacteria > Bacteroidota > Bacteroidia > Flavobacteriales > Flavobacteriaceae > Aurantibacter_A. The sequence goes on along the minus strand of NZ_JBDVFA010000105.1, from coordinate 8,471 downwards.
AAGTAGAACGGTTAAGCTAAGTATGCTAAATACTGTTTTCATAGGCAAATTTTAAATTAAAAAAGGTAGTCGCTTCATTTTTTATAACATTACAAAAAGGTCAAAAAAAAACCCTGAACAAATGTTCAGGGTTTTTATATTAAGCTATTTTATTTCGCTTTCGATCTACTTCTGTTAAGTAGATTTTTCGAAGTCGTAAATGACTTGGTGTCACTTCAACATATTCATCTTTCTGGATGTATTCCAAAGCCTCTTCTAAAGAGAATTTAATGGCAGGAACAATTTTCGCTTTATCATCTGCACCAGATGAACGAACGTTCGAAAGCTTTTTTGTTTTCGTGATATTAACAGTCATATCATCACCACGAGAATTCTCTCCAATAACCTGACCTTCATAAATATCCTCTCCTGGATCCACAAAGAACTTACCACGATCTTGTAATTTATCTATTGAATAAGGAATTGCTTTTCCTTTTTCCATAGATACCAACGAACCGTTTTGTCGTTGAGGAATTTCACCTTTCATCGGTTGATATTCCAAAAAGCGGTGAGCCATAATTGCTTCACCTGCTGTAGCCGTTAACAATTGGTTACGTAAACCTATAATACCACGAGAAGGAATTAAAAATTCGCAAACCATACGATCTCCTTTAGCCTCCATACTGGTCATTTCACCTTTACGCATAGATACCATTTCAACAGCCTTTCCTGAAACTGTTTCTGGCAAATCGATAGTTAAAGCTTCAACGGGCTCACATTTAACACCATCAACTTCTTTAATAATAACTTGCGGCTGACCAATTTGCAATTCATAACCTTCACGACGCATTGTTTCAATTAAGACTGATAAGTGTAATACGCCACGACCAAAAACTAAAAACTTATCTGCACTATCTGTTTCATTAACACGTAGCGCTAAATTCTTTTCAAGCTCACGCTCCAAACGCTCTTTAATATGTCTTGATGTTACAAACTTACCATCTTGACCAAAAAATGGACTATCATTAATAGTGAATAACATACTCATGGTTGGCTCATCAATAGCAATAGTTTTTAATGCTTCAGGAGTTTCAATATCGGCAACAGTATCACCAATTTCAAATCCTTCTAAACCAACTATGGCACAAATATCACCAGTTGCTACTTCTTTTACTTTTAATCGGCCTAAACCTTCAAAAGTAAATAACTCTTTAATTTTTGTCTTAACGATACTACCATCGCGCTTTACCAAAGAAACCTGTTGTCCTTCTTTTAAGCTACCACGCTGTAAACGACCAATGGCTATTCTTCCTGTAAATGATGAGAAATCTAAGGAAGTAATTAGCATTTGTGTATTACCTTCTTTAGGTTCAAACGTCGGAATATGTTCAACTACCATATCTAACAATGGTTCTATATTCTCTGTTTCGTTTTGCCAATCGTCACTCATCCAGTTATTCTTAGCTGAACCATAAACGGTAGGAAAATCTAGCTGCCATTCTTCTGCTCCTAATTCGAACATTAAATCAAAAACCTTTTCGTGCACCTCCTCTGGCGTACAATTTTCTTTATCCACCTTATTGATAACTACACAAGGTTTTAAACCTAAATCAATCGCTTTTTGAAGTACAAAACGCGTTTGCGGCATTGGTCCTTCAAAAGCATCAACAAGTAACAAAACACCATCTGCCATGTTCAATACACGTTCTACTTCTCCACCAAAATCGGCGTGACCAGGAGTGTCAATAATATTAATCTTAGTGTCTTTATACACTACAGATACGTTCTTTGAGGTAATGGTAATTCCTCTTTCACGTTCCAAATCGTTATTATCTAGTATTAAATCTCCGGTGTTCTCGTTATCACGAAACAACTGACAGTGATACATAATTTTATCAACCAAAGTAGTTTTACCGTGGTCAACGTGCGCAATAATGGCAATATTCTTTGTTACAGACATAAGTTCTAATTTCAGCGGGCAAAGATACTGCTAATTTTAAAGCATCACCAATATCTTACATTAATTTTATATCATTGATTTTGAGTAGGTTTAAGTGCATATTTGATACTTTTAAACAATAATGATTACATTAATTAGAAAAAACCTCATTACCGTATCCAAATTACACCTAAAATGAGTTTTTATTTTACCTTTATTCTTTTAGCGTCTAGTGTTTAATATGCGTCAAATTCTTTACTTTTTAGGGATTATTATTTCCATATGCTTTTTTAGTTGTTCCGATGCTAATGAAGCTGAAGATATACCTCAGAGCACACCCGAAGATGAGGCTATTGGTGAATTTTTAGATGACTGGACCTTTCAAGTTTATCCTAAAACTCCATACTATAATATTGATGTCGCCGAATTTCGCTTATGGGTACCAGATAGCATACCGGATTTTAAAGCAATAGTAATCTTAGCCCATAGTTTTAACAGCAACGCATTGGGGCTTTCAAATTCTGATGAATGGCAGGAATTTGCAAAAAAAGAAAAACTGATATTATGTAGTTTACACCTTAAAGGAAATAATTACGCCAATGCTAGCGAGGGCAGTGGACGAGCACTGGAAGATGCCATAGAGCAAATAGCCATTAAAAATAACATTCCCGAAATATCGGAATTACCGTTCTTAATGCGAGGCTATTCTGCTGGTGGTAATTTTAGCTATCATTTTTCAACTTACAAGCCAGAAAGAGTAGTAAGTTTAGTTTCCATTAGAGGTGGATATTTAAGTAAATCTACAGCGAACAATACTATCCCTGGTCTAATTCTAACCGGGGAATTAGAAGGGGAAGAAAGAAATAGTTTTTTAAAAAGTATAATGTTAGACAAACGAACAGTACGTGGACTTTGGAGTTTTGCTGTTGAACCAGGGGTAGACCATTACGGCGGATTAAATGATTCTGACGCTTTAACCAGATTATTTTTCTCTCATACATTAAACCAAAGAATAATAACTAATTCTTACGAATTAAATAGTATCTCAGAAGACTCTGGTTGGCTTGGTGATGAAAACGAAACAGTAATAAATCCTTTTAGTGATTTTACGGGAAGCAAAGAAGAGGCTTCATGGTTAATAAACGAAGATTTCGCAAATGCCTGGCTAGAATTTCAACGCTAATTGTATTAGTCGAAAGTCGGTTTTCTTGATTTTCTTTTTGTTGCCACCCAACCAAAACTAAAATTCAACAAACCACCATATCCATTTAATACGCCATCTCCTCGATAATAACCAGCCCCTAATTCAATATTAAAATTAAACCCTTTTGGATACGTACGTTGTACACCGTAAACACCACCATAAAAGGCCATTGCATAATCATCTGCGCCTTCTAGGTTATTAGAAAACTGTACTGGTGCCCAAAAAACACTTCGAGCAGCCGAAATATAATTAGCCGAATTCCCTACTACATTTTTTCGCATATCCACTCTTCTTGTTAAATTATGATAATATCGTAATCTAGTATGCCAGGCATACCCAAATGAATAACCTTCAGTATAATAGGCAAGTGCAGGCCCAAAACTTGTTGAAGCAGTTACGTTTTTAAAAAGACCAAGTTCATAACTAATACCTGGTGCTATAAGGTTTATTTTAAATTGGTGCCTTTCTAAATTTAAAAGACCAGAACCTTGTTCATTGATTTTTCGAATTTGAGAACAAACCAAAAAAGGAGTTGAAATGAATAAAAATAATAGTAGTTTTTTTGTCATCTTTTTTGATTTATTTGCTTAAATCTAAAAAGTAACTTCGTTTTAAGAACTACGTTTATGTAAAATTTAAGATATAGTTTTTACAAAAAGTACAAACTACCAAATGTTCTCTTATTCAATAATTTAACTTTCTACTATCAATTATAATCTTTGAAAAAAGCAATCTTTAAATAAAGAATAATTATTAAGTACTATTTACCTACACACCACCTTTTTTCACTCACAATCCAACCAATACTAATATTAGCAATTGGGTATATTCCTTCAGTTGAAGTACCAAAATAATAGGCTGCTCCTACATCAACAGAAAAGTTAAATCCGGAATCGTAACTACGTTGCAAGCCCGTTACTGCCCCAGCATACGTAACAACATCTTTAACAAGCACATTGTTTATTGTTCTTGAACCTGGAATAAAAATCGCCGCTGCGGGCGCGATATAATTAGCTGAATTTCCGTAAATCTGTCGTCTATTACGCTGCCGTTTCTCAAAATTGTAATAATAGCGATACTGACCGGCAATAGCAGGGAAGAATCCCAACTCATTATAAATATCAGGTTCTGCAGGATCTAAAGCCACCTGTAAACCAGCCTTAATATCGAAGGTTGTGTTAACACCCAAAGCCATCTCATATTCAACACCAGGATTGAATATGTTTATTTTAAACTGCCGTAATTCACAATTTTTACCAAATTGAGCAGTAATTTGAATACTGCAAAACAGCATTGCAATTAATATAATTCTTTGCATAGTAGATTGATTTGGGACCAACACTTTTCACAAGTTAACATACTATTTGTCTTGTATGCGGTGCATAACTTACAATAGTACTAGTTATAACAAATACTATCTCAAAATAGTATCTTTACCTAAAATATTATATATGCAATTAAGCCATATACCTCAACTAAAATATTCAGACGGAGACAACTTTTTTCTACTATCAGGTCCTTGTGCCATTGAGGGAGAAGATATGGCGCTTCGCATTGCAGAAAAAATAGTTACGGTTACTGACAAACTTCAAATACCCTATATTTTCAAGGGTAGTTTTAAAAAAGCAAACCGCAGTAGAGTTGATTCTTTTACAGGGATTGGTGACGAGAAAGCTTTGAAAATATTGCGAAAAGTATCGGAGACTTTTAAAATTCCTACTGTAACTGATATTCATAAAGAATCGGATGCTTTAATGGCCGCTGAATATGTTGATGTCTTACAGATTCCTGCTTTTTTGGTTCGTCAGACAGATTTAGTGGTTGCAGCAGCAAAAACAGGCAAAGTAGTTAATCTTAAAAAAGGACAATTTATGAGTCCGGAAAGTATGAAACATGCGGTTACCAAAGTAACTGATTCAGACAATCAACAAGTTTGGATTACAGACCGGGGAACTATGTTTGGCTATCAAGATATGGTTGTTGACTTTAGAGGAATACCCACAATGCAGCAATTTGCTCCTGTTGTTTTAGATGTTACACACTCATTGCAACAACCCAACCAGACATCGGGCGTTACTGGTGGTAGACCTGCCTTAATTAATACTATTGCCCGCGCAGGTATCGCAGCTGGTGTTGATGGTATTTTTATGGAAACACATTTTGACCCCGCCAATGCAAAGAGTGATGGCGCAAATATGCTTCCGCTAAGTCAATTAGAAAAACTTTTATCCAATTTGGTTGCGCTTAGAAATACGGTGAACCAATTTTAATTATTTTACAATCTCTCAAAAGAAATACATGAAACGTAGGTTATTTTTTAAAAATGCAGCTTCCGCATCAATCGGATTAGGACTAACAAGTTGTACAACAAACCAAAAACCTGAACAGCCTTCCGTAAAAGACCTTCAATTTTGTGTTACACTAGAAGATAACAAGCTTAACTTTTTCTCAGAGGACGTAAAGGAATCTATTAAAATTGTTCATATTGCGGATACACACCTCTTTAGAGATGATGAGCGGGGTGAACCCTATAAGAAGTATAGTCAGCGTATGGCTAAAGCCTACAATAAAACCAGTCATTTTAAAACAGGTGAATCGATAAATCCTGAACTAGGTTTTGAAGCGGCTTTAAACTTCGCTGTAGAAGCAAAGGCTGATTTAATTACTTTGATAGGTGATATATTTAGTTTTCCGTCTGAAGCTGCAATTGAATGGGTTCAGGATAAATTGAAAGCTATTAATATACCTTATGTGTATGTTGCTGGTAATCATGATTGGCATTATGAAGGAATGGAAGGCAGCTTAGAAGACCTTAGAGATCAATGGATTAAAAATAGACTTCTACCACTGTATAAAGGTGAAAACCCTCTGATGACATTTCGAGATGTAAAAGGAGTTCGTTTTGTGGTAATTGATAATTCTACCTATCAAATCAATGATAAACAATTGGCCTTTTTTAATGAGCAAGTAGCTAGTGGCATCCCCCTTATTCTGCTAGTGCATATACCTTTGTACTTCCCCGGGAAATCAATCTATTATGGATGTGGTTCTCCGCATTGGGGAGCTGCCATTGATGTAAATTTTGAAATAGAAGGACGACAAAAATGGCCAGAATCCGGACATACAGAGACCACATTTAATTTTCATAAAGCTGTGTTTTCAGCCCCAAACCTTATGGGTGTATTTGCTGGTCATATACATCGTTTTTCAATGGAATCACTAAAAGGAAAACCTCAAATTATCACAGATGATAATGCTAGCGGTGGTTATTTAGATGTCAATTTTCTACCCCTAAACCCGAAAGATAAATCGCTTATGTTTTAGCGTTAAAATAAAATTTTACATCATTTTATTAATGATTGTATTATTTAAGTCGCTGTTTATCATCCATGAAATATATAAATCAAATAGTGACCGTGCAATTTATATAAATTTAATAAGTAAAATGAGAATTACGCAAAATAACTTCCTATTTGATAAAGAACTCATAATTGACAATAATTAAGTTTTTAATACTGTGGTTGAATTTCAAAATAAATCTATTGTAGTGTTTGAGAAAGATTAAAGTAAACCAATAAAATTGGTACTTTAGCTCAAAATAATTCTTTTTATGCGCTACTACAAACTGATTATATTTTTAGGTTTATGCATTTTTACCGCTTGTAACACAAAGGTTGAATCTCCAAACAAAGACAAACAAAAACCGAATATCGTTTTTATCATGTCTGATGATCATGCATATCAGGCAATTAGCGCATATAGTGACAAGCTAATAAAAACACCAAACATAGATCGTATAGCAAACGAAGGCATGCTTTTCTCCAATGCTACTGTTACGAATTCAATTTGTGCGCCATCAAGAGCTGTAATTCTTACAGGGAAACACAGCCATATAAACGGTAAAATTGATAACCGAATGCCATTTGACACTACCAATGTTACTTTTCCGCAGTTGTTACAAAAAGCAGGTTATCAAACCGCTATGTTCGGAAAATTACATTTTGGGAATAACCCAAAGGGTTTCGACGAATTTAAAATCTTACCGGGGCAAGGCGATTATTACAACCCAAAATTTATAACTGCAGCTGGTGACACTACTATTACTGGCTATGTAACCGACATCACCACCGATTTAACGCTAGATTGGATGGAGAAACGACGAGACACAACCAAACCGTTTATGTTAATGTACTTGCACAAAGCACCCCATAGAACTTGGATGCCCGCAGAACGACACTACAAAGAATTTACTAAAAAAACATTTCCTTTACCCGAAACACTATTTGAAGATTATGTAACCAGAGAAACTACAGCTGCACCGGCAGAAATGAACCTGTTAAAACACATGCAATTAAGTTATGATTTAAAACTGACGGATAGCATAGCTCAACAATTAGATATTAAGAATTGGAATTCCATTGGAAACCGAATTGGCAGACTAAATCCGGATCAAAAAGCAGCCTGGGATGCTATCTACGACCCTATCAACGAAGACTTTGCAAAGCGTTTTCCTGATATGAATGATAGCACATTAATGGTTTGGAAATACCAACGCTATATGCAAGATTATCTCGGTACCATTGCGGCGGTTGATGAAAACGTCGGGCGCTTACTTGACTATCTAGATGAAAAAAATCTTAGTGAAAACACACTTGTGGTTTACACTTCTGACCAAGGTTTTTATTTAGGAGAACACGGATGGTTCGATAAGCGTTTTATGTATGACGAGTCTTTTAAAACGCCGCTATTAATTAAATGGCCAAATGTTATTACGGCTGGCACCACCGAGGAAGAAATGGTGCAAAATCTTGATTTTGCGCAAACTTTCTTGGAAGTGGCAGGAGTATCTTCTCCAAAAGATATGCAAGGTGAAAGTCTTGTTACGTTATTAAAAGGTGAGAAAGAAAAATGGAAAAGGGAGGGAGTATATTATCACTATTATGAATATCCAGGAGAACATGCCGTAAAACGGCATTATGGCCTAGCTACCAAAGAATATAAATTAATCCATTTTTACTATGATGTTGATGTCTGGGAACTTTACGATCGTAAAAAAGATGGTTCGGAATTAAATAATGTTTATGCTGATCCAGCATATGCTGATGTAGTAAAATCGATGAAAACACAACTAGACCAAGTAAGAGAAAAGTATAAAGATTCAGATTCATTAAGCAATCAATACATCGAATTATATAAAGAAAATGGGTGGATTGAGTAATCAGTAATCAGTAATCAGTAATCAGTAATCAGTAATCAGTAATCAGTAATCAGTAATCAGTAATCAGTAATCAGTAATCAGTAATCAGTAATCAGTAATCAGTAATCAGTAATCAGTAATCAGTAATCAGT
>NZ_JBDVFA010000104.1:0-5671 GCF_039941195.1 Aurantibacter sp. | reverse complement strand
TATCAACAGAATCTTGCATTAGAAATGGGAGCTCACAGAACGTAGCTACCTCAAACCAATTGGTTAAAGTAGATCCCGTTGTGGTCATATCAATCACCTCAGCTTGTATAAGTCGAATTGCCTCAATTTCTTTAGCAAGCTGTTCCGAGGGATATACCTGTACTTTTATTCTGCCTTTAGAACGTTCTTCTATAATTTGGCTAAAATATTCGAAGGCTTTATACCATGTGTGATTTTCATTTACCAAAAGAGCGGTTCGTAATAAGAATTCCGGTTCAGCTTCTTTTGATTTACAACTCAACAACAAAAGCATAGTGAACATAAGCAATAATGCTTTTGCAGTCCACTTCACTATTTGCTCTTTATTATCCATTGTACTAGTCTTGCACTTCTACAATCATTTCTATTTCTACAGGAATATTCCCGGGCAATGAACCCATACCTACCGCTGCTCTTGCATGTTTTCCTTTTTCTCCAAACACAGCCACCATTAAATCGGAATAACCATTAATCACCTTTGGATGATCACCAAAATCTGGTGATGAATTTACCATTCCTTTTACTTTAACTATTCTTTTTATTTTATTTAAATTACCCAACTCACCTTTTAACACTGAAAGTTGATTAATACCAGTTATCCTAGCTGCTTCATAACCTTCTTCAATTGTTAAATCAACACCTACTTTACCTGTGATGTCTTCACCATTAGCTTTTTTAGGGCCTTTCCCTGCTAAAAAAATAAGATTACCCGACCGTACTGCGTTGACATAATTTGCAACCGGAGCTGAAGGAGCTGACAAGGTTATCCCCAATTCTTCTATTTTTGAATCTGGATCATAATTAGAATCTACTATTTCTTTTACTTCGTTTGTATTTCCTGCCTCCTTTTTTTGCTCGACAACCTGATTACATGACACAATTAAAACTAAGGTTAATATAAATAAAATGGTCTTTTTCATTTTAACTACTTTAAACATTAAGCTCTTTCTAGTATTTCCTTTACTCTACTGGCCACAATTCTTTCTTGTCCAGGCTCCATCATCCATGTGGTTATGCCTACCTCTTTTTTATTCCCTACAGTTTCTATTGACGGATGACCATCTCGTAACTGTTTGCGCATCTCATCTGTTGAAATTTCTACAATGCTCTCGTCCCACCGAATTTTTAGACTAGGTACATGATTTGCATATGGCGGAACATGAATTTCTGTTTCAACACCTTTAACGGACTTAGCACTATCACTTATCAATTTAATTTGATTTTCCCATAGCGCCCATTCTTTATCATGATCTCTACCTAAATATAACTCTAAAGCAACTAACATCCCTAAAACTTCCTCTTTATTTACTTTCATCCCCCTAGCAATAGTCGTTCCTCTGGGCGGTGTATGTAGTCTAGCAGCTTCAATATATTTTCTTTTCCCTAATAATAATCCAGCACTTTGTGGCCCTCGAATACCTTTACCACCGGAAAAAGCAACCAAATCAAAGCCCATTTTAGTATACTTAAATAAATTTTCTACTGGTGGCACATCCGCAGCACAATCTATAAATGTTGGAATATTATGTTTTTTACCTAAAGCCACAAATTCTTCCCACTTAATATCACCTGCATCCGTATTAGCGTTTAAAAACCATAACATTGCAGTATTTTTGGTAATTGCCTTTTCTAAATCTTTGGCTGTTTTTACAGAAACTATTTTAGCACCAGTATTAATTAGCGCATGAGTATATCCTATTGCATGAGCCTCTTGTACTATCACTTCATCTTTTATACCTGTCGTATCCGGCAATTGTGCTACCTTTTTCGTATCCATACCACACATAACTCCTGCAAGACCAATAGTCATTGCTCCAAAACAACCTGAAGAAACTGTAGCATATTCACATTCTAACAACTCTGCAATTCGCTCACCTACTTTGTCATGCAATTCATCCAAATTTACATACTCAGATGCACCAAAATTAATTGCATCCGTTACTTCTTTATGCATCAGTGAACCGGTCATAGAAGTATAAGTTCCTGCTGCATTTATGAATGTTCGTATACCAAGTTCTTTAAAAAAATCACGTGCCAAAGGTTCAGTAATCGGGCAAGCTAATTTTGATGTTACTTTCCCCCCTGCTGCTCCTAATATACTTGGACCTAACAATCCTCCAACTAATGGCAATGTTGATAATGTTTTTAATGCTTTTCTTCTACTACTCATAATTTCTTTATTTTCTATTTCATTAATCTACCGCTGCTATGCAATCCATTTCCACTAAAGACTTGCCAGGTACTCCACCATAGGTTGCAACCGTAGTTCTAACAGGTGGGTTTTTTCCGAATCGACCTCTAAACACTTCGTTCATACCTTTATAGTCACCAAGATCAGCGAGATATACATTCACCTTCAATACTTTATCCATTGAAGAACCATTTCGCTCAAGTTCTTTTTGAAGTTCTTGAAGTACAATTTCTGTATGCGCCTTTATTTCAAAAGGCGCAACATGTGCTCCCTTGCCAGCAATATATAAAGTGTTACCATGTTTTACTGCACCAGAAAATAACGGTATATCTTGGTCAGTTACTATATCACCTACCACCTCTTTCTTTGCGTTCTTTTCTTTATCAGTCATCGCACTTACAGAGCCGATTCCAAAAATTGTCGCCAAGCCCATTCCAATTTTTTTAAATGATGCTCTTCTTGTAGTTTGTTGTTCCATTTTTGTTTTATTTAGTTTTATATTCATTTTATAGCCCACTAAAGAACCGTTTTTTAATTACTTTCAATATCCTGAACTTCTGTTTTATCTGGGTCTTTATCTCGCCAATACAAAGCAAGCGAAGAACCCGAGATGTTCATCCAAGGTCCAAATACTGCGGGCGCTAATCCAACTGTAGCAACCTTTCCCATTTCTAATGCAATTCCTGAGGCTAATCCTCCATTTTGCATCCCTACTTCTAGAGCAATTGTTCGGCAATCTCTTTCATCCATCTTGAACAGACGACAACCCCAATATCCAAGAAAATAACCGGCTGCATTATGCACAATAGCTGCAACAATTAAAAACAAACCAATGGATAGCAAACTATCTCTACCTGCCGCAGTTATTACCATAATTATTAATGCTATACCAGCCATAGATAGAATAGGCATGGCTTTGTCAAGCCAAGGTGTTTTTCCATGAAAAAAGTGATTAAATAGTAGACCTCCTATAATTGGTAATATGACCATTTTAACAATACTCCACATCATACCCCAAAAATCTATCGGCACAAATTCACCCGCAAAAAACTCCATTAAAGTAGGCGTCATTAGAGGAGCTAACATTGTAGCCACAGCCGTTAATGTAACTGAAAGAGCAACATTTGCCTTTGCCAGATACGCCATTACATTTGAAGCTAAACCGCTTGGTGAAGAACCTATTAACACTACCCCTGCTGCGATTTCAGCGGAAAAACCAAAAATACTAGCAATAGTAAACCCTAAAACTGGCATGATAGTAAATTGGCAAATAAGACCTACTAACACCCCTTTAGGCATTTTTATCACCCCTACAAAATCATTAAAACTCATAGCCGTACCCATACCAAACATTATTATTTGGAGTAAGGGTACTATTAGTTTTTTCATTTGAAAATCACCCATCTGTACAAATGGCTGGGGATAAAACATGGACAGTGAAACCGCTCCGAAAATTAAAATGGCATAAGAAAACCCTTTAAAACTTGTATGCTGTTTTGCGGCTAACGCCAAAAACAAAAAGAATAATACTAAAAACGGACCAGAAGTTTGATTAATATCAAGTACCAACATTACAATAAAAATTATGAGGCAAAAAAGTGATACTCCTAAAAGTAATTTTATATTTTTCATTTTGTTCTTATATTATCCCTTACAATTAATTACAATGCAATTAGCTTTTATTTACTCCATGGTTCTGCTGCAAGCCCATTTAAATCATATACTACTTTTCCGTCTCTAATAGTCAATTCACATTCCAATTTCTTATCTCCCATCATTCGTTTTCCTTTGGTATCAATAAACCCAAAATCACCTTCACGAACATTCAAAATAGTAACATCAGCTACAGCCCCTTTTGAAAGATGACCTAATTCTTCTCTCTTTATAGCTTTTGCCGAATTCCAGGTTGTAGCTGCAATAATATCAGCAACGGGCATATCCATATTTAAAAATTTGGACATGATATTAACAATGTCTTTCATGCCACCATTCATACTTCCAGTATGTAAATCGGTGCTTATTGTATTTGGAATAAAACCTTGTTGCATTGCAGGTACTGCTTGCTTAAAAAGAAAACTACCACCGCCATGTCCAACATCGAAAATAATTCCTCTTTTTTGTGCGGCCCAGGCAAAATCTTCCACTATTCCATTTTCATCAACTATTGGGGTACGACCTCCTACATGAGCATAAGCATGTGTAAATATATCTCCTGGTCGAAGTTTTTCCATAAATAAAGTTTCAAGTGAAAGCTCTGGCTGACTACCTCCAAAGTCAATTACAACCGGAATATCTGCAAGTCTTCCCGCCTCAGCAGCACGTTCAGTAGGCGTCCAATCGAAACCAGAATAATGAGCTAGTTTTACACCAACAATTTCATTCGGAAACTGCTTTGCCACAATAGCTGTAAGTTTCGAATCCATATCTGCTTGATTTTGTTCTACTGCTCCACCTTTCATCCCTGACCCAACTATATTTAAAAAAGATAATACTCGGGTCTTGGATTGATCGATTACATTTTCTTTAAATTGTCTAAAATTGCGCCAACCTGCTCCGCCACAATCTACTATTGTTGTAACCCCGCTTCTAAACGAAAAACCATCTGGTGGCAAGGCCGTAAAACTATTACTGAGATACGCATTATGTTCTGTTCCATGAAAATTATGACTATGTATATCGATAAGACCAGGAGAAACCAATAATCCTTTAGCATTTATTACTTTTTTTGCCTTTGTTGCTGATATCGACTTAGCCACTTCAGCAATTTTCCCATCTTTAAGAGCAAGATCTGAAACTTTATCAATTCCATTTTTTGCATCAATTAAATGACCATTCTTTATCAAGATATCATATTCTTGTGCATTGAAAACTAAACTGCTAAATAAGAAAAGTAGTGAAGTTAATCTTGAAAGGTTTCGCGTATTTTTCATAATTTTTAATTTGAAATTTATTTTGTAGCAACTTTTATCGGTCCGTTATTCTCTTTATCCTCTTCAACGTTTTTTCTTGTTTCAGCAACTTGCTTTGCAGTAATTTTTGAGGCCGAATTACCAAAGTTTGATCTTATATAAGTGAGAATCTGAGCCACCTCTTTATCCTTTAAAAATGAATGTTGCGGCATAACTCCGTTAAAAACTTCACCATTGATTTCAAGACTTCCTTCCATACCTCTTAAAAGGACTTTGATTAAACGATTACTGTCACCTAAAACCCAATCTGTATTTACTAATGGCGGAAATCTCCCAGAAGCACCTTTCCCATTTGTTTGATGACATGCACTACAATATTGATAGTACAATTTCTCGCCACCTACCGCATCATTCTTCATCAAATTATCATTCACTATATCTGGAGTACGTACATTTGAAGCTTCCTTGCGTTCTTCCATAATAATGAGTTGATCCTCATTAAATTCTTCTTTTTTACCATTATAACTAACTT
>NZ_JBDVFA010000103.1:0-96770 GCF_039941195.1 Aurantibacter sp. | reverse complement strand
CTTGTTATTCATTATCTATACCTCGGCCAATTCTTGCTTTCTAAATTGAGCAACAGCTTCTAAAAAGTTTTTTGCATCAGCAATATAATTTTTAGCAAACGCTTCTGTCGGCTCATTTTTATTAATTTGAAGGATAAATTCTTCAAAACCTCTATCTAATGAAATTCTATTATTAGCAATAAATTTTTCATCAAAATCTTTAATGATACCGGCATGCGTATTTGTTTTCTGATTCTCAGAAGTTAGTATTGCTTTAGCAGTATTCACCATAGAAGAATAGGAATGATAAATACTCGCAGCCCATTTACCTTCATCTAAGGTAGTTTGCGCTGTTTGTATTTTCTCTTCACTTTCAAACAAAAGTGTTGCGATTAAATCAATTACTACACCTGCACATTCACCTACTCCAATAGCTTTTACGTATTCTTCAGAATTTCCCCAATCGATAAAATCATCTGCAGTTAAATTATCTACACTTGTTAAATCTTTCAAGAAATCATAAAAATAATGCTCACCTTTTTCAGCATAATAATCTGGAAATGATAATTCACCTCCATTTGCATCAAAATCATTTAAAATTAATCGTAATGCCTCTGGACCTCTTTTACTAGGTATTTTTACAACCTTATCTGCAAACCTACCGTTACCGTTACCTATATTTCCACCACCTAATAAAACTTGTAGTGCTGGTGCAACTAATTTATCTTTTGTACGAACAGACATCCCTTGAAATCCAATATTTGCCATATTGTGTTGACCACAAGCATTCATACATCCACTAATTTTAATAACCACATCAGGATTATTAATATAGTCAGGGTATTCAATTTTCATTACTCGTTCCAACTCTTCAGCAATACCTGTACTACTAGCAATACCTAAATTACAGGTATCGGTACCAGGACATGCTGTTATATCGATAGCCTTATCATAACCCGCTTCAGTAAAACCTAATTTTTTAAGTTCCGTATAGAAAAAAGGAACCAATTCTTCTTTCACATACGGCACAACAATATTCTGACGCAAGCTTAGTCGAATTTCATCAGCTGCATACTTTTCAACCAAGTCAGCTAATGCTCTTGCTTCCTTAAGGTAAAAATCACCTAAAAGAACTTTAATACCGATTGCAACATATCCTTCTTGCTTTTGAGGGATAATATTTGTCGATTTCCAACTTTCAAATTCTGCTTGATCTTCAATAATTACCTCTGGTGTTGCAACCTCTGCAATTTTAACTTTTGGGTAGGCAGTCGCATCAATAGGAAAAGTTTTCATAGGAACAGCTATTTGCTCTTCTTCTAGTAACGCTTTAAAACCGTCTAATCCTAAATCTTTCAATAAGAATTTCAAACGTGCTTTTGCTCTACTTTTTCGCTCCCCGTATCTATCAAAAACACGAACTACGCCTTCCATTAAAGGAATAATTTTATCTGCAGCTAAAAAAGTGTACAATTCATCTGCATGTCTTGGTTGGGAACCTAATCCACCACCAAGCATTACTTTAAAACCTATTTCTCCATTTTCAATTTTAGCAATAAAGCCCAAATCATGCATGTACGAAAGTCCTGTATCTGCATCGCTAGAAGAAAAGGAAACTTTAAATTTTCTTCCCAATTCCTGACTAATTGGATTTCTTAAGAAATATTCGAATAAAGCATGCGCATATGGAGAAACATCGAAAGGTTCATCAACATCGATTCCTGCAGTTTCACTAGCTGTTACATTACGGACGGTATTTCCACAGGCCTCACGTAAGGTTATATCTGATTCTTCTAAATGGGCCCATAATTCTGGAGTTCTATTTAAATCTACATAGTGAATTTGAATATCTTGCCGCGTGGTAATGTGTAAACGACCTCGAGAATATTCTTCAGAAACATCAGATATAGTTCTTAATTGCTCTGATGAGACCTTACCATAAGGTAATTTAATACGAATCATCTGTACGCCTTCTTGACGCTGTCCGTAAACTCCTCTTGCTAAACGTAGACTACGAAATTTTTCTTCGTCAATCTTACCGTTATGGAACATATCGATTTTATTGGCTAATTCGATTATATCCTTCTCAACAATTGGATTCTCTATTTCTGATCTAAAACTTTGCATAATTTATTGAAGATGAATTCCACATTCTCTATTTTCTAGAGCTTTTACTGGGTCAAAATAATTTGTATTTTTTGGAAGATGATTTTTTTCTAACAATTCGTCTAATTCTTCATCTGACCAATAATAAAACGGACTAACTTTAAGAATACCATCTTTACTTAAACTCAAAATATCTTTAGAATTTCTATATTCAGTTTTTCTAACTCTAATATTAGTAAACCAAATATCTGGTGATTGTTCTTTTAAAGCCCTTCTAAAAGGTTCTAATTTCACAATTTCAGTAAACTCCTCATGGGTTGGTTCTTCAACCGAGGGAAAACCTAAGCGATGTTCTACATAGGCCCTAGTTTGTTTAGGAACATATGTATTTAAATTAAGGTTAAATCTGTTTTGTAAATATGCAGCATGGGCGTATGTTTCAGAAAGATTAAATCCTGTATCACACCATATTACATTAATATCGGGGTCCTTTTTACTAAAAGTACTAAGTAATACTGCCGAATATTTACCAAAACTTGTCGTAACAATTTTCTTTTCTGATAATTTTAATGCCCAATCAATAATTTCCTCTGGACTCTTATCTTTCAAGATCTGATTGTAGTATGCTAAATCGATGTCAATTTTCATAATTTATAATCCTATGGGTTTAATAGGATAATCAAAAATAATGCTTATCCACTAACTTAGACGTAAAAACCAAAACTTTATTTCATTTACCCTATAGATTTAATAGATTATTAACAAAATAAGGGTGAAAATGAGGATTATTCAGATCAATTTTAAAAATTTAATATGGTTTAATCAAGAAACAACTAAATCGGCCAATGTTGTATTTCTGTAAACAGCTAAGTTTGCATCTCGCACTTTAAGCATAAGCTTATTTACAGAGCATGTTTTTTCATCTGGGCAATCAACACATTTCTCATAAAAATTAAGACTTACGCAAGGTACCAAAGCAATTGGTCCCTCTAAAATGCGCATTACATCTGTCATTAATATTTCTTTCGGCTCTTTTATAAGATAATAACCCCCACCTTTTCCTTTCTTAGAACCTAGTATTCCTGTTTTTCTTAATGACAATAATATACTCTCAAGAAACTTCTGTGATATATTCTCTTGTTTTGAGATTTCAGCTATTTGAACCGGTTGTTTATCCTTTTGCGCTGCGAGGAAGGTCAAAGCTTTTAAACCATATTTTGTTTTTTTGGAGAGCATATGACGAATATAACAAAATTTAGTATTGTACTCTCAACTATTACCCAAGGCTTGATTCACATCTGCAATAATATCATCTACGTGTTCTAATCCAACTGAAACACGAACCATACCATCTGTAATGCCGCTTTGAGCTCTTTCATCAACAGACAATTTACTATGTGTAGTTGATGCAGGATGTGTAACAATACTTCTTGAATCACCTAGATTGGCTGACAAAGATAACAGCGCTATAGAATCAAAGAATTTTTGACCAGCACTTAATCCTCCTTTTACCTCAAATGCAACTACACAACCACCAGCTTTCATTTGTTTTTTCGCTATAT
Organism: Aurantibacter sp.; assembly: GCF_039941195.1. Lineage (GTDB taxonomy): Bacteria > Bacteroidota > Bacteroidia > Flavobacteriales > Flavobacteriaceae > Aurantibacter_A. The sequence goes on along the minus strand of NZ_JBDVFA010000103.1, from coordinate 93,123 downwards.
CATATTTTGGATGTGATTTTAAAAACGGATATCGCACCCAATTCACCTTTTCATGGGCCTCCAAAAACTCAGCTAGTTTCAAAGCATTTTCACAATGGCGATCTACGCGAAGTGCTAAAGTTTCTAAACTCTTCGATAATACCCATGCATTAAAAGGTGAAAGTGCCGGACCTGTTATCCGAGAAAAACGATAAACTTTTTCTACCAAATCTTTACTACCAACAGTAATACCTGCTAAAACACGTCCCTGACCATCCATTAGTTTTGTGCCAGAATGAATTACCAAATCGGCTCCGAATTTTATGGGTTGTTGTAAATAAGGAGATGCAAAGCAATTATCAATAACCATTATTAAATTATGCTTTTTGGCTATTTTACCCAAAGCCTCTAAATCCAGAACATCTACACCAGGATTAGTTGGTGTTTCTGCATATATGATTTTTGTTTTTGGTGTAATTAAAACCTCGATAGTATTTAATTCATCAATTTTAAAATACGAATGACTAATATTCCATTTTGGGAAAAAATTATTAAAAAGTGAATGTGTAGACCCAAAAATACTACGAGCTGACAAAATATGGTCGCCACTATCCAATAACGCAGCCAATGTAGAAAATACCGCGGCCATACCTGAAGCAAAAGCAAAGCCATCTTCAGCACCTTCCATTTGGCAAACCTTTTCAATAAATTCAGAAGAATTCGGATTTGAGTATCGCGAATATATATTGCGCTCTTTTTCTTCTGCAAAAGAAGCGCGCATATCTTCAGCATCCTCAAAAACAAAACTTGAGGTTAAATACATTGGAGTCGAATGCTCCAAATATTGCGAACGCTCTAATTGGGTTCGAACGGCATTGGTTTCAAATTTCTTTTCCATTTTATTTTTAAATCAACATTAACCTTTTTCAGCAATTCTCAAAATATCACCAAATACCCCTCTTGCGGTTACTGCAGCGCCTGCTCCAGCCCCTTGAATAACTAATGGGTTTTTTCCGTAAGATTCTGTATATATTTCAATTATAGAATCAGAACCTTTTACTTGTCCTAATGCACTTTCTTTAGGCACCGAAATTAATTTTACATCAAGAATACCTTTTTCTTTTTGTAGATCACCATGCAAATCACCAACATAACGTAGCACATGACCTGGTTTCTGATTCTTTTTTATTTCGTTGAACTTATCATCTAATAAGTCAAGATTTTTCAAGAAGAAATCCACTTTTCCCTTTTGTAAATTTGATGGAATTAAGTTCTGTATTTTAATATCAGAAAACTCATTTTTTAATTCCAGTTCACGTGCAAGAATTAATAATTTTCTTCCAACATCGTTACCGGACAAATCTTCTCTAGCATCCGGCTCGGTAAATCCACTACGCATTGCCTCTTTTAATATCGAAGAAAATGGCGCATCAACCTCAGAAAAAGTATTGAAAATATAACTTAAACTTCCAGAGAAAACACCTTTTATTTGAGTGATATTTTCTCCTGAAAGATGTAATAATTTAATTGTATCAATCAATGGAAGACCTGCACCAACATTTGTTTCATACAGATACTGCTTTTGGTTTTTTAACAATTCTTCACGCAACAGCTGGTAATAATCATATCCTAAAGTATTAGCTATTTTATTTGAAGAAACTAAATCAAATCCATTTTCAACAAACTCGAAATAATTGGCTACAAAATCCTCGCTGGCCGTATTATCAACAACAATTAAGTTCTCTAAATGGTGTTTTTTAGCAAAATCAAAAATATCTTGAACTTTATACTTCTGACCTCTGTCTTTTAAAGCTGCCTTCCATGTTCTTGGGATACCCTTTTCAGATAAGAGCAATTTTTTAGAATTTGCTATTGCAAAAACGTTCAAATCAATTCCCTTTCTTTTTTCAATAGTTCGCGCGGATTTCAAAATTTGATCCACCAAAGTTCCACCTACATTACCATGACCAAAAAGTGCAAGGTTTATCTTTTTACTTATCCCAAAAATTTGACCGTGCATTACATTTAAAGCCTTATGCAAATCTGATTTTTTCACAACCAGACTCACATTTTTCCCTGTCACTGTATTATTGAATAATAGCGGTGTAATTTGATTTTTAATTAATGCATTATACGGTTTATGAAAAGAACTTAAATCCTGACCAATAATTGATATAACGGAGACATCGCTAGCTACCTTAATTAAATTAATGTCTTTCGCATGAAAATCACTTTCAAATTCCCTTTTTAAAACAGTTTTAGCACGCTGCGCATTCTCTGCATTCACCACTAATCCGATTCCTCTTTCAGATGAACCTTGTGAAATGATACTAACACTAATATTATTTTCACTTAAAGTTCTAAAAATACGAGCGTCAACACCAACTTTACCAAGTAATCCTCTTCCTTCAAGATTAACTAGTGCGACATTCTCAATTACAGAAAGTGATTTTATTCCTTCCTTATTTGTCTTAGCACTAATTAAGGTTCCCTCATTATCCTTATTAAAAGTATTGAGAATACGTAAGGGAATGTTTTTTTCTATTAATGGAATAATCGTTTTCGCATGTAAAATATTTGCCCCAAAACTGGCTAATTCATTAGCTTCTGCATATGACAATTCTGAAATGCGTTTAGCATCGACTACATAATCTGGGTTAGCCGTAAAAATTCCATCAACATGAGTATAATTTTGTAATTCCGAAGCATCCAAAAAATTTGCTATTAAAGCTGCAGAATAATTACTACCATTCCTACCTAATGTACTAGTTTCCTCTTCAATTGTTGAAGCAATAAAACCTGTAATAACAGGAACTGTATCCCCATGTAATTTAGAAAATTCGCGTAACATATTTTCTTTGGAAATAGCTTCTAATACTAACGCATCACCAAAATTATCATCGGTTTTTATCAATTTTCTAGAATCAATAAACTTAGCCTTAACACCTTTACCAATAAGTAATTTTGTAATAAGCTTTGCTGAAATAATTTCACCAAAAGCCATCACTTGGTCTTTTATTTTAGCACTATAATCACCTAAAAACGAAACTCCTTCTAAAAGTTTAAATAAACTGGCAAATTCTTTAGATAAATTTACATTTTTATAAGCTTGACCCTGATACTTTTCAAAGTTGGAAAAATCTTTAGCAAAATTAAGTCCGTTAGCAGCCTTATCAAGCATAATCTCCAATTGATCAGTTGCTTTCTCTCTTGCTGAAACGACCAATGCTATATTTTCACCATTATCTACTTTTGATTTAACAATCTCAAGAACATTACCTAAACCTTCGCCATTACTAAGTGATTTTCCACCAAATTTGAGAACTTTAACCTTACTGGACTTCCCATTATTATTGAAAATACCCGATAATAAATTTTGTACTTGATCAAATTCAATTAAAAAAGCATCATGGCCATGTAGCGATTGAACTTCACCATAAGTAACATTGCTATTCGCTTGCGCTAGTTGACGAAAAGTATCTTTGTTTTCTTTAGCTGTAAAAAATAAATCTGAATCCACACCAATAATATGAATATTGGTATCACTGTTTTGTAATGCATTAAAACGCTTATCTCCTTCTCTAGTAATATCAATTGTTCTCAGCAATTGATTCATTAATTTATATGCTGAAAGTTGAAATCGATCTTTAAGTTTTTCACCATGATGCATTAGCCAACTCTCCACATTAAATACTTGTAATTCTTCATTTGTACTTCGCTTAAATCTTTCTTTAAAAGATTCTGGAGTCCGATAGCATAACATTGCATGCATACGAGCATCATGTACGGGTTGTTTAGAATTAACTAAAAATTGCTCTTGAATTTGGCAATTCGCAATTAACCAATCGGTAGATTTCCAATCGGATGCCACAGGTATTAAATTCTCAGTAATATTGGGTTTAATAGCTGCCATTTCCCATGCTATTCCACCACCTAAAGATCCGCCAATAATGGCATATAAATTTTGAATATTCAGCTGTTCTAATCCAAGCAAAAACATTCTAGCCACATCGCTAGCTACAAAATCTTTATAATTATCTATAATAAAACCGTCATAACCATTACCAGGAATATTAAAAGATAATACGGTGTACTTTTTAGTGTCAATGCATTTATCTTCACCAACTAATGCATTCCACCATCCATCTTTACCAGTTACATTTGAATTTCCTGTTAATGCATGATTTACCAGTACAATTGGAGCTGCATGCAATTCTTTACCAAACAATTGATATGAAAGCTTAATATCTTGGGAAGCACCACTTAATGTGGTAAATTTTTTAAGATTTAATTCGTTTAGCATAATTCGCTTACCTAAAGAGTTACTATCTATATAAACGGAATCAAGTATAAATCAACTTGATTCCGTTAAATTAGCTGTGAAATTTATAAATCGAAATTTTTATTTAGATTGCTGCAAAAGCATTTTCTAAATCATTTTTTAAATCAGCAACATCCTCCAGTCCAACAGAAAGTCTTATTAAATCTTGACTAACACCAGCTGCTTCTTGTTGTTCAACAGTTAACTGTTGATGCGTTGTACTTGCAGGGTGAATAATCAATGATTTAGTATCACCAATGTTTGCTAACAAAGAGAATATTTTTGTAGCATCAGTTAATTTCTTAGCTGCTTCAAAACCACCTTTCACACCAAAGGTTACTAATCCACTCTGCCCTTTTGGCAAATATTCTTTAGCAAGTTCATTATACTTATTGCTTTTTAGTCCAGGATAGTTAACCCATTCAACTTCATCTCTACCTTCCAACCATGTTGCCAATTCTAAGGCATTAGCACTGTGCTGATTTATTCGTACCGAAAGCGTCTCTAAACCCTGTATAATTTGAAATGCATTAAATGGACTCAAAGCACCACCAAAGTCTCTTAAACCTTCTAAAATTAATTTAAATGTAAAAGCTGCAGCACCTAAGGCTTCACTATATACTAGTCCATGATAACCTGCACTAGGCTCGGTAAATTCAGGAAATTTTCCATTCGTCCAATCAAAAGTACCCGCATCAATAATAGCACCACCTAATGATGTACCCTGACCACCTATATATTTGGTAAGTGAATGAATAACTATATTAGCACCATATTCAATTGGATTTAAAAGTGCCGGAGAGGCAACTGTGTTATCAACTATAAAAGGTACTTGAGCAACTTTTGCAACTTTTGAAATTGCTTTTAAATCAAGTACATCCAATTTAGGATTCCCTAAAGACTCAACAAAAATAGCACGAGTATTATCTTGTATAGCAGCAGTAAAATTATCAGCATTAGATGCATCAACGAAAGTTGTTGTAATACCTAACCTAGGAAGCGTAACATTCAACAATGTAAATGTGCCGCCATATAAACTACTTGAAGCTACAATATGATCACCAGCCTTTAAAAGAGTCATAAGACCTCCTGAAATTGCAGCCGCGCCTGAAGCAAATACTACTGCTCCTGCTCCACCTTCTAATGCAGCTAATCTTTCCTGTAAAATCTGGTTTGTTGGATTATTTAAACGCGTATAAATAAAACCTAATTCACCAAGTGAAAATAAATTTGCCGCATGATCCGTATCATTAAAAACATACGAAGAAGTTTGATAAATAGGCACAGCTCTTGTACCTCCAGTTTGTGTTGTGTCGTGCCCTGCATGTAAGGCATTTGTTGAGAATTTAAGATCACTCATAACTTTTGATTTTTAAAATATTACTAGTTCGATTAAAAATCCAAACAACGAACAGCATCATAAGCAGTCGTATAAAATCAAAAAGTTATTAAGAAAGTAAAAATTACAATAGTAATTCATTTTCGTTATCTGTCCGCCAATGGCCGATAGAACGTAGCACCTTCTTTGACCCGACAGGTTATCGGTATTCAAAGGGTTGCTAAGGCATCAAAGGGTCTATTCCCTCAACCTTTCTTGATAACAATTCAATAAGTGTTTGAACTTAGAAAAAACAAATATATGTTCAGGAATTTAATATTCCTTACTTTTTTTGAAAAATTTACAATTTAAAGGCTTCTTTCACTTGGTCAACCATATCTAATTTTTCCCAAGTAAATAATTCAACTTCTTTCTCAATGCGTCCGTTATAAGGCGATTCGAATACTTTTTTTACAACTTTAGAATCCTTACCCATATGACCATAGGCTGCAGATTCTAAATAAATAGGATTTCTCAATTTCAAGCGCTCTTCAATAGCGAAAGGTCTCATATCAAACAATCGTTCAACAATTTTAGCTATTTGTCCATCTGCCATATCAACATTTGAAGTACCATAGGACTCAATAAAAATAGAAGTTGGTTTTACAACTCCAATTGCGTAACTAACTTGTACCAAAACCTCATCGGCTACCCCTGCAGCAACTAAGTTTTTAGCAATATGTCTTGCTGCATAAGCCGCACTTCTATCAACTTTACTTGGATCTTTGCCACTAAAAGCTCCTCCTCCATGTGCTCCTTTACCACCGTAAGTATCAACAATTATCTTACGGCCTGTTAATCCTGTATCGCCATGGGGGCCTCCAATCACAAATTTACCCGTTGGATTAATATGGTATTCTATTTGATCATCAAAAAGGTCCTGAATAGTTTTAGGCAATTGCTCTTTGACTAATGGAATCAGAATCTCTATTATATCTTTTTTAATTTTTGCCAGCATCTTTTCATCATCCTGATCAAAAGCATCATGCTGTGTCGAAACTACGATTGTATCTATTCTTTGAGGTACATTATCATCTGAATACTCAATTGTAACCTGAGATTTAGCATCTGGTCTTAGATAATCAATTTGCTTATTCGCTCTTCGTAATTCCGCCAGAACTTGAAGGATTTTATGAGATATATCTAAAGCTAATGGCATATAATTCTCCGTTTCTTTGGTAGCATAACCAAACATCATACCTTGATCACCTGCACCTTGTTCTTCTTTAGAACCTCGATCTACACCTTGATTAATTTCTTGAGATTGTTCGTGTATTAAAGAAATAACCCCACAAGAATCTCCACTAAATTGATATTCACCTTTAGTATAACCTATTTTATTGATTACATCTCTAGCAATGTTTTGAACATCCAAATAGGTATTACTCTTTACTTCTCCAGCAAGAACTACCTGACCTGTTGTTACAAGAGTTTCACAGGCTACTTTACTTTCTGGATCAAAAGCCAAAAAATGATCTAATAATGCATCACTAATTTGATCCGCAACTTTATCTGGGTGTCCCTCACTAACCGATTCTGAAGTAAACAAATACGACATACACTTCTTTTTTATCTAGTATAAGGATTATGATTGTTGCAACTGCGAAAGAAGTTTGATTTGAATTAAATCAAAATCAACTGCTTTAGCATTTTTATAGAGGTTGCAATCAGACAAATCCTTCCTCATTAATTAATGAGGTCAAAATTACGACTTACTTTCGTAAATAAAAACAGAAGTATAAAAACAAATACAGCATCAACAATAAAACACTAATATTCAAGTAGTTTTTTCTTAAAAATCAAACCTTTAAGTTTATTAACAAATTTTATGTAGTAATAAATTAAATTAACAGGATAAGACAATCGATAAAAACCTTTTGCATAAAGCATCGGCTTAATTTTAACTAAAAATCTAAAGGTTTTCTCTGGAAACAAAACAAAACGCCTAATAAGGCTCAACTTACTTTCTCTTAGCTGAGTGTGCTCATAACTAACACCAACTTCATTATTTCCTACATTCTGATAAAATCCTTTTGAGATTTCATGCATAAATTTTATTTTCTTCTTATCTGCAAATAATCCCAATCTAAGTGCAAGGTCTGTCATATATTCCTGAACAACGTTGTGCTCGTAGCAGATAACTTTTAAATCATCAATTAATTGGCAATATTCTGCAAACATAAATTCTTGCATTGGAGCAATATGTTCAAAATAAACAGTACGCTCTCTTTCCTCATAACGTTCTATTGAATAATCTCCTGCTTTATTTCTATAACCGATGGTACTTCCGTGAGGGGCAGCCAACAATTGCTCATACAATTGTCTATTAGCCATCAAAACATTATCCGAAGGACTTGCAGTTGGATAAACAGAAAAATTTAAACCATATCTCTTTGTTGACTCAGTAATTTTATACCCTTCTTTTAAACCCAAATAGAAACCTTGAACATTAACTTTATCTTCAAAAAAAGCATGTATACATTCTTGCATAGTTCCACGCCAGCCGACATCAACCACATTCATTCCTTCGTTTTCAAAATCTATACCGAATGAATTAATGTAATTCTGAAAAGCTAATCTTTGCTTATTTCTGCTTTTTTCATAATTCAGTTCAAACTTTTCATTATTCTTCAATTTTATAAAAATTTCAGAATTATAAAAATCAACAATCATTTCATTCTGATCGCAATCTATTTCATCAGCAATTTCTTTTATTAAATCATCTTTAAACAAAAAGGATTTTAAAAAATTCTCAACCGAGATATTAGCATCCTTTCGTTCCATGTGCTCAAAATATTCCACATCCAATTCTTTATGTGAAATTTGCATTGTAGAAGCTCTTGATGCTTTAAAATAATGTGCTTTTATTGAATCTTCCGGGTTTAAATCCACTGTTTTTTGATAATGGTCAAAAAGTCTTTTTAAGAAATAGCCTTCCCTAGAAATAAAAAACAAGTTTTTAATTTGTTTTTTCTTCGATTCCTTATAAAGCCGCTCAATAAAAGTGTGAAAGAGAATAATATATTCACCGTAAGCATAACTACTTCTACTACTTCTTTCTTCTAATTCACGATTAACCCTTTCGTAATCATTTTGATCACTACCAAACAACTTAAATTTACTATTAATTTTACGCTGCATATTGGCAACATGTACAGCTTCTATACCATGCTTATTAGCATTAAGACAATCGCTCTGTTTATTATCTCCAAACATTATTACTTCACTTGGTTGCAACTCAAGTTCATTTAAAACGTTAAGATATAAACTACCCTTATTTTCTTTACTAGCTTCACGTGATGATGATACATAAACATCATCAAATAAATCAGATAAACCATGAAGTTTTAACAACTCCAAGATGTGTCCTTTTGATAAATAAAAATCTGAAACACAATAAAGTTTATACCCTTTATTCTTCAACTTATATAATTGTTCTTTAACCTTCTTATTAACAAATTGAACATCAAATTCAGATTGAATATCCGCGGCACTAGAATACGTTAAAAATTGATCAAAAGTCCAATTTCTAACAATATCATGGTTCATAAGTCTATTATAGACTTCACTAATTAATATTCGATAAGGTATTTCAGAGGATTTTTTTTCTAGCTTGTCACTAAGGTGGTCTAACGAAGCTTTTCTAATAAAGAACAAATCATCAATTGCCAAATCGAGACCGAGCTCTCTAATCATAGCTTTTGACCACAACTTTAAGACATAGTGTGGATGAACAGTTCTATGAAGTAGGGTGTCATACAGATCACAAAAAACTGTAGTACACTTCGTGGATTTCTCCACTGCACTAAATAATTTATTCATTTGGGGCGGTATTCAGTACCTACTCAATAATTTTTTATGTGATTTTTAATTGAATTTCAGACAATTAAAAAAATGACAAAAATTTATTTTTGTAAGCTATTTATATAATATACGTAAATTCTCAACTTTTCGATTACGAAAAACGTAAATATTATTATCAAAGTTACATCTGAAATGTTCATTTTAACAATTCTTTTTATTAAAAAATTATTAAAAGAGAAAATAATGAACTTTTCGAAAGTGATTATCGAAGAAAATAATAATCAAGTTTTTACTCTTTGTTAACTAAAAAGAGCATAAAAAAAAACGAATTTCATTTGCGATTTTTTTTTATTCTTATTTAAAAGGAATTGAAAATATAATTAAACAGTAAAATTATACTTGGATAAATAACGAAACATTTTCACTTAGTCTTGATAACTCGTATCTTGTGCTTCACAATTTTTTTTTAAGCTAACCATAAAGCAGAATTACAAATGCATATTGCTGTTGCAGGAAACATCGGAGCAGGTAAAACAACATTAACAAAGCTACTTGCCAAACATTATAAATGGGATGCTCATTTTGAAGAAGTAGTAGACAATCCTTATTTAGATGATTTTTATAATCAAATGGAACGTTGGAGTTTTAATCTTCAAATTTATTTTCTGAACAGTAGATATCGACAAATACTACAAATTAGAGAAAGTGGTAAAAGTGTGATACAAGATAGAACCATATATGAAGATGCTCATATTTTTGCACCCAATTTGCATGCAATGGGATTAATGACAAATAGAGATTTTCAAAATTATTCTAGCTTATTCGAATTAATGGAAAGTTTAGTTCAACCACCAGATTTAATGATTTACTTACGAAGTTCTATTCCGAATTTGGTTAGTCAAATACATAAAAGAGGTCGCGACTACGAAAACACTATCTCTATAGATTACTTAAGTAGATTAAACGAAAGGTACGAAGCTTGGGTACATAGCTACGAGAAAGGTAAACTTTTAATAATTGATGTTGACAACCTCGATATTGTTGAAAATCCTGAAGACTTAGGCGTTATTATTACAAAAATCGATGGTGAAATTAACGGTCTTTTTTAGATGAACTGATTTATTTTTGCGTGTTCAATAACTTCTTGACTATTATCTACAATCAAAATTGGAGCTAGTTCAAAACTCTTTACCAAGTCTCGAATTCTTGTCATTCGCCTAACATCATTTACACTACGTAAATAGATTGCTTTTACTTGTTTTGGATATTTTTTAGCCACATCAATATAAATATCTGCATCTTTTTCTCCACAATCGCCAAATAGTAGAAAAGATAATTTTGGGTAGGTTTTAAGGATGTTTAATATCTCATGTTGTTTATGAGGTTTTTCAGTTTTTTTGCCAAAACTCGCCATGCTTCGTAAGAGAATAGGCCCTTTTGGAAAATTATTGGTTTGTAAAAATAGTTCCAAATAACGATAGAGATTCCAAGGACTATGACTTACATAAAAAATAGGATTGGCATTATTACCTGACTTTCCGCGATGTAATAAATGATATAATTCAGCAGTACCCTCTAAAGGTTTTCTTGAAATTGCACGGGTAAAGAAAGTGTTAATTAACACTCTCCATTTAATAGAAGAAACTACTCCAGTATGTAGGATGGTATCGTCAATATCACTGATAACTCCAAAATCTGAAGTCTGAGCAGGTATCAACATCTCCCCTGGAAATCGATTCTGATGCAGAACTTCACGTTTTAAATTCATATCAGCATAAGAAATTTCAAAATTTACCCAACCTTCTGAGTTCGTTAATTCGGACAAATCATCTCTAGCTTCATCTATTAAGTAATAACCATGATTATCAGTTTTAGTCGTTAGACTTCTAGCATCACCCAAATCAACTTTTACCTCTGCATGCTTTATTTCATCCGTTTCAAAACGTTTCCAAGTATTTTTTAATAAGTTGAAAAATCCTTTTTCAGCTAAATCTATTCTTTCATCTTCCAACGCTCTACCCCGTAAATAAAGATGTTTTTCAGTCCCGTAAGTCTGAAATGAAATAATTTGAAGCTTATCTTTTTTTCCAAATAGTGCCATATCATCAAATATAGAAAAACTAGTACTGCTATCTAATAGTCTAGATTTTAAAAAAGTCGCGTTTACTAATTAAAAAGAGCAGTTCACTCATTCTACATTTTATTAAGTAATACAAAGTTATAGGTTTGATAATATGTTTAACCAAGTTCTATTGATGTTACTAATGGCGTCTTGAACACAAAACTTAAATTATGGAATTAAAAAAGAATCCAAAAAAAGACTTAAACAAAAATAGAGGACTATATTTTGTTGCAGGTTTAGCATTAATCATGCTTTTGACTTATGTTGCTTTAGAGTATAAAACCTATGACAAGGCAGATTATGTTTCGCAAAGTATGAACATTGATGAGGAAATACTAGAAGAAGTACCGATAACAATTCAATTTACACCGCCTCCACCCCCACCTCCACCAGTAGCGCCAACTATAATCGAAATAGTAGATGATGAAAAAATTATAGAAGAAACAATTATTGAAACATCAGAAACTGACCCTGATGCACCAGTTTTAGAAGTTGAAGATATTGAAGTTGCTGAAATAGATGAAGATGAGCCTATACCATTTATGGCTATAGAAGATGTACCTATTTTTCCGGGTTGCGAAAAGGAAAAAGAAAAAGGGGCTGAAGCAACGCGCGCTTGTTTTCAAAAAATGATGAACAAACATATATCAAAGAATTTTAGATACCCAGAAATTGCGCAAGAAATGGGAATCCAAGGAAAGGTAAATATTATGTTTATTATTCAAAAAGACGGTAATATAGGTAATGTTCGCTTGCGCGGACCAGACAAATCATTAGAAAAAGAAGCCGCTCGTATCATAGACAAATTACCAAAAATGACTCCAGGAAAACAAAGAGGAAAAGCCGTAAAGGTTCCATTTAGTATTCCAATAAATTTCAAACTTCAATAACAAAAAAAAGAGGCAAGTTCTTTCAACTTGCCTCTTCATATTTGATAAATTAGAATTCTATTTTCGAATATCAACTTTTTCAATAGTCATCTCAGTTGCTTTTCCTTTTGATGCAATAGTTGCATTTTCAAAAATTTCTAATTGAGATTTCACTTCAGATTCAGTTCCTTTAAAAACTTTCTCTTCTGTTACTTTTTGTCCGTTTACTACAGTTGTATATGCTATTGTAGCTTGTGCCAAATCAGTATTTTCTGCACTCATTTCTATGTTTATTTCTTTAGCAGACTCATCATAAGCAACACCAGTAACATCCATAGCAATACTCGGTGCAATTACTAAAGCAACAACAGACATTAATTTAAGTAAAATATTTAATGAAGGACCAGAAGTATCTTTAAATGGATCACCTACAGTATCACCAACCACAGCTGCTTTGTGGGCATCGGTTCCTTTTCGTCCGTCAGATTCAATCATCTTTTTGGCATTATCCCAAGCACCACCAGCATTAGATTGAAAAATTGCCATTAACACACCACATGTGGTCACCCCAGCTAATAGTCCACCTAACATTTCAGCACCACCAATAAATCCTACAGCAACTGGAACGATAATCGCTAATAAACCTGGTAATACCATTTCTTTAATAGAGGCTTTTGTAGAAATATCAACGCATTTATCATATTCAGCTAATCCGTCAGCAGCATCAAATATAGCTCGTTGCTCTGGAGTAGCCTTAGACATATCAGAATCCACAGCTCTCATTACTTCCAATGCTGCTTTCAGTTGTGGAATATCTCTAAACTGGCGTCTAACTTCTTCAATCATTGCCATTGCAGCACGACCAACAGCGTTCATAGATAAAGCAGAAAATACAAATGGCAGCATTCCACCAACTAACAGTCCGGCCATTATTTTTGGTTGAGAAACATCAATAGAAGTTACATTTGCTACTTTCATAAATGCAGAGAATAAAGCCAAAGCTGTTAATGCAGCAGAAGCGATAGCAAAACCTTTACCGATTGCAGCAGTTGTGTTACCAACAGCATCTAATTTATCTGTACGTTCACGCACTTCTGAATCTAATTCTGCCATTTCTGCAATACCACCAGCATTATCAGAAATTGGTCCGTAAGCATCAACTGCTAATTGAATACCTGTATTGGCCAACATACCTACAGCTGCAATTGCAATACCATATAATCCAGCACAATAATGAGATATTAAGATAGCCGCCGCAATTAATAGAATAGGAATCATGGTAGACATCATACCAACACCCAAACCTGCAATAATATTTGTAGCAGCACCAGTTTCAGACTGTGCTACAATTGAGTTTACTGGTTTTGTACCTGTACCCGTATAGTATTCAGTTATTTTACCTACTCCCAAACCAGCAATTAAACCGGCAAGTGTTGCATAAAATATTCCCATTGCCCCCATTGGCAAACCTTCAACAGATTCAGGAATTAATGCCTTAATAATAAAGTAAGATGCAACTACCATTAAACCTGCAGAGCCAAACTCACCAATATTTAAAGCAGTTTGTGGGTTTCCACCGTCCTTTACTTTTACAAAGAAAGTACCCACAATCGACATTAAAATACCAACAGCCGCCAATACCAAAGGAAGATATACAGCACCTAAACCAGCAAAATCTGGTGTAATAATAAAAGCACCCAAAACCATTGTACCGATAATAGAACCCACATAAGACTCAAATAAATCAGCTCCCATTCCTGCAACATCACCAACATTATCACCTACGTTATCTGCAATTGTAGCTGGATTCAACGGATGGTCTTCTGGAATACCTGCTTCAACCTTACCTACTAAATCTGCACCTACATCAGCAGCCTTTGTATAAATACCACCTCCTACTCTAGCAAAAAGTGCAATTGAGGAAGCCCCTAAAGAGAAACCTGATAATACATTTAACACTAAGTTCAAATTCTCAGCACCGGGCCACATCATTTGGTACACTATAAATAAACCACTAAGGCCTAAGACACCAAGACCAACAACACCTAAGCCCATTACAGCGCCACCAGCAAAAGCAACTTCAAGAGCTTTACCTAAAGATGTTTTGGCCGCTTGAGTTGTTCTTACATTAGCTTTTGTTGCCACTTTCATACCTATAAATCCTGCCAAAGCAGAACATATGGCCCCTATTACAAAAGATAAAGCTACCATTCCATTAGAACCAGTTTCATTACTTCCTTTGAAGAACAGCAAAATAGCTACAGCTATTACAAAGATTGCTAATATTTTATACTCCGCTTTTAAGAAAGACATAGCCCCATCTGCTATATTCTTAGCTATTCTAGCCATTTTTGCATCACCTACTTCTTGTTTAGACACCCACATATTTTTCACAAAAACAAAAAGGAGAGCCACTACACCAAATACTGGCAATAATTGAATTAATAATTCCATATTTAATTAGTTATTTAATTGGTTTATACGTTGTTTTTAAACGATGCCTAATGTAGTAAAATTGATGAGAATAAAAAAAAGCCACTCTTAATTAAAAGAATGGCTTTTTTTTAGGTGTTTTATTAACTATATCATAAAAGTTCGCTTGTCTTTGTGCTCGCTTTCATTATATCTTTTTACACATTCGTGATAGATTTTAACTGCTTGTTCAGCATTACCCCAACCACCAACATCAACTTTTTTCTTTTCTAAATCTTTATAGACTTGGAAGAAATGTTCAATTTCTTTAATTCTATGAGGGTTTATATCTGCCAAATCATTTTTTTGATTCCAAATTGGATCAGAGACAGGCACACAAATTATTTTCTCATCTGGCCCTTTCTCATCCTCCATATAAAAAACACCAATTGGCTTTACCTCAACAACTACCATCGGGTAAGTAGGTTCTGTACACATTACCAGAACATCCAATGGATCTTGATCCATGGCTAAGGTCTCGGGTATAAAACCATAATCACCTGGGTACATCATTGATGAGAATAAGGTTCTATCAAATCGAATTTTATTTAATGTAAAATCATATTCATATTTATTTCTACTCCCTTTAGGAATTTCAATTAAAACATCAAAAACTATAGATTTACTTTTAGCCATTTATATCATTTTTTTAAAGCTGCGAAGTTACTAAAAAATAGAGGTTTGTTAGTGATGAAACGACAAAAAGCCAGGTAAATTATACTTAACTTAACTAATAATTATTGAAAGCTTAAAACATAATTAAAATGAAGAAAAAGTAAGGTTAAAAATTAAACCCAAAAGTGCCAGTAACACCGAATTTTCTTGCATCCGGATTATCTAAATAGTTACCTCTAAAATTGAAATCAATTCTAAAAATTTTAAAGATGTTACCAATACCAAATGAGTATTCGTAATATATCTTATCTGAAGGGGCTTGCAAAGGTGTAGTCCCTGCTGCTGGAGCGTTTAAGGCTAAGTTTTCATCAGATAAATCACCCCAAACTCCACGCAAACCTATAATCTCTCGTAAGTTCAATTTTCTAATTAAGGGAATTCTCGAAAATAACCTTCCATTAAAATTATGTTCCAAATGTACGGAAGCATAAGTATCTGTAACAAACTCATAAAAATCGAGGTTTGGAAAGGTCCCATAATTCGAGAAAAAAGTTTGGTTACCTGGCACAACGCTAAGAAGTCCTAATGGAACTTCGCCAAAAGTCTTACCTAATTCAACCGTACTAGTTAACCTTCCAAATCCACCAACTTGCCATGGTTGACTATAAGAGAATTGCAATTTATCATAATCGAAATCACTTCCCCATATTCCATCAATACCTTTAGTATACTTTAATAAAATTGTACTGTAACTATCATTAATATCTCTTCTTTCTACACCATAACCAATCGTTCGCTTTCCTGGAGTATAAATAATAATTGTCTGAAAATCGAACTGTTCTATTTCAGATGCGACTCCACTAACAGTATTCGGGTTAATATAGTCGAGACTAAAATCTTGTGGTAGTGCAGAACTCAAGGTTCTGAAGGTACCTCCAACTCCAATTCTAAAATTGGTTAAAGGTTCCATTTCAACATTAAACGCACTTAAATTAATATTTGTCAGCCTATTATTAGCACCCACAGTTAACAAGGATGATGAGGCTATGCTTCTTCCTAAAACATCATTTGTTGCCGTTAAACTAACACCCAACTGTTCTATATCCCTTCTATTACCTCCAGAAATAATTAATCGACTTTTCTTGTCTAATAAAACTTTTCCAGCAAGACCATGTTTAACCTTCTGATCAGCAAAACCATAAGCCATATAGCCTTCCAATCGCCACGGGTCATTCTCTCCAAAATAGGTTCTAAGTCCAGCTCTAACTCTCGCACCTTCGGCATCGTTATAACCAAAAACGTCATAAACAGAGCCAATATCTAAATTCCATTTATCAATTTCTACATAACCAGAACCTAAAATACTAACGACATTATAGTACGATTTAAACTTGGGGACCGTTTTTAACGTATCTAACAGTTTGTATATTCCAGTCTCATCCTTATTTAAATCTTCTAATCTATTTTCTTTCCAGAAAGAATCATCTTTTACAATGGTGGCTGGGTCAAAAGGGTTTTTATCTACCTTATAATATTCCTTAGGAAGTTCTTTATCAAATTCATAATTATCATAAACTGTGGTACGTTTTCCATAAACACCTCGTGATTCTTCTTTCTTTTGAAAGCTAAAATCACTTAACATATAATCTCTTTTCAAAAGAAAAATAGAATCATTAACCACATCAAATTCTTGCTCTATATAAATCTCTTTAACCCAATTTATATTAGCACTCTTCGTCACTTCAAGGTTAATATTTTTAATAGCATAGGTAGAATCATTCACCCAAAAGTCACCTTTAAAAGTAAGTTCATTTTTTCTTCTCGGATAATACACAATATTATAGCACCACTTATTATCTACAAAAGCACTATCGCGCAAAGCATAATTATAAGTATCTACACCTGTTCGAGATAATGGACTCGTAAAACTCTTGTCAAAAAATTTCAAGTAATTATCATAGATGTCATAATCTTGATAGAGGTCAGAAACAAATGCAAGTATCGCTTGATTATTATCAAACCCTGAATTTTTATTACCTAATATTTTTTCTTTTTCTTCATTCAGTATATTATCACCTTTAACTGTTGAAAAAGTCTCATTTAAAAATATTGGCAGGTAGGTTTTTCCGGTAATACGCGAAGTATCTAAATCATCAAAAACGAATTCGAGCCCTTTAAAAATTTTCTTTTTCATAAGAGCACTATCAATGGTATTGAGGTCAAATTCTATTTTCTCATACTTATTAAAGGCATATTGATTGAATTTTCGAACCCCATTCTCACGCTTTTTAGCCCAAATTTTCTTAAGTATTTCTACCGCAGGATTATTCTTTTTTGATTGTTTCCCAGAAATTAAAATAACTTCGTTTAGTTGCTCCGTTTCGTCCTCCATTTTAATCTCCATCTCGTAGGTAACTTTTTGCGACAACTGTATTTCCTGAGTTTTAAATCCCAAAAAGGAAACAATTAAAGTTTCATAGGTATTATCAGATTCCATATAAAACCGACCATTATCGTTAGTAATAGTACCTTCTGTAGAATTTTTAAAAAGCACATTTGCAAAAGCAACTGGTTCTCCAAAACCATCCAGAACAATACCACCAACCTTACTTTGTGAAGAACCTAAATAGGAAATAATAAAAAGAAATAGGAAGAATATTTTTTTCATAGCCGTAGTGTTCTCTATCTGTTGTAAACAAATAACATACCAAAAAAGACAATTTTAAAATATAGATGTTGCATATATCAAATTCATTTTTTTTCGTCTTTTAAATTAAAAATCATCTAATTAACCTAACAACAATTAGCAAGTTGACAAGTCACATTTAATGGATTCATAGAGATAAAAAAATATTATAAAAAAAAATTGCTTCGCAGACTTTTCTGTCTGCGAAGCAAATGTAATCTTACAAATTTGTATTCCTTTATTTATACATTACTTTTTTAACAGCGTTAACAACATCAGTACTATTCGGTAACCATTGTTCTAATAACACCGGTGAATATGGGGCTGGCGTATCGGCCGTATTAATTTTTTCTATTGGAGCGTCTAAATAATCAAAAGCATGAGATTGAACATGAAATGTAATTTCTGTTGCTACATTTCCAAAAGGCCAAGCTTCTTCTAGAATTACCAATCTATTTGTTTTCTTAACGGACTTCAATACAGCTTCGTAATCTAAAGGTTTTACTGTACGCAAATCTATTATCTCACAACTAACTCCCTCTTTCTCGAGTTCATCAGCAGCTTTATAAGCTTCTTTAATAATTTTTCCAAAAGAAACGATTGTTACATCAGAACCTTCTCTTTTAATATCTGCAACACCTAATGGAATTGTAAAATCACCTTCAGGCACTTCACCTTTATCTCCATACATCTGTTCGGACTCCATAAAAATTACTGGGTCATTATCTCGTATAGAAGATTTCAACAATCCTTTAGCATCAGCAGGGTTTGAAGGTACCACTACTTTTAATCCAGGACAATTAGCATACCAGCTTTCGAAAGCCTGCGAGTGGGTTGCTGCCAATTGACCTGCTGAACCAGTAGGCCCTCTAAAGACAATAGGACACGGAAATTGACCACCTGACATTTGTCGAATCTTTGCAGCATTATTTATTATCTGGTCTATACCAACCAATGCAAAGTTAAACGTCATAAATTCAATAATTGGACGATTACCTGTCATTGTGGATCCAACCCCAATACCTGCAAAACCAAGCTCTGAAATAGGTGTATCTAGTACACGGTCTGGACCGAACTCATCTAACATGCCTTTTGAGGCCTTATAAGCACCATTGTATTCGGCTACTTCTTCACCCATTAAATAAACGGTTTCATCTTGGCGCATCTCCTCAGTCATTGCCTCAGCGATAGCTTGTCTAAATTGTAGTGTCTTCATATAATTATAATATCAGAATTGCAATTTTTGCAAAGCGGTAACAAAAATAATAAAATAAGACACAGAAATTCACTGAATTAAATCAAAATTATTAGTTAATTTTATTATGCATGCATAGTATTTTCGAATTTTAATACTTATCTTAGCCTTTAAAATTAGATGATATATACTTAACAAATACCTATGAAAATATTAGTCTGCATTAGCAATGTACCTGATACCACCGCTAAAATCAACTTTACAGATGGTGATACCAAGTTTGACACAAATGGAGTACAATTTGTAATTAATCCGAATGATGAATTCGGTCTTACACGAGCCATGTGGTTTAAGGAAAAACAACAAGCCACTGTACACGTAGCAACAGTTGGTGACGCATCGGTTGAACCTACAATGAGAAAAGCATTAGCCATTGGTGCCGATGAAGCTATTCGTATTAATGCCAACCCTTCAGATGGCTTTTTTGTAGCTAGTCAATTAGCAGAAGTGGTTAAGCAAGGTGGTTACGATTTAGTAATAGGTGGAAGAGAATCTATAGATTATAATGGAGGTATGGTTCCGGGCATTTTGTCAAGTCTTTTAGACATGAACTTCGTAAATGCATGTATTAGTCTAGAAATAGAAGGAACTAATGCCACTGCAATTCGTGAAATAGATGGTGGTAAAGAAACACTAAGTACTACACTACCTTTAGTAATAGGGGGACAAAAAGGTTTAGTAGCTGAAAGTGATTTACGCATTCCTAATATGCGTGGTATTATGATGGCTCGTAAAAAAACTTTATCTGTTGTTGAACCTACTGAAACAAGTATGGCCACTGAAGATACTAAGTTTGAAAAGCCTGCTGCAAAAGGAGCTGTGAAATTAGTAGATAATGTTGATGAATTAGTCAACTTACTACATAATGAAGCTAAGGTTATTTAACAAAAAGAATTAATTAATACCAATTACTACAATTTGAGTAGTATTTGGAATCAAAAATTTGAAACCCAAAAATTTATGTCAGTATTAGTATATACAGAATCGGAAAACGGAGCTTTTAAAAAGAGTGCTTTTGAAGTTGCTTCATATGCAAGTTCAGTTGCTTCTCAAATGGGAACTACAGCTACTGCTGTGTGCTTTAATTGTTCTGAATCAGAAACTTTAGGAACATATGGTATCACTAAAGTTTTAAATATTGAAGATGAAAAATTAAAAACTTTTAGCGCAAAAGCTTATGCACATTCACTTTTAGAGGCCACTAAAGCAGAAAGTTCTATAATAATAATTGTAAGCTCAAGTACAGATTCAAAATTCTTAGCACCAATATTAGCTGCTCAGTTAAAGGCTGGTTATGTTCCTAATGTAGTAGCTGCACCAGAAAGCACAAGTCCATTTACAGTAAAAAGAACAGCTTTTAGTAATAAAGGTTTCGCCGAAACACAAATAAACACAGAAGTTAAAATTATTGGTGTTTCAAACAATGCATTTGGAGCCTATGAAAATAATACCACTGCAACCATTGAAAACTTCGCTCCAACTTTAGCGGATTCAGATTTTAATGTAAAATCCATTGACATTGATAAAGCTGTAGGTAAAGTTACTATTGCAGATGCAGATATCGTTGTTTCCGGCGGAAGAGGGTTAAAAGGTCCTGAAAATTGGGGTATGATAGAAGAATTAGCAGAAGTTTTAGGTGCTGCGACTGCTTGTTCTAAACCCGTTTCAGATATGGGTTGGCGTCCACATGGCGAACATGTAGGCCAAACAGGCAAGCCTGTAGCAAGTAATTTATATATAGCAATAGGTATATCGGGCGCTATACAACATCTTGCTGGGGTTAGTGCATCTAAAGTAAAAGTTGTTATAAATACAGATGAAGAAGCTCCGTTTTTTAAAGCAGCGGATTATGGTATTGTTGGCGACGCATTTGAAGTAGTTCCACAACTAGTTCAAAAATTAAAAGAATTTAAGGCTCAAAACGCCTAATTTTTGTTAATTTGCGCCCTATAAAGGCCTGTTTAAATAGTTGGTACGCCTTATATTTAAACGGCCTTTTTCATTTTTAAATAGAATATGAGTTTAGTTCGGTTAAAAATTAAGGGAATTTCGTATAGTCAAACCCAAAATGGCGCCTATGCCCTAATTTTAAATGAGGTTGATGGTGATCGCAAATTACCTATAGTAATAGGTGCTTTTGAAGCGCAATCAATTGCGATTGCACTTGAGAAAGAAATTAAACCACCAAGACCGCTTACTCACGATTTATTCAAAAATTTCTCTGATCGATTTGATATTGTTGTTAAACAGGTTATCATACACAAATTGGTTGATGGTGTGTTTTACTCTAGTATAATTTGCGAGCGAGAGAAAATTGAAGAAATCATTGATGCTCGTACAAGCGATGCAATAGCCTTAGCACTTCGGTTCGACGCCCCTATATTTACCTACAAAACAATTCTAGACAAAGCTGGAATCTATCTCAAATTCTCATCTAAGGACAAAGAAAATGAAGATGAAGATGACAGTATTGTTGTAGATGAAATTTTACAAGAAAGCGAAACAGTTGAAATTGATACTGCAGCCGCAACTAGTGGGTATTCTGAATTGACCATTGATGATTTAAACAAAGAGTTAGACAAAGCTGTAGCCAATGAAGATTATGAAAAGGCTGCAAAATTGCGTGACGAAATCTCAAAAAGAAATTAACTGACACAAAAGCATTTTATGAAACCGAGCTACTGGTTTTTACTTATTGCTTTGTTTGTTGCATTACCTGTAATCTCTCAAGACACACCAATTCCTGACAATGTTATAACTGTAGTTGAATCTACTACATTAAACGATGTAGCAAGCGCAACTCTTATTCCAAACGAAGGATTTACTATTAATAGTCTTTGGCGAGGGATGTTAGGAATGGCGGTTTTAATTCTAATATCATTTTTATTCAGTGCGAATAGAAAAGCGATAAATTGGAAGACTGTAGGCATTGGTCTAAGTATACAATTACTTATCGCAGTAGGGGTATTAAAGGTTCCGTTAATAAAAATAATTTTTGAAAAAATCGGTAAAATTTTTGTTAGTATTTTAGAATTTACCAAGGCTGGTAGTCAATTTTTATTTGAGGGCTTAGTAGCCGACATGAACACTTTCGGTTATATTTTTGCTTTTCAAGTTTTACCCACCATAATATTCTTTTCAGCTTTAACCTCGGTTTTATTCTATTTAGGTGTAATACAAAAAGTAGTAAAAGCACTTGCTTGGTTATTATCAAAGGCACTTGGCATTTCTGGAGCAGAAAGTTTAAGCATTGCAGGCAATATTTTTCTAGGTCAGACTGAAGCACCTTTATTAATTAAACCCTACTTAGAGAAAATGAACAAGTCAGAAATGCTACTTGTTATGATTGGTGGAATGGCCACTGTGGCCGGAGCAGTTCTTGCCGCCTATATTGGATTCTTAGGTGGTGATGATCCAGTACTTCGTTTGCAATTCGCTAAGCATTTATTGGCAGCCTCGGTAATGGCGGCTCCAGGAGCAATTGTAGTTTCAAAAATTTTATACCCTCAAACTGAGGTAGTCAATACTGATGTAAAAGTATCTTCAGAAAAAATTGGCACTAACTTTTTAGATGCCATTGCTAACGGTACAACCGAAGGATTAAAATTAGCAGTTAATGTTGGTGCAATGCTTTTAGTATTCGTTGCCTTTATTGCTATGTTCAATGGTATTTTTGACTGGATTGGTGAATGGACAACAATAAACTCCTGGATTGCCGAAAATAGCATGTATAATAAGCTCTCCTTAGAAGCAATTCTGGGTACAGTTTTTGCCCCTTTAATGTGGCTAGTAGGTGTTGCCGATGAGGATATTATGTTAATGGGACAACTGTTAGGCATTAAGTTAGCCGCCAGTGAGTTTATTGGATACATACAATTATCTGAATTGAAAAATATGGCGAGTGCTACTCATTTTACATATAATAAGTCTGTAATTATGGCAACATATATGCTTTGCGGATTTGCCAATTTTGCATCCATAGGAATACAAATTGGAGGTATTGGGTCTTTAGCACCTGGCCAACGAAAAACACTTTCAGAGTTCGGTATGCGAGCTGTATTAGGCGGTTCTATTGCTTCATTACTTTCTGCAACTATCGCCGGTATGATTCTTGGTTAAATGCACCAAGCCATTATTTGAAATTTTCTTTGCTTCGTTAATAATTATTGATAACTGAAAATTATTTCCGCTGAATTAAGAATCATCTTTGTTTATTTTTGTTGAAATAAACTCGCCCAACATAGAGTTCCCTATGGGGTACTTAGGGCCTCCACCTATGAAGCAATATCACGATTTACTCAAGCACGTACTAGAAACTGGTAATCAAAAAGGTGACCGCACCGGCACTGGAACAAAAAGTGTTTTCGGTTATCAAATGCGATTTAACCTTAGCGAGGGGTTTCCGATGGTAACCACCAAAAAATTACATTTAAAATCCATTGTCTATGAATTGCTTTGGTTTTTAAAAGGTGATACAAATATTAAATATCTTCAAGAAAACGGGGTACGCATCTGGAATGAGTGGGCTGATGAAAACGGTGATTTAGGTCCTGTTTATGGTCATCAATGGCGTAATTGGAATAATGATGAAATCGACCAAATTAAAGAAGTAATTCAGTCTTTAAAAAACAACCCAAATAGTAGAAGAATGCTAGTTTCGGCATGGAACCCAAGTGTTTTACCTGATACTACAAAATCGTTTTCAGAAAATGTAGCCAATGGTAAAGCAGCATTACCACCTTGTCATGCATTTTTTCAATTTTATGTTGCAGATGGAAAATTATCTTGTCAGTTGTACCAAAGAAGTGCTGATATTTTTTTAGGAGTACCATTTAATATTGCTTCTTATGCTTTATTTACGCTGATGATGGCACAAGTTTGTGGATATGAGGCTGGAGATTTTATTCACACATTTGGTGATGCACACATTTACGACAATCATAGAGATCAGGTAGAGCTCCAACTAAGTAGAGATTGCAGACCACTACCTAAAATGATACTAAACCCAGATGTAAAAGACATTTTCGATTTTAAATTTGAAGACTTTACACTTATAGATTACAATCCGCATGCACACATCAAAGGAGCTGTAGCAGTATAAAACAAAAAAGCCGAATGTCTGAAACAATTCGGCTTTCAATTTTTTCTCTTAATGCTTTACACAACTAAAACAGCATTTTCACTACCTGCAAAATCGTTCCATTGATAACGATCAGCTTCACTTTCGTTCACGTAGTTTCCGTCGATTATATACTTAAATTCATAAGTACTCTCTTTTGGCAATTCAAAAGTTCCTTTAAAACTACCATTTTTTAATTTTTTCAAAGCGCTAGCTTTGTTTGCTTTCCAATTGTTGAAATCACCAACAACTGCAACTTTTTTAGCTTCTTCCGCTGGCACTGTAAAAGTTACCTTGCAAACGTCTTTTGTTTTTAAATATTTTTTTGCAACAGACATAATAACTGATTTTAAAATTCGCCGCAAAACTACTACACTATAATATTCAAAAACAATCTAACATGTATTTTTATCATTTTAATAAAATATGAATACCAAATAAATTACAATAGCATTTTAGAGCACTAATAAATATCAGAAACAAAAAGTTAAATCTCTGTTTTCAAGATTTTTATTATACTATCTACATCATTAATAGTGTTATAAATATGAAAACTGATTCGAATTCCGTTACCTCGCTGTGAACAAATTATATTATTATCTTCTAACTTTTTAAATAGATTAGCATCACCCACTATATTAAAAATAGTACTATGATTTTTTCGTTTTAGAACAACATTACTTAAAACGCCAATTGCCGCTAATTCTTCTTTAGCATAATTCGACAATTCGTGAAGTTGTTTTTCAATAACATCCTTGCCTATTTTTTCAAAAAATTCCAAGGACATTTTTAAACTACCAAAATTGAGTGTATCCAAATGTCCTGGTTCAAAACATTTTGTAAAATGTAGCGTATTTTTTTTTGACGGTTCAGCGTTTGCAGAATTAAAACCGATAGTTTTTACTGCTATTCGATCCTCTACTTCGCTTTTAAAAAGCATAAATCCGTTTCCATAACCACTCAACAGCCATTTATAACTACTTGCACCAAGCACATCTATTCCAGAGTTTTTAAAATCAAATACATCGGTACCACAAAACTGTGTGCCATCCGCAATTATCAATAAACCAGGAAACTCTTCCTTCAATTTCTTTAAGAAATCAAGATCAATTTTTATCCCATCTAACCATTGAACAATACTAATCGCCAACACTGTTATTTTTTCATTGAGTACTTTTTGTCTTATATTTTCCTCAAGGTTTTCATTTAGCTTTGCAAAAGTGATAGAAAAACCTCTGCGCTCAAATGGCCAAGCAACTGATGGATAATCACCATCTAGCAAAAGTACTTTTTCTTGTTTATCCAATCCTTCCAATAAAATATTCATTCCAATAGAGAAGTTCTGAATTAGCGCTACATTTTCAGAAGTACAATTAAAAAAACGAGCTACTGTTTCTCGTGTTTCATTCAAAATTTCTCGGGTACTATCTCGCATAATGCTTCCACCATGTAATAATCCTTGATCATGCTCACTTCGCCATTGCATCAATTTATGATATGGCAAACCTGATGATGCCGTATTCGCATAAATATATTTTTGAAAAACGGGAAATTCGTTTCGTATATGTTCCATTTTAATAAATTTAAAAGACCATTCTAGATAGCCACAACTAAATCTTATCTTTGTTATAAAGATAACCATTTGGTATGTTCTCAAAGAGCAATAAAAAGACGGAACTTGATTTAGAACAACATGAATTGCTAGAATCTGCGCAATTCCGCATTAAGCAAAAGAAAAGACTCTATACGCATTTTGTGGTATTTTTAATTGGTAGTGTTTTTTTAATCTTATTAAATAAAATACTAAAGTATGGAGCTGAGTATGATTGGTTTATTTGGGCAATTACGTTTTGGGCTTTTTTATTTGTAATACACGCATTCAATGTTTTTGTTACACAACAATTTATGGGGAAAGATTGGGAAAGAAAACAACGTGAAAAATTGGTAGCAAAACAAAAGGCAAGAATCGCGGAACTACAAAAAGAAATCGAAACCGATTTTCCATTATCACAAATCAATAAAAAAAAAGAGCTATGAATACCCTTTGTATGATAGCTGCAGCTGCTGAGGATAATGCATTAGGTAAGGACAACGATTTACTATGGCATTTACCAGACGATTTTAAACGGTTTAAAACGCTAACTACGGGGCATTCTATTATTATGGGCCGTAAAACATACGAGAGTTTTCCAAAACCTTTACCCAATCGACGACACATTATTATTACACGAGATACTGCATACCAAATCAATCATGAACATTGTATCGTAGTAAACTCCTTGCTTGAGGCATTAGAATTATGCAAGAACGAATTGTTAAGTTATATCATTGGAGGAGGAGAAATTTATGCGCAGGCTGAAAAATTCTCAAATAAAATAGAATTAACTCGCGTACATGGCACTTTTGAAAACGCTGATACTTTTTTTCCAACAATTGATTTTAAGAAATGGGAGTTAGTTTTTGAGGAATATCACCCAGTTGATGAACGTCATAAATATGCATTTACCTATTTAACATACCTAAGAAAAACATCAGCTAAATCTGTTTAAAAATCTAAAAAGGAAACCGTAGTACTTTTATCATCAACAAAACTACTTAGAACAGCAATTTCAGCATTAGTATAAAATTCTAAATTAGACTTTCCCATTGACAAATTAAGTAATTTATGCTGCTCTAAAACAGCTTTCGTTTGCAAGGCTACTGCTTCACCTGAATCAATAATTTTTACATTATCAGGAAGCATTTCTTTTAATATTGGAATTAAATAAGGGTAATGCGTGCAACCCAAAACTAAATAATCGATACCAGCAGCTATCATCGGGTCTAAATATTCTTCTAAAAGCTTTTTAGTTTCTAAGCTCAGTACTTTACCTGTTTCTATTAAATTTACAAGTCCGGTTCCTTCTCGCTCAACAACTTTTATTCCACTAGCATGGTTTTCCGAAGTACTATGAAAGAGACTGCTAGATAATGTACCCTTAGTAGCTAAAATACCAACAGTCTTAGATTTAGACTTAAGTGCTGCTGGCTTAATTGCTGGTTCTATTCCTATAAATGGAACCTTATAATTGGCACGTAAGTAATCAATGGCATTAGTGGTAGCAGTATTACAAGCAACAACAATAATTTTACAATTTCTACTTAACAAGATTTCAGTATTCTTAATACTTAATTCAAGAATATCCTTTTCAGACTTTTCACCGTACGGCGCATTTAAACTATCTGCTAAGTAAATTGTATTCTCATTTGGCATTAGCTCATGAATTTCCTTCCATATAGAGGTACCCCCTACTCCAGAATCGAACATACCAATGGGTTGCTTATTCATAAAAAATATTTAATCTAAAACCTCAATAATCGGTTCTCCAGTTCCACCACTAGGAAAAGCTACACCTAACAAAGCTGCCATTGTTGCAGCGATATCAGGAATTTCGGTTCGAGCAACAGTACTACCGTTTTTAATTCCTTTCCCAAAGAATAATAGTGGTGTATGGGTATCATAAATATGTGGCGAACCATGTGATGAACCTGTACTAGAATACGTCATCGTATTGGTATTGAAAATATACATTATATCTCCTGAACGCTTTTCATTGTATCCATTTTGTACAACATGAGGTAAACCACGTGTATAATCATTTTGCCACATTTGGTACCCCGTATAAACATTGCTTATTGCATTATAACCTCTAATTTCGTCCGCCAAATTTTCTTGAACATCTTTAATCTTTATGTCCAAATTTTTAATAATATCATGGTCTAAAAATATCTGATTATTCGAAATATCTTTAATTAAATCCGTTGTACCATACGTAAACTTTACATATTCGTTCAACTTCTCTTTCATCCCCTTACTATCAAAAATTGAGGTAAGCACTTTTTTATCTTTTAAATAAGCAGGCACGGGGTTTGCACCATGATCAGCAGTTAAAAACACTGTATATTCTCCTTCTCCTATCTTCTTATCAAGGGTACTAAAAAATCTTGATAAATCTTTATCTAATCGTATGTAAGTATCTTGAACTTCCTTGGAATCTACCCCAAATTTATGTCCCGCGTAATCAGTGCTTGAGAAACTCACTGCTAAGAAGTCCGGTATATCATCAGCTCCTAAATTTTCACCATCAACCGCAGCTATTGCAAAATCTGTAGTCAAACTGTTTCCATAAGCTGAACTTTTCAATATATCATAGCCGCCATTTGCTTCCCATAATTTAGGAAAATCATGTGGAAAAGTTGGAGTTGTCTCACCTTTATATAAACCTTCATATGCATTATTATCCATAACACTTTCAACATAAGTGTTTATTGGTTTAGCCGTTACCCATGGTTTTTTATATTTTGCAACGGATTTAGCATTATTAAAATCCGTGACCCATTTCGGTAATTCATTCATATAATAACTACTAGTAATCCAATTTCCGGCCGTATTCCCTTCAAACCAATATGCGCCGTTAGCGGTATGTCCACCTGGTAAAACTGCACCTCTATCTTTAATAGCTATTGCAATAGTTTTCCCGCGCATTTGCGTATGTAATCTTAATTGATCTGTTATTGTAGTTGTCAACATTCGATGTGGTGACATTTTACCAGCATCAGAAGTAGAACCTACAGAACTATAACTATCATCACCGGCGCAGTACACAGATTCTCCTGAAATTTTATCATACCAATCATTACTTATAATACCATGTGTAGCGGGTGTAGTACCTGTATATACGGAAGCATGACCAGGACCTGTGTTCGTTGGAGCATAATTATAGTGATTGTTTTTACAGTTAAAACCATCATTAATCATGCGTTTAAATCCATCATCCTGATAATGGTTCCAAAATCGTGTTAAATAATCATACCTCATTTGATCCACAACTATTCCAACAACTAATTTTGGAGTAGTTTTAGTTGCTATCTCAGGTATAACTTCATTATTTTTTTTAGATTTTCTTTGCGCATTTGCAGGGTTTGCACCAATTACTACTATAAAAATAAGAATGAACGACTTTAATAATTTAGAATACATATTATGAAATTTGATTCAGTAAAAGTACAGAATTCTAGGCGCAAAATGATGTAGATATCTTTCATAAAGTTATGGAAAATTTGCCCTTATTTGGTACTTCCGCTATGCATAAGAATATTATACTAATACAACATCCTGATTCAATATAAAAATCCTAAATTTTAAGGTAACCATTTTATTTTCGGATCAAATTAATTACCTGATTACAGATAAAAGATGAGATAATAAATAATAGATAACAAGGATATCGAATTAATATGTAGGAAATTTTACGATGTTTCAAAGCCTTCTGATATATTATATTCTTATTTTTACAAGCTGAAGTCTATAAGCAATCCATGAACTATTTTGAATCAATTGGCAGCTATGCCATTATGATACGGGAGGTTTTTAAAAAACCTACCAAATGGAAAATCATGAAAACGTTGATTTTGAAAGAAATTGACGAGCTCATGTTTGGTTCCTTAGGTATCATTATATTCATCTCTTTCTTTATTGGCGGGGTTGTAGCTATTCAAACTGCATTAAACCTAACTAATCCTTTACTTCCTGGATATTTAATTGGATTTGCAACTAGGCAGTCTATTATATTAGAGTTTGCTCCAACTTTTTGTTCCATAATTATGGCTGGAAAAGTAGGTTCTTATATTACTTCTAGTATTGGAACTATGCGTGTAACGGAACAAATAGATGCCCTTGAAGTTATGGGTGTAAATGCATTAAACTATTTAGTTTTTCCAAAAATAATTGCTTTATTATTATATCCCTTTGTAATTGCCATAGCCATGTATGTTGGTATTTTTGGGGGCTGGCTGGCAGGAGTATCAGGAGGGCACAGTACTAGTGCCGATTTTATTGAAGGAATACAATTAGATTTTATTCCATTTCATGTAACCTATGCTTTTATTAAAACATTGGTATTTGCTTTTATATTAGCAACCATACCGTCGTACCATGGTTTTTATATGAAAGGTGGTGCTTTAGAAGTAGGAAAAGCAAGCACAACTTCTTTTGTTTGGACTAGTGTAGCCATTATCTTTCTTAATTTAATATTAACCCAATTGTTTCTCGGATAATGATACATGTAGACAACATTCATAAATCTTTCGGTGACACAAAAGTATTAAAAGGCGTTACTGCCACCTTTGAAACAGGGAAAACAAATTTAGTTATTGGGCAAAGTGGTTCAGGTAAAACAGTGTTTTTAAAGTGCCTATTAGGTCTATTTACTCCAGAAGAAGGAAATATAAGTTACGATGGCAAAATATATGATGACCTTTCCATTAGCGAACAACGAAATTTACGTCAGGAAATGGGAATGGTTTTTCAAGGTAGCGCCTTATTTGACTCCATGACTGTTGAAGGTAATGTGAAATTTCCTTTAGAAATGTTTACATCACAATCAGCTTCTGAAATGCAAGATCGTGCAGATTTTGTTCTTAAACGTGTAAATCTAATTGATGCACATAAAAAATTTCCCTCCGAAATATCAGGTGGTATGCAAAAAAGAGTAGCTATTGCCAGAGCAATAGTTATGAATCCAAAATATTTATTTTGTGATGAACCAAATTCTGGTTTAGATCCAAAAACAGCCATTATTATAGACAATCTCATAAAAGAGATTACAGAGGAATATGATATCACGACCGTAATAAATACGCATGATATGAATTCGGTAATGGAAATTGGTGAAAAAATTCTTTTTCTAAAAAATGGGCTAAAAGAATGGGAAGGCACCAATAAAGAAATATTCAAAACCGATAATGAAGCAGTAACCGACTTTGTATATTCATCTGAACTTTTTAAGAAAGTACGGCAAATGTATATTGAGGAAAGGAATTAGATTTTAGTAAAAGCCATCACTTATTCAGTAACTTCCTTAAGTTGAATTTTATCGTTTTTCAATCGAAGTTTCAACCAATCTGTAAGTTTTTTAGCATCTTTTTCCGTGACATCCTTTTTAGCATCTTTGTTCCATTTAACTTCAAAAACAGGAATCGTATCAATTTTAGTAAAGTCTGTTACTATTGTGGGTGCGTAACTAAGTGAGCTTAAGTTATCGTAATTAGTGCGAGCTTCAGAGCTTATATCTGCAAAAGGTATTTGCATACTAGACGCTTTTTTCAAACGAATTACTTCTGTTTCTAATAACTGAATTTTATCATCTCTACTCGATAACTGGTCTTTTTGTGACTCGTACAATTCACTTACGTATTTAAGCTGATTCGCATCATCGCCTTGTGAACCCTGAATTACTTTTAATTCTACATTTTCTAAATGACTATACGATTTCATTTTAGCTTCCCAAGTGGCTAGTACACTCTCAGGCACTCCTTCATTACCCATAAAAATAAGTTCTATGGTCGATGCAATATTTCTTTTAAAAAGTAAGTCAGTTCCCGATAAATCTTCACTATTATATTGCAAAACAGACAAATCATTTAAAAACCGACCATCTTTGGTAAATTGATACGGCAATACATTTTCAATAATAAACTTATTTGCTTCACTTTTAAATTCAAACTCTTTAAAAACACCCCAAAAAATTAATCCTGCAGGTATCATTACCGCCAAAGCAGTAAGAGAAACTAGTCGGGCAATTAAACGCCTTCTTTTAGAGTTTGCATAGCGAACCATTGGAAAACGCAAAAGCTTCAACACCAAAAAAGTGGCTAAAGCAATAAAAATGGTGTTTATTCCAAAAAGTAGAAGAGCTCCTCCGGCATAGCTAAAATTTCCAATAGCCAAACCAAAACCTACTGTACATAAAGGTGGCATTAAAGCGGTCGCAATTGCAACACCAAAAATTACACTGGCTACAGTACCTTTTTTTGCTCTGGCGATTACTAATGCTAACCCACCAAAAAAGGCAATTAAAACATCTCGAATATCAGGTTTTGTTCTTGCTAAAAGCTCTGATGATTCTGCTTGAAGCGGAAAAAACAGAAAGAACAAGTACGCTGTAAGTACACTTAAGCCAACCATTACAGCTAAATTCTTCAACGATCTTCTTAAGGTATCAATATCATTTATTGCCAACGACATGCCCATACCTAATATCGGCCCCATTAGTGGCGAAATTAACATGGCACCAATAACAACAGCAGTAGAATTTGCATTCAATCCAATTGATGCAATAAAAATTGAACAAACGAGAATCCAAGAGGTGTGGCCTTTAAAAGGAATATCTGCAATAATTGCCTCTTTTGTAGCTTCTTGATCCGTATTTGTTCGAATATCCAAAAGTTCTGAAAGAAACTTTTTAATACTTCCTAAGAGACCCTCAAAATCTTTTTTGACATCCTCTTTGCTTTTAATCGGCTCTTCCTCTACAACAATTTTTTCTTCTGGATTCAGATCTTCGCTCATACTTATACTCTAATTATGCGTATTCATCTCCGAATTTCTCTTTGACTTTCGCCACTACTTGTTTAATATCTTGTTCTTTTGACTTTGGATAAATCATTAAAACATCTTCCTTATCAATAATAATATAATCTTCAAGTCCATCCACAACAACAATTTTGTCTTTAGGTGAACGTATCATATTACCATGTGCATCTGCTGCAATTACTTTACTATTAACGATCGCATTTTCATTTTCGTCTTTATCTAACTTATCATAAAGAGAACCCCATGTACCTAAATCATTCCAATCGAATGTAGCAGGTAGCACATATATCGATTTTGAATTTTCTAATATCGCATAATCTATTGATATATTTTCGGCCTTCGGATAATTTTCTTTTATAAAATTACTTTCATCAGCAGTATTATAAGCACTTATTCCAGATTCAAATAAAGCATATTGCCCGGGTTGAAAGTTTTTAAAAGCATTTACAATTGTTTTTACACTCCACATAAAAATACCAGCATTCCATAAGAAATTACCTTGTGCTAAAAATTCCTTTGCTGTTTCGTAATCTGGTTTTTCTCTAAACTGATTGACCTTTTTTATCGCAGTAGTACTTTTCTTATCAAATTCAATATAACCAAAACCAGTATTTGGAAATGATGGTTTAATACCTAAAGTACACAATACATCTTCCTCTTCACATTTTTTAAAACAAGTAGTAACATCTTCAGCAAATGCAGTCTCATCTTCAATCCAATGATCACTAGGCGCCACAATCATAATACCATCTGGATTCATTTTCTGAATCTTTAATGCAGCATATAATATACAAGGAGCAGTATTCCGCATCGCCGGCTCAAGCACCACTTGTTCTTGAGTAACTTGCGGTAATTGCTGTAATACTAAATCATTATACCGCTCATTAGTTAAGATTAATATATTCTCGGTAGGAACAAATTTATTTAATCGCTTAAAGGTTTTTTGAATTAACGAATCTCCTGTCCCCAACATATCGTGGAACTGTTTCGGGTTTTCAGTTGTACTCATCGGCCAAAATCGAGATCCGACTCCTCCTGCCATTAATACTGCGTAATAATTCTTGTTCATGTTGTTTGTTTTATAATAGGAATTTAACCTTGCGTTTATCCCCTATTTTAAGTTTTTATCAATTCTACTTCAGCATTGGGTTGAAACAAATACATATTTCCAGTTGCTACCTCTACACATTCGTAGCGTTTTACGCGTTTATTACCCTTTTTGAAGATTTTACCATTGTATAGTCGAAATACGCTACCTTTTGGTATTTCAAAAACGTAAGAATTTTCTGATTGTTGCGTATCAAATTGTTTTAATGCTATTATAAGTCGTGCATCGGTACTGCTACTAGCCTTCGGGTTTCGAAAATGCCGAGCTAAAAGCGGCAATAATTGAGGAGGAAAAACCTCCGGACGTATAAAAGGCAACATCAAATGTTGAAAGGTACGTTTCCATTCTAATCCATGTGGTTTAATGGCGCGACCGTACTTTTCAAATGCTATTAAATGAGCAATTTCATGAATTAAGGTTATTAAAAAGCGGTATTTATTAAGTGAAGCGTTTACTGTGATTTTATGTTTACCATTCGCTAACTTTTGATAATCACCATGTCTGGTTACACGATCGTTAACAATTTTCAAGTGCACACCAGAATACTGAATCAATTCGAGGCAAGGTGACACAGCACTTTCAGGCAAATATTTGTTTAGGATGTCATCCATTCTAACAAAAATACATATTTGATTTAGCAGATTTACAATTTTAAGAAAATCTAACATTAAAAAAATGCTATCCTAAAACTATGCTAATCAAAAGGTACCTCCTCTAAAAAAACCCTATTTTTGAGCAAAATTTTTGCATTGAATAAAGCTATTTCATTCCTACTTATACTGTGTACAACGGTGCAATTACTTGCTCAGGAAGCAGCGAAAGAGCCTGCTCAAATTAACATCGTACATGGTGCAAACTTTACGAAGGATGAAGCTAAATTTCCGGATGCCGCCATTTTTCAGAAAGACGAACTACAAGTCCAATTTGAGCACGAAGGTGCAGATATGTGGTGTGATATAGCTATTTACTACATTAAAGAAAATAAAATAAAGGCTATTGGAAATGTACGTGTTCAACAAGGCGACTCTGTATTAATGACCAGTGGTAAGGTAGATTATGACGGCAATCTTAAAATGGCTAAGGCATGGGATAATGTACTTTTAAAAAGTGAAACCAATGAAAATGGTAACATGACATTGCAAACCGACACCCTTTATTTTGATCGTGAAAAACAAGAATCCTATTACGATAGCTTTGGAACAGTAATAGATTCTGCCAATACGCTTACTAGCGAAATTGGTAAGTATTATTTAGAAACCAAAAAATATCAATTCTTAGATAGTGTACATATAGATAATGCCAAATACATATTAGATTCGGAGCAGTTAGATTATTACACCACTTCAAAAAACGCTTACATGTATGGTCCATCAACAATTACCGGTGCCGATTACAAGATGTATTGCGAAAGAGGCTTTTACGATACCAAAATTGAAAATGGTTATGGTATTAAAAACACCACTATTCATTATAACAATAGAATTATGGAGGGGGATAGTGTCTATTTTGACAGAGCCTCGGAATTCGCTTCAGCAACCAACAATATAACCGTTTTAGATACTATTAATAAAGGGATTATTAAAGCACATTACGCCGAGGTATTTAAAGCAAAGGACT
This sequence comes from Aurantibacter sp., assembly GCF_039941195.1. Taxonomy (GTDB): domain Bacteria; phylum Bacteroidota; class Bacteroidia; order Flavobacteriales; family Flavobacteriaceae; genus Aurantibacter_A. The sequence continues at coordinate 57,365 of NZ_JBDVFA010000103.1, read as the reverse complement.
CGGTTTTTGCAACAAAGCGTGCTGTTTCAATAGGGTTAATGGAGAACGATTCCATTTTTATTCATGGTGATACTCTTATGGCTACGGGCAAACCTAACAAAAGAGTGTTACGTGCCTTTAGAAATGCGAAAATTTTTAAAACAGATATGAGTGGCAAATGTGATTCCATACATTCCGAACAATACAACGGCTTAACACAATTAATAAAAAATCCGGTAGTATGGAATGGCGAAAACCAAATGACTGGGGATAGCATTCATATTATATCAGATTTAAAAACAGAAAAGTTAGATTCTTTAAAAGTAATTGACAATGCCTTTTTAGTATCTCAAGATAGTATAGGCAAAGTAGGTTTTAATCAGGCTAAAGGAGTAAACTTATATGGCAAGTTTATAGAAAATGAAATGAAGATTATAGATTTAGTAAAGAATACCGAGGTTATTTACTACATGTATAATGATGACAACGAACTAATCGGCATCGACAAAACAATTTGCAGTAAAATTCATATTACACTAGCAAATAATGATGTTGAAGATTTAACTTTTATTACAGATCCTAATGGCGATATTTTCCCAGAGAAAGATCTTCCTGAAAATAGTCGATTATTAAAAGGTTTTATTTGGAGAGCCGACGAACGTCTTTTAACCAAAGATGAAATTTTTGATGAAGATGATAATAATATAGAACTAGTTACCATAAACGGAATTGAAAATCCTATTGATATTGATGCTGAAGAAGAGGCACGCTCAAAAAATGCTGGTGATCCAATAAATAATATCCCAATACCACCTTCAAAAGTTGCAGATCCAAAAGAAAAATCAGCAACGGAAAAGCAAAAAGAAACGAACCTACCAGCGGAAAAATCCGATACGCAATAGGGACATTTATTTCTTAAGAATAGTTGTAAATAAAATGCTGTATCTAGCTTCAAGTAATATTATATGAAAGAGGACTTTCTAACATATCAAACCCAAACAAGTTCACACCCACTTGGTTTAGAAATAGTACGCGCTTCGGGTAGTTACGTATATGATGCCTCCAACAAAGCATATTTAGATTTTGTAGCTGGTGTTTCAGCCTGCACATTAGGGCACTGTCATCCTAAGATAGTAAGCGCAGTTCAAAAACAAGCAGAGCAATATATGCATGTTATGGTTTATGGTGAGTTCGCACTGTCCCCAGCTGTACAATTTTGCAAACTATTATCTGAACAATTGCCCGACAACTTGGACACCACTTATTTGGTAAATTCAGGCACGGAAGCTATCGAGGGGGCAATAAAATTGGCAAGACGTTTTACAGGTAGAAGCGAATTAATTTCCGCAAAAAACAGCTATCATGGTAATACCATGGGTAGTTTAAGTCTTTTAGGGCTTGAAGAACGTAAAAGCCCTTTTCGGCCATTACTCCCAGATGTAAGCTTTATCCAATTTAATAATGAAGATGATTTATTAAAAATAACAACGAAGACTGCAGCTGTAGTATTAGAAACTATACAAGGTGGAGCGGGCTTTATCCTTCCTAAAAATGAATATTTAGAAAAAGTACGGGCGCGTTGTAATCAAATGGGAGCTTTATTAATTCTAGATGAAATTCAACCTGGTTTTGGAAGAACTGGAAAACTATTCGCTTTTCAACACTACAATTGTGTGCCAGATATATTGGTAATTGGTAAAGGTATGGCTTCTGGCCTGCCAGTTGGTGCGTTTACAGCATCTAAAAATATGATGACTAGTTTGCAAGACAATCCAAAATTGGGTCACATAACGACCTTTGGAGGCAACCCGGTTATAGCCGCAGCTAGCCTAGCTACATTACAAGAAGTAACGCAAAGCAATTTAATATCAGAAACCCTTGTCAAAGAAAAATTATTTCGAAAATTATTACAACATCAAAAAATAAAGGAAATACGAGGCAGTGGGTTAATGTTAGCACTAATAGTAGAAGATGTGGAAACAGCGAATAAAATAATTCTAAAAAGCTTGCAAGAAGGACTTCTTTTATTTTGGTTATTATTTGAGTCTCGTGCAGTTCGCATATCACCGCCATTAACCATATCTATTGAAGAAATAGAGAAAGGCTGCGCTATTATTTTAGAAATATTAAATGACCTTTAATATGGATGTTAACTAATTTGTTGATAATATCGTCCGCCATCGAGCAAAAAACAATCACAAACAATTACTTTTAAATCCGAAGTTCAACCCAAGATATATGATGACTCCAGAGTCAAATGAACGACCTGACGAACCGATAATAAAGTTCGAATCAATGCTGAAAACAGATGATATCTATTTCTTCGATGCCGAAGATTTCGAGGATATTGTCCACCATTATTTGAACAACGGTAAAATCTCTTTAGCTAAGAAGGCTATTAAGATAGGCTTACAACAGCACCCCGGCTGCATTGAACTTAAGTTGCTTGATGTAGAGGTTTTGGTTTTTGAAAACAATCTTGATCTTGCTGAGAAAATATTGGACGAACTACAAGTATTAGATTCGCATAACGAAGAAATTTATATTCAACGTGCTAATATATATTCGAAGCAAGACAACCATGAAGGAGCTGTAGTTTTACTTCAAAAAGCATTAACCTTGGCCACAAACGGATTTGAAATTCAGTCTATGATGGGTATGGAATACCTTTTTATGGATGATTTTAAAAAGGCAAAAGAGTGTTTCATAAAATGTTTAGATTTTGATGATCAAGATTATACTGCCCTCTACAATGTTATATATTGTTTCGAATTTTTAGAAGATTTTGACGGGGCCATCTATTATTTAAATGATTATTTAGATAAAAATCCCTATTGCGGAATTGCATGGCATCAATTAGGCAAACAATATGCCGCTAAAAAATTATATGCCGAAGCATTAACATCCTATGAATTTGCCATTTTTTCTGATGACACCTTTATGGGTGCTTATTTTGAAAAAGGTAAGATGTTAGAAAAATTAGGTCGTTTTAAAGATGCTATCGAAAATTATGAGACTACCATTAAAATGGAGGATCCTACATCTCATGCATACCTCAGAATTGGCAAGTGTTATGAGCGACTGCGCAATGACGAAATGGCCAAATATTACTTTTACCATACTGTACATGAAGATCCATTATTAGATAAGGGTTGGTTAGCAATAACCGATTTTTATTTCAAAAAAAGGAATTATAAAAAAGCTTTTTATTACATCAACAAAGCGATAAATATTGACGGTGAAAATGCAGATTATTGGAAGAAATGTGCTCAAATCAATAATGCGCTAAGAAACTATCACGAGGCCGATTTTGCCTACAGACAAACGGTGGAGTTTGGTGACAAAGAACATGAGACTTGGGTAAAATGGGCCAATGTTTTAGCAAATAATAAGGACTTTGAAAGTGCTATTCAAGTGCTTATCCAAGGGCAAGGATATTTTCCAAGCAGTGCGAAACTAGCATATAAAAAAGTTGGATTATATTTATTGAATGATGATAAAATTAACGCCAGAATTAGTCTTGTTGACGCTTTAAAACTAAACTTCGACGAGTTTACACTTTTTCAAAAAGAATATCCACAATTTAGTACTGCTGAATGGGTACTAGAAGTAATTGAAAGTATTAGAAAGGCTTCCAAATAAAAAGTCAAATTTAGCGTTTATTGGTTATTAAACCGCTTTGCATGGAACCAAGAAATCTTTTCCAATACATTGTTATCGCCTTAAAAGGCATGGGAATGGGTATTGCTGAACTAGTCCCAGGAGTTTCTGGGGGTACTATTGCATTTGTAGCCGGTATTTACGAAGAATTTATTACTTCGCTAAACAATATCAACCTTAAAACGCTTAACCTATGGCGTAGTCATGGTTTTAAAAGTTTTTGGCTTGCGCTTAACGGAAATTTTTTAGCAGCTTTATTTATAGGCATGCTAATTAGCATTTTTTCATTCTCAAAATTAATTAGTTGGTTACTTGAAAATCACCCCATTCCATTATGGTCTTTCTTCTTTGGTTTAGTATTAGCCAGCGTGTTTTTTGTAGCAAAAGCCATTAATAAATGGAACTTAGCCAAAGTCGTCTTACTAATACTAGGAGCTGTAGTGGCCTTTTATATTACAAAGTTACCACCTGCTGAGAATTCAGATAGTTTATTGTTTTTGTTTTTTTCAGGGGCTCTAGCTATTTGTGCAATGATATTACCAGGTATTTCTGGATCATTTATTTTAGTTCTTTTAGGATCTTATAAAACTGTTTTAGATGCGGTAGACGACCGTGATTTTAAAATAATTATCGCTGTTGGTCTAGGTGTGGTTTTCGGACTATTGAGTTTTGCTAAGGTTTTGAAGTGGATGTTTAACAATTATAAAAATATTACACTTGCTGTTTTATCTGGATTTATTTTAGGTTCATTAAACAAAATATGGCCTTGGAAAGAAATCTTAGAAACCCGTATGTACGGTGACAAAGAAAAAATAATAGCTGAACAAAGTATCTCTCCTTTTTCTTATGATGGCGAATCGCAATTAATGTATGCCATAATTGCTGCTATCATCGGTTTTTCCCTTATTTTTATTTTGGAAAAAACTGCCTCAAAAAAGTGAAAATTACATGTATGAACCACGTACTTTTATAGATCGAATTTTTTTGGTCATTAAAGGACTATGCATGGGTGCTGCTAATAAAGTACCTGGCGTATCTGGTGGTATTGTGGCCTATGTTGGTGGGTTTTACGAAGAATTCATTTATTCCTTACAAAAAGTTAATGGCAAGGCTTTTAAGCTTTTTTTTAGCGGCAGATTAAAAAGTTTTTATCGTTATATAAATGGACAGTTCTTATCGCTATTAATATTCGGTATGCTCGTTAGTTATTTCAGTGTATCCAAACTCCTCGACTATTTTTTAGAAACTAAAGAACTATATGTTTGGGCAGCCTTTTTCGGTATGATATTAGGGTCCATATATTATATAGCTAAAGATTTTGAACATTGGAACAAACGAACTATTCCGGCAGGAATTTTAGGACTTATTGTAGGTATTTCAATTAGTTATTTAAATCCTGCTAAAGAAAATGACAACCTAATTTTTATTTTTTTCTGTGGGATGATTAGTGTATCCGGAATGACCTTACCAGGGCTCTCAGGGTCCTTTATCCTTATTTTGCTAGGCAATTACGTATTGCTTTTAGTAGATTCGGTAAACGCTTTGTATGATACTTTTGCTGATATACTAAAGGGTGATTTTAGTTTCATTCACAACAAAGTCCGAATTGCGACTTTAAAAATACTAGCAGTATTTACCCTAGGATCGGCAACCGGACTTGTAACATTATCACACTTACTAGGCTTTGTGCTTAAGCATTATAAACATATAACCAATGCGGTTATTATCGGGTTTATAACTGGATCATTAGGTGTAGTATGGCCATGGAAAAGAACTATTTTACAGTTGGATGAAAATGGCAACATCCTATTCGATTCTAATGGTAAAGAAATTATTGTAAACTACGAACGTTACTTTCCAGATTTTAATAACATTGAAACGTGGTGGGCATTATTTTTTGCTCTTATTGGCATGTCAATTTTATTAGCCTTAGGTTGGTACGGTAAAAATGGCGGAAGCCAAAAGAAGAAAGTCAAATAAAAATGATACTATTTAGGTTGATTAAAACAATTCGACTAAGAAAAAAAATACAATAGCACTCAATTGGTGTAGGTGAAAAACTTCAAAAAAATAAATGAAAAAAAATAGATTCGGACTCATTGGAAAAAACATATCGTATTCTTTTTCAAGAGGATATTTTGCAGAAAAATTTGAAAAATTAAATCTAGAAAACTATTCCTATGAGAATTTCGATCTGCAATCTATTCAGGAATTTTCAGCACTATTTGAAAATAATTCGGAAGTAAAAGGTTTTAATGTTACCATACCATACAAGCAAGAAATTATTCCATATTTAAACAATATTAATGATACAGCATTACAAATTGGAGCTGTTAATACAATAAAAATTACAAATAAAAACCTCATAGGTTACAATACGGATGTAATTGGTTTTCAAAAATCGATACAACCTCAGCTAAAATCACATCATAAAAGTGCATTAATATTAGGTACAGGTGGTGCATCTAAAGCTGTGGCTCATGTTTTTAAATCCTTGGGAATTAATTTTCAATTTGTGTCTAGGCGACCAAAAAAAGATCAATTAAGTTATGATGATTTGGATAAAGAAATAATACAAAATAATACCCTAATTGTTAACTGTACACCTTTAGGCACGCATCCTGATATTGAAAAAAAACCTGCTATTTTATATCAGTACTTAAGTGAAGACCATTTGCTCTATGATCTAATTTATAATCCTGAAAAAACAGCTTTTCTAAAAGCTGGTGAAGATAAGGGTGCTACGATTATTAATGGACTAAAAATGCTAGAATTACAAGCAGAAGCCTCTTGGGAAATCTGGAATTCTTAATGAAATTTCATTATATATTTCAATAAAAAACTAGTTCAACTTATTATTTATAAAATTCGTTTTTAAAAAGAGCGAGTATAATTTTTGTTGTTACCTATTGAGTTAGTATCTTACAATAACGTTATAGTGTTAAATAGATATAGGGGGCAATGCTTGAAGCAAACGAAGAAAATAAAGAAGAAAAAATTACTGAAACTGCTGCTGCAGAAAATGAAGTAAAACAAAACGATGCTGTTGAAGAAAAAACAACTGCTACTCCTATTGAAAATTCAACGGCTGAAACTACAGAAGAAAGTAGTGTTGAACCTGTTGCCGAAGCTACAGATGAGAAATCAGATGCGATTGAAAGCGAAGCTACAACGAAAGAATCCGCAGACGATGTACTAGAGGAAATAGACGAATCAGTTGCAGAAGATGCAGAAGATACGGACAACCAACAACGACATGAAATTCCTGAATTAGATTACCATGCCATGTCTATGGAGAATTTGGTAGGTGAATTACAGCGATTAGTACGTAATGAAAAAGTACAAGCTATTAAAAAGCATGTTGATGGTATTAAACATGAATTTGATTTAAAATTTCAAGAATTCTTAGAGCATAAAAAAGAAGAGTTTATTAGCAATGGTGGTAGTGAAATAGATTTTCGCTACAATTCTGTAACAAAGCGTCAATTTAACGAAGTTTATCAAGATTACCGTGAAAAGCGCAATAGCTATCACAAAAGCTTAGAAAAGAACCTAAAAGAAAACTTAGCAAATCGACTTTCTATAATTGAGCAACTTAAAGGGCTAATAAATGTAGAAGAGGATATAAATACTACCTATAAAAATTTTAGAGAGTTACAACAAAATTGGAGCAACGCAGGACCAATACCTCGAACGCATTATAATGATGTATGGCGTACTTACCACCACCATATTGAAATATTTTACGATTTTCTACATCTAAATAGAGAATTAAGAGATCTTGATTTTAAACACAATTTAGAAGAAAAGCAAAAGCTGGTAGCCCGCGCTGAATCCTTAGTAGAAATAAAAGATTTAGGTCAGGCATTTCGTGAATTGCAGGTTTTGCATAAGCTATGGAAAGAAGAGATTGGCCCTGTTGCAAAAGAACATCGCGAAGAAATATGGGAGCGTTTTAGTAATGCTACTAAGGCAATGCACCAAAGACGCCAAGATTACTACAAAGAATTAGATGCAGTTTACGAGGAGAATTTAATAAAGAAAAAAGCGATAATTGCCGATATCGCTAAAGTATCGCATAACGTTGCCAACAATCATAAAGTACTGCAACAGCAAATAAAACAAATTGATGCGCTACGAGACGCCTTTTTTAATGCTGGTAAAGTACCGCAAAAAGTAAATGAAAAAACTTGGGCTGAATTTAAAGAGGCGGTTCGTGGTTTTAATAAAAACAAAAATTCTTTTTATAAAAATTTAAAAAAGGAACAGCAAGATAACTTAAGTAAAAAAAGGGAACTATTAAATATTGCTGTAAGCTTAAAAGATAGTGAAGAATGGGATACGGCCACCCAAGAGATGAAGCGTATACAAGGCGAATGGAAAAAAATAGGGCACGTACCTCGTAGGTATTCCGATAAACTTTGGAAAGATTTTAAAACTGCCTGTAATCATTATTTCGACCGACTACATGCTTCAAAAAACACAGAGCGAAAAGAAGAGACCGTAAATCTTGATAAAAAAATAGCTTGTTTAGAAAAGCTCAAAGCCTTTAAACTAACAGGCGAAAGAGATTCAGACTTAGCACAAATAAAAGCTTTTATTGAAGAGTGGAAATCATATGGTCGCGTACCATTTAAAAGAAAGAACATTAATCAAAAGTTCAATACCATTTTAGATGCACTCTTTAAAAAACTAGACATTAGTAGACAAGAGTCTGAGCTCTTAAAATATGGCAACAAAATAAAACAGTTAGCGAACGCTGATAATGATTCAGCAATTTCTAAAGAACGCACTTTTATTCGACGAAAAATATCGGAAAGTAAAACTGAATTGCGCCAATTGGAGAACAATATGCAATTCTTTTCGAACGCTTCAGAAGACAGTCCGATAGTGCAAAATGTAATCAAAAATATTGAGACCCATAAAGAAGCTATTGAGACTTGGAAAGCCAAATTGAAAAAGTTGAACATAATGGAAAATCAATTGATTCGAGATGCTGAAGAAGCGATAGACGAAGAAGAGTAGCAGTTGAATTTTGGTAAGTACAATAAGTTTTAAGAATTTATTCTAAGTAACTAGTCATTGTTTTGAAAATGAAAAATACAACTATATTATTCCTCGTAATTTTAACCTTATTTGCTTGTAAGCCTAAAGTTGCGAAGGAATCTGAAGAAATTAACACCATTGTTTCATTGGATAAACAAAGTATTAAAAAAGTGGATATACATACACATTTCGAATTTGATCGCGATTATTTACCAGATTTCTTTGAAGAGTGGAACATGCAAGGAATGCTTGTCGATGTCGCACATCACACTCCCGAAGGTGTAGGTAGAAGCTGGAATGAATATGTGGCATTGCAAAAAAAATATCCCGATTTATTTTGGTTATGTTCCTCACTAATAGGAGCTGGAATTGATGACCCAGAATTTACAGAAAAAGAAATTGCCCGTTTGCTTAAAGAGATTGAACAAGGGGCTAAAATGGTAAAAGTCTGGAAGAATTTTGGAATGATTACGAAGGATAATAGTGGTAAGTTCATTCAAATAGATGATGAGCGACTACAACCAATTTTTGATTTTTTAGCTGCGAAAGGTATTGCAGTTATGGCACATATAGCCGAACCTATTCAAGCTTGGCGTCCGCTTGACGACCCAAAAAATCCGCATTACGGATATTATAATGAGCACCCCGAATACCATGCCTTTAAACACTCCGAAATTCCGACTTACGAAACTATAATTGCTGCACGAGATAATTGGATTTCCAATAATCCCGATTTAAAAATAATTTGTGCTCATATGGGAAGTATGTCTCATGATGTTGATATGATAGCGGAGCGTTTGGACAAATTCGATAATTTGTACGTAGAACCCGCAGCACGATTTGGTGATTTAGTAGGACAAGATGAAGAAAAAGTGCGAGTCTTTTTTGGCAAGTATCAAGACCGCATTATGTTTGGTACTGATTTTGGCAATCATATCCAACAAGATTCATTAAATGCAACAAAACTTGAAGAAGAACGTGCTTATTTAGAAGAAGAATATGCGTTACGTTGGCAATATTTAAGTACAACAGATTCAGTTGAAATTCGCAGTCAAAAATCAGAAGGATTAGGCTTATCTGAAGAGATTTTACAAAAAGTGTATTACCAAAATTTTGCAGATTTCTTTGAAGTTCAGTAAATAGCAATTTTAAATCTTTTTAATATGGTTCCAGTGAGCTATTTTACATTTTTTGGCTTTACAAGATGTAAATAATGCTTTCTTATAGATTGACGAAAGCTCGTATTTCTCCTCCCCCGTTAATTATATTTAGCAACCTATAAAATGATAATTATGGATAAAGCTTTACAAACAATGATTAGTAATATGCCTGAAAAAACAGGCAAATCATTGGCCGAATGGAAAGAAATTCTGAAAGAAAAATCATTTGCGAAACATTCCGATGGAGTTAAATATTTAAAAAATGACTTCAATGTAACTCATGGTTTCGCTAACACGATTGTAACATTATCTAAAGAGGAAAAAAGCACTACAGACGATTTAGTAAAAGCACAATACAGTGGAAAAGAGCAATTACTACCAATTTATGAAGAGCTAATAAAGTTTGTAAATACATTGGGGTCTGATGTAATAATAACCCCAAAAAAAAGTAGTGTTAGTATTATTCGTAAAAGACAATTTATATTAATAAAACCAGCGACCAAATCTAGAATTGATTTGGGCTTTAAGTTAAAAGATACACCTATAACTAGTAGACTTGAAAACTCGGGTCCTTTTGGTACGATGTGCACGCATAGGGTTAAATTGTCTGCGGTAACTGATATTGATAGTGAATTAAAAAAATGGATTAATATGGCTTATGAAAAATCAATTTAATTTTCATTTAATTCTTGCTAAATAGTCCGCAACTAAAACATAACACACCAATAACATTTTTTAGATAGTACATTGTATATTTAATCAAAATTAAATTTAGGTTAAATGAAGAGTACTTTTGCGCTATTACTACTTTCCAGTTTGGTATTCTCTTGTTCAAAAACATCTGATGAAATATATACGTATACCTTCCAAGAAAATGCTCAGTTAATAATTGAAGAAAATTATGATGGAAGTTATATGAAATATAGTTCCGTGGTAGATGGTAATAATTTGGTATTCACGTATGAGTTTCAAGCAGAAGATGAGAAAGATATCGCAGATGATGAGTATTCTGAAGTAATTCGATTTGAAATTCAACCCGATTTAAATGAATTTGAATATTCAACAACTGATCTTGAAGCTATTAAAGCTGTTTATTCTGAAAATTGTTTTTGCTTTTTTGGCGATGATAATAAAAACACCTCACCAAAAGGTACAATAAAAGGCAAAAAAATATCGGATACAGAATGGGATATAACCATTGATGTTGTTTTCTATTCAGATGATGCAAAAAACATCTCGAATATTTTTAGGCTTCAAGAATAAAATTACAGGCTAAACAATCTATACCAACAAGCTGTTAAAACTATTTTTATGTCAAAATATCTTACAATTTTTTTAATGTTGTTTTCCATTTATTCAGGAACCTCACAAAACAATTTTCAAGAAATATTTAAAAACGACATCAGACCTTCTAAGGAAAACCTTCGAATTGATGTTGAAGATGAGTTAGGAAACAAAGGATATTTACCAATTTCCATCATAAAAGGAAAAAAAGACGGTCCTGTATTTACCATAGTAGCTGGTGTTCATGGATTTGAATACCCGCCTATTATGGCCACTCAAGAATTATTACAAGAAATTAATCCGGAGAATTTAACTGGTACATTACTAATAATACCCATAGCAAATATTGGCTCATTTTACACGCGAACGCCTTTTATGAATCCACAAGACAATGTAAATTTGAATGGAGCTTTTCCTGGTAATTCATCTGGTACCATTACCGAGAAATTAGCCTTCTTAATTTCTGAAAATATTATTCCAGTAACAGATGTATTTTTAGATATTCATGGGGGCGATGCCTGCGAAGACCTTATTCCATTTGTGTGCTATTACAATAATAAAAATAAACCCAAGCAAACACAAAAGGCTCAAGAACTATCTGAAATTAGCGGCTTTGAATATGTTGTTTCATACCCTTATACTATTGCCGATGATGAAGCCGCGAAATATGTTTTTAAGCAAGCTGTACAAGATGGGAAAACCGCGCTAAGTATCGAGTGTGGCAAATTAGGCAATGTACAAAAAGAAGCAGTGAGCACTATAAAAAATGGTGTTTACAATATGCTTAAAGAAATGAAGATGTATCAAAAAACCACACTGCCGAAAACTAACTTTACCTTATTAAATAATCAAACCTATATTAGATCCAATGAGAATGGCATCTTTTATAGCAAATACAAAGCAGGAGATTCAGTAAAAAAAGGTGACAAGGTAGGATATACTACTGATGAATTTGGAAATGTAATTGCCGAATACATTGCAGATACTTCTGGTATTATCTTATACAAACTTGCCACCCCCCCAATTAATGATGGCGATACTGTTATGTGTATTAGCACCCATTTATAAACAAACCAAAACGCCAGTAATTTCATAAATCTATTTCTTTTACAGTGTTTCAATCGTTTTTTAAATGCATCCACATTTGTAGCATTACAGCACATCTTTTAACAACTTCATAAGTAATTTTACATCAGAGAGTTAAAGCAATTCTCATTTAATTTAAAACATCACAAATGAAGTTAGAAAATAAAAGAGTAGCTATTTTAGCTACAGACGGATTCGAGAAATCAGAACTTTTTGAACCCCTGAAAGCACTAAAAAATGAAGGTGCACGAGTTGATGTCATCTCTGTAAAGCAAGGCCCAATTAAAAGTTGGGACGGCAATAATTGGGGTGAAACCATTGATGTAGACTATTTAGTAAACGACATTAATGAAAATGATTACAATGCACTAGTACTGCCAGGCGGAGTAGCAAATCCTGATTTATTGCGTACCCACGAAAACGCATTAAATTTTATTCGCGAATTCTTTAAAAGTGGAAAACCAGTAAGTGCCATATGTCACGCTCCTTGGTTATTAATAAGTGCGAGAGTAATTGAAAATAGAAAAGTAACTTCGTACCATAGCATTAAGGATGATGTGATAAATGCTGGCGCAAATTGGGTGGACCAAGAAGTTGTAGTAGACCAAGGTCTTGTTACCAGCAGAAATCCTAATGACTTACCCGCCTTTATTAATAAAATAATTGAGGAAGTTAAAGAGGGTAAACACGAAGACCAAGTGGTTAATGCCTAATTATTTAAGTATAAAAAGGAGTGGATTATAAATCCACTCCTTTTATTTTAATCAACCTAAAACAATAGAGTTTATGCCAATATTAGGATCATTAATTAAAGGACTTATACACACTGCTGATAAAATTACTTCAGATAGCACTCCTATTGAAGAACAAAAACAAGTATTAAAAGAATTATTGGAGAAAGCAGTTACAACAAAATTTGGTCAAGCATATAATTTCAATGAAATTCTAAAGGCTGATAATATTCAGAAATCTTTTGCTGAACAGATTCCCTATTTCGATTATAAGAGCATTCATGATAAATGGTGGCAACAACAATACAAAAGCAACCAAGCTGATATTACATGGCCTGGTAGCGCTGACCATTATGCGCTAAGTTCAGGAACTACAGGCAAAACGAGTAAACGTATACCAGTGACACAGGATATGATTTCTGCCATTAAAAATGCTGGCATTCAACAAGTGTTAGCACTCAATAATTTTGACCTTCCTACTGAGTTTTTTGAAAAAGGAATTCTAATGTTAGGTAGCTCTACAGATTTAACTGAGAAAAAGAATCATGTAGAAGGTGAAATTAGCGGTATAAGTGCGAGTAATATTCCTTCGTGGTTTAGAGGTTATTATAAACCGGGACAAGAAATTGCTGAAATTGACGATTGGGATCAACGAGTAAAAAAAATAGTTGAAGAAGCACCTAATTGGGATATCGGAGCATTAAGCGGAATACCTTCATGGATTGAATTGATGTTAGAAGAAGTAATCTCAGCACATAATTTAAATAACATTCATGACATTTGGCCCAACCTTGAAGTATATACTTCAGGCGGTGTTGCATTTGGCCCTTACGAAAAAAGTTTTAATGCCTTACTGGGTAGAACAATAACTGTTATAGATACATATCTAGCTTCAGAAGGTTTTATCGCTTTTCAAAGTAGACCAGAAACAGATGCAATGAAGCTTGTTACAGATAATGGTATTTATTTTGAATTCGTTCCTTTTACTGCAGAAATCATTAATGAAGATGGATCCATCAAACAAAATGCAAAAGCCTTAACCTTAGAAGAAGTAATATTGGACCAAGATTATGTACTTATTATGAGTACAGTTTCTGGTACATGGCGTTATTTAATTGGAGATACCATTGAATTTACTGATGTAGAAAAAGCAGAAATAAAAATTACTGGTAGAACAAAATTCTTTTTAAACACAGTGGGCTCACAGCTATCTGTAAATAAGCTAGACAAGGCAGTTTCGGAAGTAGAAGAAAAATATGATGTTCAAATACCGGAATATACATTGTGTGCAAAAAAATATGAAGATGGTTTTTATCATTCGTGGTATTTAGGTTCAGACACTACAATAGATTCAAAAGAAATAGCTACCGCATTGGATGAATTTTTAAAAGCTGCAAATAAAAATTATAAAGTCGCTCGCTCAAAAGCTTTACAAGGAGTAAAAGTAACGATAGTTAATCAATCGGTTTTTCATGAATGGAGTGGTGAGAACAAGAAAAAAGGTGGACAAGTTAAAATGGAACGTGTAATGGGTCAAGATAAATTTGAAACATGGGAGAATTTTGTAAAAAAACAAGCATAGTCTTTATAACACTTTATTTAAATCGCGTTCTTCAATTAACTGCATAATTTCTTCGGGAGATAAATACAAAGTTTTAATTCTATTTCTATATTTCTCCGGAATACCTGCTTGTTTTAATATGAAATTCTTCGTTTTCAAAATATAATTTTCCATTCCACTATTTACTGCATAGGTATCTGCGGCACGCTCCGCAGTTTTAATATGATTTTTAGAGAATACGTATTTAATACCGAACCAAATTAATCCGAAAGCACTTTTATTTTGATAATCCATTATATGACCGAGTTCATGGCCAATCCATCCAATTAAAATATCTTTTGGAATATCTTTCGTTAAATAGGAAGTGTCACCAATCGTAAACTTTTCACTTATTAGAATTACATAATATCTTTTTTTTGAAAAGAGGGTTTTAAAAAGCGGTTGCGCTTGCATGGTAGATTTTTTAATCTTCTTTTTAAATTTAAATTGAATGGCTGTCTGTTCTAATTCAGGATAATAAGACAACGCTATGTTTGTTTCTTCATTAATACTTTCCGGAATTTCGTGTTGTGCGGTAATTGTCATAGACATTAATATGAAAAAAATTAAGTGTTGCATTTATATTCTTTAGCACCACAAACTATAATTATAACTGTAGTGGTTAATTTCAATATAACAAAGAGTTATAGGGCACGCAAGCCCAAATAGCATATGGGTTAGCATCTAAACGGATAGGACTAACATAAAGGTCAACTAACTATTAATTTAGAATAAAAACAAAATTATGGGTGTACTAGCAACAGCAGAAAATCAAATTAAATTATTTTATAATTCCAAGAATTCCTTAGGTAAACAAACGAAAGCCTATGTAAAATCATCAGAAAAAAAGATAAGCACAATCAATACTAGTAAAGACAATTTAACCGGCACTCAATGGGCTGAAATTGCGGATGGACTAAACCTTAATGTTTCAGACCTAATTGATAAAGAACAACCAGAATTTAAAAAAGTTTATGGTGATAGTTGTGCTAGTTTAGAGGAATCGGAATGGTTTAAAATTTTAGAAAAAAATCCGCAATTGGTGTCCAAACCAATTTTATTAGTTGGTGATAACTTTTACAGCATTGACACGCCATCGGATGTGGTAAAATTTATTGAACCCGATAGCGCGAAATTGGAAAATCAGAATAAATAAATATGATACGGAAAGGAACAGAAGTAAAATGGAACTGGGGCGATGGTACAGCTACAGGCAAAGTAATGAATACTTATACCGAGAAAATTACGAAAACCATAAAAGGTACTGAGATAACTAGAAATGGTGAAACGGGGAACAAAGCATTATATATAGAACAATCTGACGGAAGCAGGGTACTAAAAAGTGAAAGTGAAGTACAAAAGCTTTAGTTATATTAATAGTATTTTTAGTCTAAACAAATTTCTTAAGTTGGCAGCGTGTATTTAGGTAAAGGAATTTCCATTCCCCTGCCCCACTTTTTGAAAAATAACTAAGAGGTTAATTAAAATGTATTTGCTTCATAAACTAGCTTACATTATTTAAAGGTAATGGACGATATAAAATACTATACTGACTTAAAGAATTCTAATAAATCACTAGTAAAGTTATTGGATTCTGCATCTTCATTTACAGCGGTTCCCCTTAGGTGGCATGTAGTTGTAGTCGATATTGAGAATTCTACTCAAGCGGTAGATGAGGGCAGACACCATCAAATAAATCTAACAGCCACGGGAGCAATCATTTCTGTGTTAAATACGATTAGAAAAGAAAAACAAAAAGTTGAAATTCCTTACTTCTTCGGTGGCGATGGCGCCACTTTTTTACTACCAACATCTCTTTTAGAAAAAATTATAATTGTCTTGGACAACTATAGTCTTCATATAAAAATAAAAACTAATTTAATACTTAGGGTTGGCCATATATCCGTTCAAAGTTTAGTAGAAAAAAATCATCAATTATATTTAGCCAAACATCAATTAACTTCACAACTCGCTATTCCCATTGTACTTGGCAATGGCCTTAAAATAGCTGAAGAAATTATCAAAAACACCTTCGCGGAAAATGATTTAAAGGATTTTAAAAAACACCTTTTAAATTTAGAGGGAATGGAGTGTAGGTGGAAAGTGATTAATCCATTAATAACTCAAAAAAAAGTAATTTGTTTATTGATAGACACTGTTAATGTAGAAGAACAACGAGCTATTTATAAGGACATATTATTTCAGATGGACCAGATTTTTGGCACTTTTCAAAACAGAAGGCCTATTAAAAGCAACAATTTGACTTTGGATAACGGCATATCTAAAATCTGGAAAGAAATGAAAATTAGTCTAGCAGATAAAAGCTGGATTTATCTAATAAAGAATTGGATTGTAGTGCACATTGGCAAGCTTTATTTAACGTTAACATCTAATGGTCAACAGTATTTAAATCAGATTGGTCAATTATCACATACTTTCATGCTCGACGGCATGATTAATACCATATTCACCGCTGAACAAAGTAAAATTGATGATTTCACAAAGTATTTAAATCAACTGGAAAAAGATAAAAAAATAATATACGGACTTCATGTAACTCACGCTTCCATTATGTCTTGTTATGTGCTGGATAGAAAAAAGAATCATGCTCATTTTGTAGATGGAACAGAAGGAGGTTATACCGCTGCGGCAAAAATGTTTAAGTCGAAACTGAAGGCATAACATGATATTTTATCAAATTAATTAGTTTGAGAATTTTGAATTAAAATTGAAATAAAAATGAAGACAAAAAAGTTACCGATAATCAAATTAATTTTAGTGCTTCAATGTATGTGTTTTTCAATTTTGAATTTGGCTGCCCAGGATTTACAAAAACATATATGGGAAAATAGAATATTAATCATTAAAACTGATGATGAAAATTCGAAAATTTACAAAGAACAATTAAATGAATTTAAAAATTCTATCCAAGACCAAATTGAAAGGAAATTTGTACTATATCAGGTAATAGGAGATTCGTTTGTATTCCGTAATTATAAGAATTCAGCATTAAATAGTTCAGGATTAGTAACTGAAGAATTTACCAAAACAATGCTAAGAAAAAATAACAATTTTGAAATAATACTACTTGGATTGGACGGAGGTATTAAGCTTCGCCAAACAAGGTTACTAAAGAAAAATAGGCTTTATGAAATTGTTGATTCTATGCCAATGCGAAGCGCTGAGATAAAAAATAAAAAACCCAAATAAAAATCACTAAAAAGTTAATGCAAGCTATCAATATAGTTTTCCCTCATCAATTATTTCTTAAAAGTCCCCTTTTGAGAAATGGTCATGATATTTACCTAATAGAGGAATATTTATTTTTCAAACAATTTAAATTTCACAAACAAAAAATAGCTTTTCATAGAGCATCCATGAAAGCTTATCAAGAGTTTTTAGAAAGTTTAAATCTTAACGTTCATTATATAGATTCGGCTAATTATTTATCGGACATCAGAAATTTTCATGAAGTAATAAAAGAAAAAAATATAACCGCCATCCACCTAATTGAATTAACAGATGATTGGCTTTTAAAGCGCATACATGCTTTGGACAATAACTGTGAAATTGAGACTTACGCCGACCCACAATTTCTAAATACCAAAGAAAATTTAAACAGTTTTTTTAGACCCGACAAAAAATCTTTTTTTCAAACCACCTTTTATAAACAACAACGAAAACAACGCAATATTTTATTAGATGCTGATGATAAACCATTAGGCGGCAAATGGACCTTCGATTCAGAAAATCGAAAAAAATATCCAAAAAACAAAACTCCACCCGCCGTTTTTTTTCCAAATTCATCGCCAGTATGGAATGAGGCTATCAATTATACGAAACATAATTTCTCAAAGAATCCAGGTGATATTTCTAAAAATCGATTTTATCCTATTACGCATCATGAAGCCAATGAATGGTTCGAACAGTTCTTAGCATATCGATTTTATGATTTTGGTAGCTATGAAGATGCTATGCTAAAAGAAGAAATTATTTTAAATCACAGTATACTTTCTCCGCTTCTCAATACTGGTTTACTGCTTCCTAAATACATCGTAGAACGAAGCCTATCGTTTGCAGCACAAGAAAGCATACCAATTAATTCCACCGAAGGATTTATAAGGCAAATTATAGGTTGGCGTGAATTTATAAGAGGCATGTATCTCTGTAAAGGGAGGTTCTCAAGAACACGTAATTTTTGGAATTTTCAACGTAAAATTCCGCTTTCCTTTTATGATGGCACTACTGGTGTAGATCCCATTGATAATACCATAAAAAAGGTGCTTAAAACTGGTTATTGTCACCATATTGAACGATTAATGATACTTGGTAATTTTATGCTTTTATGTGAATTTGACCCAAAGGAAGTATATCGATGGTTCATGGAATTGTTTATAGATGCCTACGATTGGGTAATGGTACCAAACGTGTATGGTATGTGCATGTTTGCCGATGGCGGTACCTTTGCAACTAAACCCTACATTGGGGGGTCTAACTACATTAAAAAAATGAGCAACTACCCTAAAGGAGATTGGGAAAGTACGTGGGAGGGCATGTTCTGGAATTTTGTGATTAAGCATAAAGAATTTTTTAAATCTAATCCTAGAACGACAATGTTAGTACATTCATTGAATAGAATGTCTGAAGAAAAACGCACTACGCACATTGCTAAAGCTGAAAAGTTTATAGAATTAAAATTGTCCTAAAAACAACCGAGTTAAGCTCCTATTTCCCTTCCTGATTAACACATAAACACTATAATCCATCAACCTCTTAATAAAGATTTTTGGATATAGTCCAACTATTATTTTGGAATATTTCCAATTTTAGGAATATTTCCATAATTTTGGATTAATTACATGTTGATATGGATTTTAATCGAATTAAGGAAAAATTAAACATATTAGCCGATGCTGCTAAGTACGATGTATCGTGCTCTAGTAGCGGAAGTAATCGCAAAAATAAAAACAATGGTTTGGGCGATACAGGCAGCGGTATTTGCCATACCTATACCGAGGATGGAAGATGCGTGTCCTTATTAAAAATATTACTTACCAATCATTGTATTTTCGATTGCGCCTATTGTGTTACCCGAAAAAGTAATGATATAAAAAGGGCTGCTTTTAAAATACAAGAAGTAGTAGACCTAACAATCAATTTTTATAGAAGAAACTATATTGAAGGATTGTTCTTGAGTTCGGGAATATTTAAAAGCCCCGATTACACAATGGAACGTTTAATTGCAGTGGCAAAAAAACTCCGTATAGAAGAGAATTTCAACGGCTACATTCATTTAAAATCAATTCCTGGTGCTAGTGATGAGCTCATGTATGAAGCAGGTTTATATGCAGATCGTTTATCGGTAAACATAGAAATACCAACAATTTCTGGACTTAAATTATTGGCACCTGATAAAAAGCATGAAGATTTTACGAAGCCAATGCTAAAGGTTAAAAATGAAATTATAAGATATCAAGAAGAACGGAAAATAATTCGTAGTACTGCTAAATATGCCCCCGCCGGACAAAGCACACAAATGATTGTAGGAGCTACTGGTGAATCTGACAAAGACATCATGTATTCCGCCACTCACTTCTATAAAAATTATAAAATGAAACGCGTTTATTACTCCGGTTATGTTCCTATTTCCACAGATAATCGGTTGCCCTCAATTGGCTCTGAAGTGCCCATGCTAAGAGAAAATAGGTTATATCAAACCGATTGGTTACTGCGCTTTTATGGTTTTAGTGTAAATGAAATTTTAGATGCAAAAAATCCAAATTTAGAAATGGATATTGATCCAAAATTAATGTGGGCACTACGTAATCTAAATTATTTTCCAGTAGATATTAATAAAGCTGACAAAAGAATGTTAGCCAGAATACCGGGTATAGGAATGGGTTCAGTACATAAAATTTTAAGTGGAAGAAAACATCGCAGTCTTAATTGGACTCATTTAAAAAAAATGGGCATTGCCTTAAACCGTGCAAAGTATTTTATCATTTGCAACTCTCGAGACTGGGAAAGACGCGATTTAGATGCTGCAAAAATTAAAGGCATGATTTTACAATCTCAAAATAGTAAGTTCAAAAATCATTTTAATAATCAATTGTCATTGTTCAACTAATAATTTTCAAACCTTCAAAACCTATCCTATGGAACACCTTACCAATACTACAAATGTTTCAAATTCTATTATTAACTTAATTACATTACGCAGTAAGAATCAATTTTTATCAATGGGTTATAAGGTGGTTGTACTCAAACATAATTTTAAGAAACGTCTTCGACTTTTGAAGTATATAGTACTACATAAAAATTAGGGTTCACCAATGAATACTGAAAAAACACTAGTTTATGATGGCAGCTTTAATGGTTTGCTAACGGCTGTGTTTTATGCATTCGAACAAAAACTAAACCATGCCGATATTCAACGACAAGGGCAGCTTCAAAGTGGTTTATTTAATGAAATAGAAACCATTTTTACTTGCAATAAAAAAGCAGAACGCGTACGAAATGGCATAAAGAAAAAAAATAAGAACGCTCTTAAAAATATATACTACGCTTATCTAAGTGAACAAAAAAACATTGAAGCTTTCATCTACATTTTTGTTCAAAAATTAATGAAACCTAAACAACATAAATCTACCGACTATAGCGATGATTGTATCTTAAAAATCAATCAATTAGCGCATAAAGTAGGACGTGAAAAACATCGTATGGAGGCCTTCGTACGATTTCAATTGACGAAAGACAATGTGTACTTCGCTAATATTGAACCCGACTATGATGTACTTCCATTGATATCCAAACATTTTAAACATAGATATGCAGATCAGCAATGGATTATTTATGATGTAAAACGTAATTACGGATTATTTTATAATTTAGAGAATCTTGAAATAATAACATTAGATTTAAAAAGTATTTACGCTAATAGTTTATCCAAAAGTTCAGTTTTTAAGGAGGCCGAATTTGAATATCAAAACTTATGGAATAACTACTTTAAAAGTACTTCTATACAATCGCGAATAAATTTAAAGTTACACATACAACACGTTCCTAAAAGATATTGGAAATACCTTTCAGAAAAAAAAGAGCTATAAGAAAAGTTCGGTAAAAGTTAAAAGCAACACTTTTATTTTTTAACTTATTGAAAAATAAAATAATACGGCCCATAATTATTAAATAACATTTAAATATTCTTCCCCCGAATTAGTCAACAATTACGATACAATTGTCATAATTAGGTAGACACTTTCTTAATAGATTAGAACTAATAGTACCCAGTAATGAACGGCAAAATTAAATATCGATTTACATCTAAAATGTGGCAACACGATTCACCTGGTGGTTGGTATTTTGTTTCATTGCCTATAATTATATCAAAAGAAATAAGAGAAAATCTTGGTTGGCAAGAAGAAGGTTGGGGAAGAATGAAATCGTTTGCAGAAATTGAAGCAGTACAATGGGATACAGCTATTTGGTTCGATTCAAAATCAGACACCTACGTATTACCTATTAAATCTGAAATTAGAAAAAAAACTGGGTTGAAAGTTAATAAGCAAGTTGAAATCAGAATTTGGATTTAAGCTCATAGTTCAGGCTAAACTCTCTTTCTTAAATTCCGAAGGAGGGACACCTACATATTTTTTAAAAAACCTAGAAAAGCTACTCATAGAATCAAATCCCAATTCAAAAGCTAATTCCTTTGTAGAAATTTCACTACGTACAAGCCTACGTTTTGCTTCTGTGATTTGACGTTGTTGTATAATCTGTTTAGCCGTTAAGTTAAGTTTTTCTTTTAAAATTTGATTTAATCGTTTACTACTAACCCCTATTTTATTTGCATAATATTTAGTGGCGGTTTCCTGTAAAAAATGAATTTCCATAAGTTCCAAAAACTCAAATACTCTTTTTTGATTCAAATCTTGTTCTAAAAAACCATCATTTTGAAACCGAATTAAATGAAGCAACAAAACTTTCAATAATGTTTTCAGCATTATATAAGATACTGCCTCATCTTTAAATTCATTCTCTAACAACTGAATTAATTTACGAATCTTCTTGATTTCAATAATATCAGTTAAAATAAATAGTGGGTATTTATTGAATAGCGACATCACATCTAATACATATTCAATATCGTCTTCATCGATTAAATCTCTTTCAAAATTTAATAAAACACCCTTATTATTATTAAATGCTTCACTCTTAAAAACCTCATTTAATGGTTTAAAATGAACAATTAATTTGTTTTTAGTTTCAAATTCAAAGTAAATGCCCATTGAATTATTTGACAGCAATACAATATTACTTTCAAATACATTAATCAATTGAATTTTACTTTTCCAATGTTCGTTCTGCATTTACTTTTAAGGTATGCTACAAAAGTAAATGATTTTATCATTGTTATTAACTGTCCAATTTTCGGAACATAAAATAAATAACACAACCAATAACTAGTGCTAAGCCTGAAGAGACAGCATAAATGGCCTTGTAATTACTAGAAATATATTCTATAAATGTAGATAAAAACTGTCCTCCAAAAACTGCCATTGAAAACAAACCTAAATTTTTACCTTGGTTCTTCAATGTACTTGCCTCAAGCATCATATGGTTTAATAAAGGTATTGTAAAACCAAAACCGATACCAATAAACAATACTGTTAAAACCAAAAATGGAAAACTGAGGGTAGTTGCCAGCACCAAATATCCTAACATAAAAAATAGAAATCCGAGAACTACAGTACGGCCATCTCCTAAAATCATAACCATCTTTGGCATTTGACTGGCAGTAATAATAGCTATTACCGAAATAAATGCCATGAGATATCCGGTCTGGGATTCACTAAATTCAAATGTTTGAGGTAAATATAATGGCAATGTAACGAAGCCAATAAAAAACAACATCATTGCCAATAATGATGCACTAAAAATTAGCTTAACCTTAGATTTACCATTTTCAACTACATTAGAGGTAGTGGCATTTTCTTTAGATTTAGGTTGGGTTTTAGGCAATGATTTCATTACTAAAAGCAAACATACTAGTGCAACCAAATAAATATAAAATGGGTATTGCCAATTTATTTCGCCCAATACACCGCCCATAGCTAAAAAAACTACACCTCCAAATTCAATTGCCATTCCTTGCCATGCAATCATTTTCATTCTAGCCTCACCAATGAACAACTCCGCAATATAAGCGGTTACAGAAACCTGAATAGCCACAGTTGCTGCCCCAAGAAGGATTCTATCAATAATTAACAAATAATCATTCGAAATAAATGCTCCAATTAATCCTAAAACCGCATAAGGAACAAGACCCATATACAATAAGTTAATTGTTCCGAACCTATTCAATAAACGCCCAATTAAAGGAGCAAATAGTACAACTCCTAAAGAAGGTAAGGTTAGCAACCAACTTGGTGAAAAAAACAAATTTTTGTGTGTAACAATTCCTGAAAGTGAAGGTGCGATAACTGTACCCACCATTATAGTTAAACTACTAACTAACAGCAAAGTAAAAATTCCTAAGTTCGATAATTTATTCATACTGCAAAATTCATTCAAATCTCACGTATAAAGTTTACCATTATGCCAAAATAGTGTGCAAAAATGGACATTTAACTATAAGGTTTCAGTAACAATTAATATAAGTGATTGTCACCTTAGCTTTATCTTGATTTTGGTTTTATGTATCTTTATAGGACTTTAAAAATCTAAACATAGCTTTGAGCTATATAATTGATTTTTGCATAAGAATTGAACCGCAAAGTAGTTGAAGAACATTCCTAACATATCTTTTGAAAGTGCTGACAACACTAAGGATTTTGAACTTTTAAATCTATCTCAATTATTTGCACGCATACCCAGTATTGTAGACCATAATCCTACACTCCCACATAGAATATCGTTTTTTGCATTATTAATTGTTACCGAGGGCTCAGGAAGTCATCAAATAGATTTAAAAGACTATCCCTTAAAAAAGGGTACCGTACTTAAAATATCAAAAGGGCAAATTCATGCTTTTCAAAAAATTCAAAAATATGAAGGGTTTTTATTATTATTTACCGAAAGGTTTTTAGTAAATTATTTTTCTAAATCATCAATAAAAATTATAACCCATTTATATAATTATCATTTATCAAGTCCTATTTTTAATGATAAGAAAGGGAATGAAAATTTTCTAAATCAATTAATATTAGAAATCCAATCTAAAAACACTTACGCCCAAAAAAATATTATTGCATCGCTATTATGTCTGTATTTATTACGATTAGAACGTCAATCGAATACAGAAAATTTGCAAAGTAGTAGCGCTAAACTTTATCCCATATTCTTAGCATTTAAAGATCTGGTAGAATCAAAATATACCACTACTCGAAATGTAAAAGATTATGCAAACATGCTCTTTATTTCTACTAAACATCTCAACTTGGTTGTAAAAGAATTCACTCTAAATACGGCTAAAATTTTCATTGATGATTTTGTGATTCTTGAATCAAAAAGAGCCATCGCGAGTTCCAATAAAAGTTTAAAAGAAATTGGGTATGCCATGGGATTTGATGAAGTAACTAACTTTACCAAATTCTTCAAAAAACACACCGGAACAACCCCAAAGCAATTCAAATTAGAATTGTAGACACTTACTCACATTTACCATTTTAAGTCAATTATTTACCTGTGCAGATAAAACACTTTAGATCAATTTTGCATTAAACTTTAAAATCAAAGAAAATGAAAACAAAATTGATAGTACTTATAGGTATCACTTTATTAAATATAAGTGTTGGTATAGCGCAGAATAAAACAGTTACAGATTACAACTACGAATTTGGAGCACCAGAATATTTACTAGATGGATACTCTTTAAATTTTCAATATCAAAATGGCACTGCTATTCACATGGAGTTTAATAATGGAAAGGCCAAATATGAATGGGTAGCAGGACCAGCTACTGGGAATGGGAATAAAGACATACCGTATCGTTCTCGAAAAATTGGCGACGAAATGTACTTAATAAACTGGCATGAAACAGGAATAAAAGACTACTTAACAATTGTTTTTGATTTTAAAAAAATGATAGTACACAGCTCCATTATAGTTGGTTATCAAGATAAACCAGAAAGAAAATTAAGAACGGTTTTTAGAAGTGGAATCATTGATCATTTAAAAATGGTAGAATAAATTATCCTCCTATTAAAATAGTATTAGGTACCACATTTACCATTTTTATCACCGCTTTGATAATAAAAAAGCCAATCATTTTATTCAACTTTGTACTGTTAATCACATAGTCTAAAAATAGTAGGCCTTACTGTTGTTCATTTTGGTCTCAACGATGTTCACCTTATATATTTATTACCCATGATTACTTTAGATAATTATAAAATAGAAGACACATTAGAAGCGCTATATAACGATGCAAAAAATGACCAAAATAGAATTTTAAGAGCGCTAGAGAATAGAACCTCAGAGCACTTTGAGCCTATAGACTTTAAGGATGCCTATCTTGCAATTTCTAGACAGCAAGGGGAACACTTAAAACGGTTAATTAAAGTAAATAATGTTAAAAATATTGTAGAATTTGGCACTTCTTTTGGCATATCTACATTATTCTTAGCACAAGGTGTACAGCAAACAGGTGGTAAAATTATAACCACTGAGCTAATAGAATCGAAAGCTCATAAAGCCATTGAAAATTTTAAAAGAGCCGGGGTAGAAAAATATATCGAGGTGAGAATTGGAAATGCAATGGACACCTTAAAGAATTATACAGACACCATAGACCTATTACTTTTAGACGGTTGGAAAGACTTGTATTTGCCACTTTTTCAATTGCTGGAACCAAACTTTACTAGTAATACGATTATTTATGTAGATAATGCAGAAATGTCTGATACGCAAGTATTTTTAAGGGCAGTAAGTCAAAACCCTAATTACATTATGCATCCTACATTTGGTGGGAAAGCGGTTTTAATCCATTTTAAAAAAGAAAATAATGAGTGATATAGCTAGTTGCCCAACATGCGGCAGTAAATCAAAAGTTAAAGAAAAGAATGGTCAAACAGTTTACGAAGCTGTACAAGATGAAGAGGCATTTAAAAAAATTGGTCAACTTAAAAAGGCCATGCAAAAATTTAAAGCAAAGGCTGAAGCTTTAGAAATTGAATTAGAAGCCTTGAAAATAAAAAACTAAGTGTATGGACACAGATACGAATAAAAAAAATGCAATAGCTTTTTATAAAATGGCCTATGAAGGAAATCCAACAAAAGCCGTTGAGCTTTATGTGGGCGATGAATATATTCAACATAATCCTCTAGTAGCTGATGGTCCACAAGCTTTTATAGATTACTTTAATCGGATGCAAAAAGAATATCCAGAAAAATCTATAAAATTCGTTCGTGCAGTTTCAGAAGGGAATCTTGTGGCGCTACATACACACCAAGTTTGGCCCGACAATGATGAATATATTACTATGGATTTTTTTAGATTTTCTGATGCTGGTAAAATAGTTGAACACTGGGATAGTATTCAACAAATACCAAAAACAGCTATGAATACAAATACTATGTACAAATAAATGAGATTTTTAAAACAAAATTACGGTTGGATGATAGTGGCAGTTTTAGCTTCGCTGCCTTTATTAGCTATATTTAATATGCTTCATTTCGATTTTTCTGACGCTATAACAATAAGCCTTATTGAAGAATCTGGCGGTAAGGGCAAAACTACTTTAGAAATGTTATATCACGTTTCTGGTGAATTCGCAATACGATGGATGACGGCCGTATTAACTTTAACACCTGTATTTATAATTTTCGGTGTAAGTAATCTTTTTGTAAGGCAAGCTATGGGAATAGCGACTGCAATATGGAGCATACTTCACTTTATAATTTTTGTAGCTGCTGAAGGTTTTTTGGAAACTTTTACTCAGGTAAATTATGTTGCCGGGTTTATTGCAATTCTTATAATAATACCATTGCTTTTCACATCAAACCGAAAATCAATGAAATTATTAAAAGTGAAATGGAAGAAATTACAAAGCTTAGCCTATGTCGCCATTTTATTGAGCTTAATTCACGTGGCTATATTAGATAAAACCTGGATAATTTATGCTGTTATTGTAGGTCTAGGGTTTATTATTCGCGTGCCTGTTATAAAGGACGAAATATTAAAAATGCGAAAAAGCAGAAAAGCTGCAAAATCATAATTTTAATATGAGTTTACTAGAAAGTATAATTAAAAAGTTCGTTTTACAAGATGCCGTAATCACAAAAAAAATACAACTTACCGAATCTGCTTATAGCATTAGATTACAAAGCGAGAGTATTAAGAAAGCTGAATTTGAGCCAGGATATTTTATACGATTAGGTATTGGTATTGGCAATGATGATTTATCATTTAAAGATAAAATAAGAAGTTATAGTGTTTGGGATATTAATAAAATCGATGGCTATATAGATCTTGCAATTGCAACCGAAAGTAAAGGAATAGGTGCACAATGGGTCGAAAACTGTAATGAAGGTGATAGTGTATATTTTAAATGGAAAAAAGGAAATTTTTTACTTGATGCTACTGCCGATAGTTATTTAATGGTTGGTGATTTATCTGCTCTTTCTCACTTGTATATATTAAATAGAAATCTACCAGAAAATAAGCAAGTTAATGGAATTATTTATAGTTCGCATACACAAGATTTCTTTAAAGATATCAATGGTAGTAACCCTTTTAATTTTCATAACTTACCACAAAACTCAACTAAAGAAATTTTAAAATATATAAAGGCTACCCTCCCAAACATGCCAGGAGAAAAAATGGTATACATTGCTGGAGATAGTAGAGTTTGTGTGACTTTAAACCAATTTTTTAGGCATGAATTAAACTGGAACACCAAACAAATTAAGACTAAACCATTCTGGAATCCAGATAAAAAAGGATTAGAATAAAATGATATTACACGAAAAATATAAACAAGTACGGCAGGCAACAATTGATTTTTGTAGCCATTTGGAAATTGAAGATTATTCAATTCAAGTGGTTCAGTTTGCGAGTCCAGCTAAATGGCATTTAGCCCATACAACTTGGTTTTTTGAAACATTCATTTTAAAAAATTACGTAGAGAATTATACGGAGTACAATGCTAATTTCAACTATTTATTTAATAGTTATTATAATAATGCTGGTGATAGAATTTTACAAAATAACAGAGGCAATATGTCGCGACCAAGTATTGATAAAATATTTGAATACCGTGCCTATGTGGATACGAAAATGTTTGAATTTCTAAAGGATGTTTCTGAACAAAAAATAATAGACTTGGTAACCTTAGGTCTAAATCATGAGCAACAACACCAAGAGTTATTGGTTACAGATGTAAAATATATGCTTGGGCACAATCCAATTTTCCCCGAGTTCCATGAAGCATTTCATTTAGTTAATGATTTCAACACCTATAATTCAAGTGTAAAAATCAAAGCCGGAAATTATAATATTGGTCACCAAGGCCCAGGCTTTTGTTATGACAATGAATTGGGTGTACATAAGGTTTATGTAGCTGATTTCGAGATTAACAATCACTTGACAACCAATGGTGAGTTTATAGCATTTATGGAATCTGGTGGATATTCAGATTTTAATTTGTGGTTAGATGAAGGTTGGTCTTGGGTAAATTCCAATAATATTAGTGCGCCAATGTATTGGCATATTATTGATGGTGAATGGCATTATTATACATTATCCGGTTTACAAAAGGTAGATAAAAATGCCATTTTAACACATGTAAATTATTATGAAGCTAATGCATATGCCGAATGGAAAGGCATGCGATTACCAAGTGAGTTCGAATGGGAAATAGCCGCAAACCAATTGGACTGGGGCCGGCGATGGGAATGGACAAATAGTGCCTACCTACCCTATCCCAATTTTATTAAAGAAAATGGAGCCGTTGGGGAATATAATGGGAAATTTATGAGCAATAAAATGGTTTTAAGAGGAGCTTCCGTAGCTACTTCTAAAAATCATAGTCGACCAACATATCGAAACTTTTTTAACCCCGTCGAAAGGTGGCAGTATACTGGAATAAGATTAGCTAAATAGATGATAGACACATTTAAGAGTGACGTACAAGAAGGTCTTGACGCAAGTCCTAAAACACTTCCTTCAAAATATTTTTACAACAAAAAAGGTGATGCGCTTTTTGTTGAAATAATGAATTTACCAGAGTATTATCTTACTCGTAGTGAATTGGATATTTTTAAGAATAAAACTCAAGATTTAATTGACGGGGTTGACATAAAACTAAATTCATATTTCGAATTAATTGAACTTGGTGCTGGCGATGGTTTAAAAACTAAAGAACTACTAAGAGAACTTGATGCTCAAAATTTCAAATTCGATTATTTTCCAATTGATATTTCTTCGAATGCACTAAAACTGTTAAAGAAAGACCTAAATACTGCGCTACCAAATGTTTCTGTTATACCGAAACAAGGAGATTATTTTAAAGTATTAGACTCTTTAAAAAGAAGTAAACAACCTAAAGTTATATTATTTCTAGGCTCAAATATTGGTAATATGACTGATGAAGTTGCCACTCAATTCATCTATAATTTAGGGTCTAACCTCAATGCTGGTGATAAATTATTATTAGGTGTAGATTTAATTAAGGCAAAAGAAATAGTACTTCCGGCGTATAACGATAGTAATGGAATTACTGCGGCCTTTAATCTCAATTTAATGGACCGAATAAATAATGAATTAGGAGCGGATTTTAAAACAGCGAATTTTGAACATCGTCCTGAATACAACGAAGAAGAAGGCATTGCAAAAAGTTTTATAGTTAGTACAGTAAATCAGACGGTAACTATAAAAAATATTGGTAAATCTTATGAATTCGTTGCAGGTGAAAAGATACGTACCGAAATTTCTAGAAAGTATAATGATGAACTGATTGAGAAAATAATTAACGATACAGATTTTACTCTTGTAACAAAAATCATGGATAGTAAAGAATATTTTGCAGATTATATTCTTACAAGGCATTAAAAAAGATCATCAAAACTTTTACTTGATTTTCACATCACATATTTACCATTTTTAAGCTAAGAAATATCTAAATTATACAAAGTATTAACCGCAACTTTGAATGGTAAAAAGAATATTAAAACTATCTCATGAAAATAGCAGTAACATCAGCAAGCGGAAAATTAGGTGCGTCAATCGTTAGCCATTTAATTAAAGAAATTGGCAAAGAAAATGTTATAGGGATTGCCCGAACACCGGAAAGAGCAGAGCATTTAGGTATAGAAATTAGAAAAGGAGATTATAATAATGTTCAGGATTTTGATATAGCCTTAAAAGATATTGATGCTGTGCTTTTAGTTTCTGGCATGGACGACCCAAAAAAAAGAATTCAACAACACCGAAATGTAATTAATGCCGCAAAAAATAATGGTGTTAAGAAAATAGTATACACCAGTATAGTTGGAGATGAAAACAAAAATGCCTTCAGCCCTATAGTACAAAGTAATCGTCAAACCGAAGAAGATATTAAAAATTCTGGCTTAACATGGGTTATAGGTAGAAATGGAATTTACATTGAACCCGATTTAGAATATTTAGAAACTTATTTAAAAGAAGGTGAAATTAGAAATTGTGCTGGCGAAGGAAAATGTACCTACACAAGCCGAGAAGAATTAGGTTTTGCTTATACCAAAATGCTTGTAGAAGAGAAACATAATGGTAAAACATACAACCTCGTAGGTGAACCCATTACACAAAGTCAACTTGCTGATTACATAAACCTAGTTTTCAACACAAATCTTGCGTATAACTCGGTAACTTTTGACGCATATTTAGAAGAAAGAACATCGGAATTGGGAGAATTTATGGGGACAGTAATTGCAGGAATCTACGAAGGGATTAAAAATGGAGCTAATGATGTTCCTTCCGATTTTGAAAAGGCAACAGGACGACCACATAAATCTGCATTAGACCTAGTAAAAGAATTCTAAAAATTACAAATTAAAAGCCAAGGTTAAACAAGACCTTGGCTCTTTTTTGTTCTTCGTTTAACTTAGATAAGATTTTAACATCCAAATCAACTTTTCTTGTCCCGAAATTAAATCACTCATTAACGAAGAAGTTCCTTCATCATTTTGATCAGAAGACAATTCTAAAATTTCTCTTTCTTGAAGTAATAGTACACTTAGATTATTTAAAATAGAACTAACAGCAGTATCACCATCAGATACATTTTTAATTATTCTAATAGATTTATTGTCTATATAATCTTCATACGTATGCAAGGGATTTAATCCTAAAGATAAAATACGCTCTGCAATTTCATCTACTACTTCATTGGTTTCCGTATAAAGCTCTTCAAATTTTTCATGTAAAAAGAAGAAATTTCTCCCCTTTACATTCCAATGCAAACCTCTTAGGTTCATATAATACACCTGAAAATCTGCTAAAAGCATATTAAGTTTATTGGTTACGTCAATTTTATAATCCTCATTCAATCCTACTGTTTTTTCTAAAGTTTCCATAATCATTTTGCTTTTTAATTATGAAGTAAAATTAGCTAGTAAGCATAAGGTAGCCGGTAACTTAAGTTACACATGCCATAAGTTTTAATTATACCGATATTGATAATTTTAAAAAACCAATATCCATGAGGAAATGATAAAAAACAAACTATATAATAAACCTTAGAAATAAATTAAAAAAAAATAAGCTTATGTGACAATAGTCACATTTCATCTCAAAAACCCATCGTAATTTTACGATTATAATTATGAAAAGAAGCACAGAGCATATCGTATATAAAGAAAATACCGAGGCACTAGCAAGATTTGCAAAAGCTTTAGGACATCCTACACGAATTGCCATTCTAAAACATTTAGAAAAACAATCGTGTTGCTTTACTGGTGATTTGGTCGATGTATTTCCTTTGGCACAGTCAACAGTTTCGCAACATTTAAAAGAATTAAAAAATGCTGGTTTAATTCAAGGTGAGCTTAAACCACCCAAAATAAAATACTGTATTAATCAAGAAAACTGGAAAATAGCAAAGCGTTTGTTCAATCAGTTTTTTAAGTAATATTTTTTTAATCTAATCGTCTATTGCCGATAAACAAATAAAATTATTATGAGTCATGTAATTAAAATTTTAGGAACAGGTTGTCCAAAATGTAAAACATTAACCATGGTAGTTAAAGATGTTATTGACCAGAATAGCATTGATGCTTCCATAGAAAAAGTAGAGGATATTGTGGAAATTATGAAATATAATGTAATGACTACGCCTGCTTTGGTGATAGATGATGTTATAAAAACGAAAGGTAGAATACCTTCAAAAGAAGAGGTGTTAGCATTTTTAAACTAATTAAAACAAAAAGTTATGGAGTATTTTATCAAGGCATCATCCATTGCTAATCAAGATGCCACAATTCACATTAAGGAATCTAACATTCACTTTGGTACAACATCGCAAACAGCTACCACGCTACCGAACCCTGCAGAATTATTTTTGGGTTCCTTTACTGCTTGTATGCTTAAAAATGTTGAGCGTTTTTCCCATATGATGAAATTCACTTATACAAAAGCAGCAGTAAAAGTAAATGCCACGCGGTTAGAGCATCCGCCTAGAATGGATAATATTAATTACGAATTAACTATTTACGGCAATGACGATAAGTTAAATATAGACCTCTTAAAAAAGAACATTGAAAAGTTTGGAACCATATTTAACACAGTAAAGTTTTCATGCGACATTACTGGCACCATTTTAACAGAAAGAGATGTTTAATTGGCTTCAACATTTTGCGGATTGGCTTATTTATTCAGTCTTTAATGTTGGTGCCGAAACTCATTTCGGCACCGCATTAAACTTCTTCGTTTTTGATACTCTTAAAATTCTTATTCTATTATTTTTCATAGTGTTTTTAATGGGAATTGTAAAAGCATATTTCCCCATAGAACGTCTAAAAAATTACCTAAATGAGAAAAAGCTCTATGGATTGGAATACTTCTTTGCTTCCATTTTTGGTGCCATAACTCCGTTTTGCTCGTGTTCTTCGGTACCATTGTTTATAGGTTTTGTACAAGGTGGTATTCCACTTGGGGTAACCTTCGCATTCCTAATAACTTCACCATTAGTTAATGAAGTTGCCGTTGCTATGTTTTTAGGCATGTTCGGTATTAAAGCCACCTTAATTTATGCTATTTCTGGAATTTTATTAGGTACAATTGGCGGATGGTTGTTGGGCAAATTTAACCTAGAACCCCTATTATCCGATTGGGTAAAAGCAATTCTCGCCAATAAAATGCAGCAAGCCAGTTTTGAAGGCGAGAATAGAACTTTTAAACAACGGTTGCCTGAAATTACACGTAACGCCTGGGATATTGTAAAAGGTGTTCTCCTTTACGTTATTATAGGCATAGCTATAGGTGCCGCTATGCATGGCTTTGTACCGGAAAACTTCTTTAATGCTTACTTAGGTGGTGGCCAATGGTGGACAGTTTTACTTGCAGTTTTTCTAGCTGTACCTATGTATGCAAATGCTGCGGGTATTGTACCAATTATTCAGGTATTTGTAGCCAAAGGAGTTCCGCTGGGCACTGCAATAGCTTTTATGATGGCAACGGTAGGACTATCAATACCCGAAGCCACATTGCTTAAAAAAGTAATGTCAGTTAAATTAATTGCCATCTTCTTTGGCGTAGTTACGCTCTGTATTATCATATCGGGCTATCTTTTTAACCTTATTTTGTAATCAATTAAATATACCCATGAAAAAATCGAACTTTCTCATATACTTTCTATTTACAGCATTCTTAACACTAAATCTGAAAGCTCAAACTACTCCAAAAGTTTATACCAAAGGAGCCATGAAA
The DNA here is from genome assembly GCF_039941195.1 of Aurantibacter sp. Lineage (GTDB taxonomy): Bacteria > Bacteroidota > Bacteroidia > Flavobacteriales > Flavobacteriaceae > Aurantibacter_A. The sequence continues at coordinate 22,916 of NZ_JBDVFA010000103.1, read as the reverse complement.
GATATGGGAACTGAATATAACCTAAAGGTTTGGTTAGATACCTTACCCGACACATCGAATTTATTTGCTATGGGACCTTACGATAAAATGAAAGGTGAAATTACCGTAGTCGATGGCAAACCTTTCTATGCTTCCGCTTTAGTAGATAATAAAGCGATGGTTAGTCAAAGTTGGGATATTCGCTCTCCTTTTTTTGTCTATAGCAATGTAAAAGAATGGCAAGCCTACGATATAAATGGTTCATTAAATAGTATTGATGAAATTCAAAATAAAGTTGCGACGATTGCCATGAGTAAAGGTTATGATTTAAATGAACCCTTTGCTTTTAAAATTGAGGGTGAGATTGAACAGTTAACAGCTCATGTTGTAACCCCAAGAAGTGCTGACGTGGAAGGATATAGACCAGATATAAAATCTCAAAAATTTAATTTACACAAAGTCAAAGGGCAAATAATAGGATTCTATTCAGAACAACATCAAGGAATATTTACTGGGTCTAAAAGTTTTGTTCATGTCCACTTTTTAAAAGATGACCAAACTTTTATGGGACATTTGGACAAAATTTCATCCGGTAATAACCCTTTAAAACTTTATCTACCTAAAAAAGAATCCACTATTAAAACTGGTATGCGTGTTAACGATACTGATTTTTCTAAAGGCAGATTAGGTAATATTCAAAATATAGAAATCGATGATTTGGTTAAGTTTCACGGACATCTTTGCGATGGACTTGTTGTAGGGCATTTGGCATTGCGGCAAGCACTAAACGAATTGTATTTAGATGGAATTTATGATCGAACAAATACGCGTATTGTTAGTAAAGCTTCACCATGTTTAACTGATGCCGCTATTTACACTACTGGTGGAAGATATCAATTCAATACATTTTATGTTTCCGATGCTATGGATGAATTGTTTAGGGTACAACGAATAGATACAAAAAAAACAGTAGGCGTTTCAATGAAAAAGGGCCTTAAACCGAAAGAAATAGATGCGCTTGGAACACTAGCAGTAGAAGGAAAATTACCTGCTTGTGATATCGATAAATTAAAAATAATGGAAGACCAATTCACCGATATACTACTGACTACCAACCCCAAAAATAATTTTACAGTAACTGAACTATATGATTTTAAGTGGAATCCTGTTTTAAAAAATGATTACATTAAAACTGATATTCTAAATAAAAACAAACTAAAATGTATTGATTAAATTAGTTGTATTTAAAAATCATACACGATACTAATTCCGAATAACATGAGTAAAATTGAAGCTAGATTACTAGAGTTGGGAATTGAATTACCCGAAGTACCTAAACCTGTTGCAAATTATGTACCCGCTAAACGAACAGGTAATCTTATTTATGTTGCTGGTCAAATTCCTGTCGAAAATGGTGTAATAGTAAAAGGTAGACTCGGAAAAGATTTACCTTTAGAGGAAAGCAAACATGCAACAAAACTTTGCGCCATTGGGTGCTTGGCGGCTATTAAGACTATATGTTCATTAGATAAAGTAACTAGTATTGTTGCCATGCATGGCTTAGTGAATTCTACACAAGAGAATACTGAACAAGCGGATGCAATGAATGGTGCTTCTAATTTTGTAGTAGAAGTATTTGGCGAAGCTGGTAAACACACACGCACCGCTGTCGGGGTTAGTGTACCACATAACATTGCCGCTTCAGTTTATATGATTGCCGAAGTCGCGGATTAAAAATTAACTATTTTTTCAAACGTTTTGTTTTGCTTTATTCTCTATGTTATTATTTAAATTCGCTTAAGTAATAGCAAAGTCATTAATGAAACAAGTACGACTTCAGAAAACATCAGACCATTATTTCAAAAGGGCTTGGGAGGTTTACCAAGAAGCTTTTCCTATTGAAGAGCAAAGATCTTTCGAGGGACAAGTCAAAGTTTTAAAAGAAAATAATTATCATTTTGATATTTTACTTAATGGAGAAGAATTTATAGGATTTATCTTATGGTGGAATTTCGACACCTATAAATACATTGATCATTTTGCTACAGCGAAAGCACATCGGAATAAGGGTTTCGGAAAATTAATTCTCAATAAATTAATGGAAAGCACCGATAATCCTATTTTATTAGAAGTTGAATTGCCTACATCGAGCATAAACAAAAGAAGAATAAAATTTTACGAAAGAATAGGCTTTCAACTAAATCAACATTACTACGAAACACCACCTTTAAAAGTAGGTTTACCACCCTTACAATTATTAGTAATGTCGTATCCCGATCTTATTTCTAAAAATGACCTAGCTATTTTTGTTAAAAAATATCATCCAATTATTTTTAAAGATGATTAACATAGCTTTGTGCAATTAAAATAATTTATTGTTTGGTTCTCAAAAAAAATCCGACAATGAATAGAAAAGGTTTAAAAAATTTAGAATTGGAAATAATAGAGCGTCATAAAGGTGAATTCACAATTTCTACGGACATAAACAAATTAGAACTTTCCAAAATTCACAACTACCTAGCAAACGAGGCGGATTGGAGTGCAAATATTCCGATAGACACCCTTGCAATTTCCATCGAAAACTCACTTAATTTTGGTCTTTTCTTTGAAAACAAACAAATAGGTTTTGCTAGAATAATTTCAGATTATGCCACTATTGCATATTTAGGAGATGTTTATATACTAGAAGAATTTAGAGGGAATGGATTAAGCAAATGGCTTATGAGTGAAGTTATGGCACATCCAAAACTACAGGGCTTAAGAAGATGGATTTTGTTAACTGATACCGCTGAATGGCTCTATAAAAAATTCGGTTTTACTGCTTTGCCCAAACCCGAAGTTTATATGGAAAAACATAATCCTAACGTGTACAATCATTTAGGAGAATCACTTTGAAACAATCTAAATTCATACTTCCAATAATTGTAATCTCTCAACTCTGTTGCACCTCACTTTGGTTTGCCGGTAATGGGGTGATAAATGACCTAATAATTAATTTTAATCTTGAAGTTAGTGCCCTTGGTCATTTGACTTCTGCAGTACAATTCGGGTTTATTATCGGAACCTTAATTTTTGCCATGTTCACCATTGCTGACCGTTTTTCGCCGTCAAAAGTATTTTTAGTAAGTGCAATATTTGGCGCTTTATTTAATTTGGGAATTATATGGGAATCACATAATCTTCTGAGTTTACTCACTCTTCGCTTTTTTACCGGTTTTTTTCTTGCTGGCATATATCCTGTTGGTATGAAAATAGCTGCTGATTATTATAAAGAAGGACTTGGAAAATCTCTCGGTTTTTTAGTCGGGGCATTAGTAATTGGCACTGCCTTTCCACATTTACTAAAAGAAATAACTTCAACTTACTCGTGGAAATCTGTTTTAATAACCACTTCTGCGCTAGCTACGTTTGGCGGATTATTAATGTTACTATTAGTTCCTGACGGACCTTATCGCAAACCAAGTCAGCGCACAAATCTATCCGCATTTATTAGTGTATTTAAAAAGCAAGAATTTCGTTCTGCAGCATTTGGTTATTTTGGTCATATGTGGGAGCTTTATACTTTTTGGGTATTTGTACCTTTACTTCTAAAAACTTATAGTATCCTAAACCCCGCTATAGCTCTGAATATTCCATTATTATCTTTTATCATCATTGGTTTAGGTGGACTAGCATGTATTATTAGCGGCTATCTTTCCGAAAAAATAGGCACTAAACAAACTGCGACTATTGCATTATTATTATCGGGTTTATGTTGCCTAATTTCTCCCTTACTAATCACTACTCAATCAGAATATTTATTTATTGGATTTCTTCTTTTTTGGGGAATGGTTGTTGTTGCAGACTCGCCACTATTATCAACGCTTGTAGCTAAAAATGCACCCTCTGAAATAAAAGGTACAGCCCTTACCATCGTCAATTGCATTGGTTTTTCTATTTCGATAATCAGCATACAATTACTAACTTTTTTAATTGATATTTCTAATACTAATCTTATGTATATGCTGTTAGCGATAGGTCCAATTTTTGGATTAATAGCTTTACTAAAGAAACATAATAAAACAGTTGCTGTATTACCCTAATTAAGTATTTTACTTACTTAAAGTATTTATTTTATGTTGTAATAGATAGGACCTAACTTAAAAAATATTCTGTTTTTCTTATCTTATAATCAAATTACCATTTTACGCAAAAACACCTTTAAACTTATTTAATTTAATACTTAATTAAAAGCAATGAAAGTTACAGCAGCACATAATGAACGTATGGCGAAGATGACATTTTCATCTGTTTATCCGCATTACTTATCCAAGGTTGAAAAAAAAGGAAGAACAAAGGAAGAATTGCATACTGTAATTTCCTGGCTTACGGGGTATGATGATAAAAATATTGAATATTATGTAGCGAATAAAACTACTTTTAAATCGTTTTTTGAGAAGGCGAATTTAAATGCTAATGCCCATCTTATTAAAGGTGTTATTTGCGGGTATCGTATTGAAGAAATAGACAACCCTTTAACTCAACAGGTTCGATTTTTAGACAAACTAGTAGATGAGTTAGCCAAGGGCAGAAAAATGGAAAAAATACTACGCGTAGAAAAAACGTAATGCCAAAAATTTCTATGTCTAAAAATAATCTTACAAATAGATTTCTTTCCAATTTTCTATTCAACATTTAATTGCTAAATTGGTGTAAATTACATGACACTAACCACATATAAATATGATAATTTTAATAAAAATTATTAATAACTAATATGAGTTCATGATAAAGCGTTCTTTACTAATTGCCAGTTTATTTTCCTTTTTTTTTGTAACCTACGGTCAAGTTGAAAATCCACCTGAAAATGTGGTAATCACTTCAAAAAAGAAAGAGACCAAAGTATTTGAAAATGAAAGTGGTGTGTTACACGTAAATGTTTCACGAAAAAACATCAAAAATTTTAAGAAAAAGGGAGTTATTCTATACAGTGATTTTAATGCTATAGGTGATGGTAAAACGGATGACATGGATGCTATTGCGGCAACTCATGCATTTGCCAATGCGCACAATTTAAAAGTGAAGGCAGATGAAGGTTTCACTTATTATATTGGAGGAAAAGACCGTTCTGCAGTTATAAAAACAGACACCGATTTTGGAAATGCCTCTTTTATAATTGATGACACGAATATTGAAAATAAAGACACTTCTATTTTTCTAGTTCGTTCTAGCAACGAACCATTTAAACTAAATGGCTTAAAATCACTAAAAAAGAATCAAAAGAAAATTGATATTTCTTTGGAGGAATCGAGCTTGATTACGGTAACTAATTCCAATACAAAACACTACATCCGCTATGGATTAAACCAAGACAACGGATCAGATCAGACCGATATTTTCGTAGTAGATAAAAATGGGAATGTGGACATGGATGCACCAATAATTTGGGACTTTGACCAGATTACTAAAGCAACCGCTTTACCAATAGATAAAACAACATTATATATTACTGGTGGTCATTTTACTACTATTGCTAATAAGGCAGCCTCTAAATACACCTATTACAGTCGTAATATGGTAATTGGTCGTTCCAACGTAATTGTTGACGGTTTGGAACATCACATTAAAGGTGAAGGAGAACATGGTGCTCCCTATAGAGGTTTCGTAAGCACGCGCGACTGTGCTTATATTACCATTAAAAACACAATTCTTACGGGCCACAAAATGTATCGTACTATAGGTTCCGCAGGGAAACCTGTTTCTATGGGAAGTTATGATCTTTCACTTACACGGTCGCTTAATGTAACCGTAGAAAATTGTAGTCAAACAAACGACATTAATGATGGAGCTTATTGGGGACTTCAAAGTTCTAATTATTCAAAAAATCTAGTTTATGATAATTGCACCTTTTCTAGATTCGATGCACATAAGGGAGTTGCCAATGCAACCATTCGAAATTCAACTTTGGGTCATATGGGGATTAATGCAATTGGTTGTGGAACGCTAGTTGTTGAAAACAGTACCATAAATGGTAGAAATTTAATCAACCTGCGCTCTGATTATGGAAGTACATGGCAAGGAGAAGTATTTATTAAAGATTGTGTTTTTGTACCTTCAGGAGGAAGAAAACCTACCAGCGCTAGTTTATTTGGTGGAACGTATACTGGCAAGCACGATTTTGGATATATCTGTTATATGCCTGAAAAAATCACAATTGAAAATCTTCAAATAAAAGATACGAACCATCCTGATGACTATCTGGGTCCTGCAATTTTCAACAATTTTAATAAGAATATGACTGATGCCTCATACCAGGAAGAGTATCCTTCTGTAAAAACTAAAGAAGTTATTCTTAAAAATGTGACTACCGCGAGCGGAAAAGAATTAATGGTAAGTAGTAACCCCTATATGTTTAAAGACGTAAAAGTTATTACTAAATAATTTTTCCTAGAGTGCAACTATTTTAAAAGATGACAAACGTATTAGCAGCACAATTAAACCAAATAACGAAATTATCGGAAGAAGAGATTTTGTCTATTGAAGAAAGTTTTCCGATGAAGACTTTTGAAAAAGGTACATTTTTATTGAAACCAGGAAAAATAGCTAAAGACTCATATGTTGTTATTGAAGGTTGCATTAGAAAATATTTGCTTGAAGATGGTGAGGAGCATACGTTAGATTTTTATATCGAAGGAGATTCTGCTGCTGATATGCATAGTCTGTCAAGTAAAAAACCTTCTGCTTATTTTTTTGTTTGTAGTGAAAAAACAACTGTTGCCGTTTTAAATGCCGAAAAAGAAGCAGCGCTGTATAAAAAATATCCTCGCTTCGAAACTATATGTCGCGTAGAGTTTGAAAAAATGATGGGTGAAAAAATAGCCGGAATAGAACGGTTTAATGCGCTAAATCCTGAAAACAAATATCTCGATTTGTTAGCGAACAAACCAAGTTTAATTAATCGAGTACCGCAATATCAATTAGCGAGTTATCTCGGTATAAAACCAGAAACACTAAGTCGAATTCGAAAAAGAATTACAGAGAAATAGTAAACTACTATATTTTTTGAGCTACAATAAAATATTCGGTTGCTGGTTTATCAATTAAAATATCGGCTTCTACTATTTCGAAACCAGCTCTTGTTATAGACTCTTTTAATTCTACGATACTTAAAAATTTTAAATACGGTAAGATGCCAATTTTTTTTAAAAAGTAGATAATACACCCAGAAAAAACAGCTATAAATGATCTCTTTTCTTTTAGACAAGCGGTCGATGTAATAATACGTCCGTTTGGTTTTAATAATTTATTCATTCGGTTTAATACCTCTTTGTTGTCTTTAAAATAGAGCAATATATTAAACGCCAAAATAGTGTCGAAACTACCCTCCTCATATTTTGCATCGAATAATGTTGTTTGGGAAAATGAGATATTATCATATCCTTTTGCATTATTTTTAGCAATGGCTATCATTTTGGAGGATGTATCGAAAGCTTCAATCTTCTCGACCTTCTTCGAGAATGCTATGGCATATAACCCTGTAGCACAAGCGAAATCGAGTAGTACAGCATCTGCTTTTAAATATTTTGGCGTTCTCGCTAAGATTTGCTCATAGGTTTTGTCTTTCGCTTTTTTATCATAATTCTTAGAAAGCTTATTCCAAAATTTCTCAGATTTGTTCATGGTGCTTTTTTGAATATCATTGAGACAAAGTTCATAAAGATTAAATAACTATACATTGACTTCAATCAAGAAATGAAATTATTACCTCAAGCACCAATGGCAGCATATAAAATAATAGTGAAGCACTACTCATATTAGAATGCAAAATGCAAAGTATTTTTTATCTGTTTATGGTCCAGTACTTTTTTGTATTTTTAAATTAAGTATTAATCAATACAACACTCTCCCCTGTTCTAGCATTAACTGAAATTACTTCTTGAAATTAATTTACACTATCAATAATGAAAAATTACCTTACATTTTTAGTTTGCATTGTATTCATTAGTTGTACCACGGAAACAAAAAAATCCGAAATGGCTGAAGTAAATCAAACCACTTTAGCCAAACATATTGAACGGCTTGCTTCTGATGAATTTCTAGGGCGGAAACCATTTACTGAAGGTGAAGTAAAGACGGTAAACTATTTAGAGAATGCGTTTAAAGAATTAGGGCTTTCACCTGGAAATGGGACGAGCTTTTTTCAAGAGGTACCGATGGTAGAAATAACAGGAGCTCCTACTGAAAAAATGATTATTTCTGGTAAAGAAGGTAGTTTTAATTTAGACCTTTTAAAAGATTTTGTTGCAACCACCAATAAACAAGTATCTGAAGTTAGTCTTACTAATTCTGAACTTGTGTTTGCTGGTTATGGAGTTGTTGCTCCGGAATATGAATGGAATGATTATGGGGGTGTCGATTGGAAAGGTAAGACTGCTGTAGTTTTAATTAATGACCCTGGTTTTAATTCTGGTGATTCAACGTTATTTAAAGGTAATGAAATGACCTACTATGGTCGTTGGACGTATAAGTTCGAAGAAGCAGCACGACAAGGTGCCGATGGTCTAATTATTATTCATGATACAGAGCCAGCATCTTATGGCTGGAATGTAATTGAATCGGGTTGGACTGGTTCCCGATTAGTAATTACCAGTGATTTAACACTACTTAATGTTGAATCATGGATAAGCGGTGAAAGTGCTCAAAAAATATTTAATGCCTCCACTATGAAAGGTCAAGATTATAAAGCACTGGCAAGAAATAAAAACTTTAAACCCATTCCATTAGAATTAAATACCTCCGTTGCTATTAAAAACACTATAAAAAAAGATGTTTCTAAAAACGTCATTGCCGTCGTTCCAGGTACCGATAGAAAAGATGAATGTATAATTTACTCTGCGCATTGGGATCATTTTGGAATTGGTAAGGCAATTAATGGAGATTCAATATATAACGGAGCAATAGACAATGCTTCTGGTACTGCGGGTTTGTTGGCAATTGCTGAAGCCTTCAAAAAAAGTGATAACACAAAACGTTCTGTTGTTTTTATGGCGCTTACAGGGGAAGAGCAAGGCTTATTAGGTTCAGCATACTATGCAGAAAATCCAATATTTGATCCAAAAAAAACAGTAGCAAATATTAATATTGATGCTTTGGCTAGTCCAGGAGAAATGAAAGATTTGACGATTACCGGTTATGGTCAATCTGAAATGGACGAATATGCTAAAAAAGCAGCGCTGAAACAAAACCGATATATAATTCCTGATCCAGATCCTGAAAAAGGGTACTTCTTCAGATCAGATCATTTTAATTTTGCTAAAATTGGCATTCCTGCTTTATACGCTAGTGGTTCTTACGAAGGTTTTGAATATAGTATTGATGAAATAAAAGAGCTTAAGAACTATTATCTTATTAATAAATATCATCAACCCTCCGATGAGTACGATTCTGAAACGACCGAGTTAAGTGGCGTGCGATTAGATTTACAATTACTTTTTAATGTAGGTTTAAAATTAGCCAATGAGGATTACTTTCCAAAATGGAACGAGGGTAGTGAGTTTAAGGCCGCTAGAGAATAAGCATACCACTAATCTTCCCTTGGCATTCGCGTTTCTTTTTGTGCTATTTGATACACAAGTGCCGCAATTACAGTGGCATTAATTTTCATATCGCGTTCTGGAACATATTCTAAAGCATCTAAATTTGTATGATGTGTTACAGTGCTATAGTTTAATTTATCTTGAATAATCTGAAACCCTGGTATCTTATAATAATCGAAAACATCGTGATCAGTAAAATTTGTATTCTGAATCGTTAGATTATCCACATCTAAATGCGAATAGGGTGCTAACATTTCTTCAAAAATTGGTTTTACAGCTTCATTGCCTTGCAAATAAATACCCCGCATTTGTCCCGCACCATTATCCATATTTAAGTATGCAGAGATTTTCTCAACTTCCTTTTTACGTGTAGTCTCTTTTACTTTTCCATAGTGCTCTTGAGCATATGCCATGGAACCAACATAGCCTTGTTCTTCGCCTCCCCATAAGGCAATTCTAATCGTACGTTTTGGTTTTACTCCTGTTGCTTTAATAATTCGCATCACTTCCATCATTACAGCAGTACCTGCACCATTATCTGTTGCACCAGAAGCGGGGTGCCAGGAATCGAAATGGGCACCAATCATTACAACTTCATCCTTTAATTTTGAATCAGTCCCTGTAATTTCCCCTATTATATTTACATTGTTTTCTGGTTTTAAATAAAGTTCAGAATCTAAATGGAATTTAATTTTAGGATTTATTCCCCTTCCTATTAAACGGCTTAATTTTCCAAAATTTTCAGGTGAAAGTGCAAAATATGGTAATGGTTTTACATGACTTTCTCTAAAATTATAAGTGCCACTAGGGTGAAGAATACCTGGATAAAAAGGTGTAGTTCCTAAAATACTCAAAGCACCTTCTTCTTTTAAGAATTCAAAAAAGCCATCATTCTTTCTCATAATGCTATTAAAAATAGCGTCTATATTTTTTATTAATTCAACGTTTCCAATTGATGGCCCTAAAGGATTAGTAGGTGCTGGAACGATTGATTTTTCTGCTTCTTCAATTTCCTCTTCGGTATAACGAGTTGAAAGTGCATCGAACAACATATTTTGTTTTGGAGCTGCTCCAATAATAACTGTTTTTCCTTGCAGTTTACCACTCCATTCTTTTTTTACTTTTTCTAAATCATCATGATTTTCAATCCAGATTAATTCACCAATTTGTTCCCCTTTTGAACTTTCCGTCCATGCATACGGATAGGCTTGTATTTTCATGTATGCCGGCTCTGTCATTTCCATATTAAATGAGTTTACCTCCCAACCCATACAATCGTCACAATAATTTTCAAAATACACTTTATCTACACCCCAACTTTCCATCGTTTTCTTTGCCCATTCTGCGGCCGTTAAATATTGATCTGTTCCTGTTAATCTAGGACCATAAACATCAGACAGGTCTGTAACTAGGTTCATTACTTGAGATTTTTGAAAACCTTCGGTATTAATTTTAGCTAGGGCTTGTGATTTTGTTTGACTGTACATTGTAGCTGCTACAAGCCAAAATACTACCGTACATTTTTTGAAAATTCCTTTCATAATACTAATGGAGATTTAAATGGTTTGGATACTATGAATGTAATAAAGAAATATGAAAATCAGTCTACCTATATCACATTTATTAGTCCATCTGTTTTTACTGTAATTAGTGATTTCTATTTCGATTTGTATTCGTTAAATTGGGGGTACAAAACAAAAGATGTGACCAACAACTTTACACTAGACAAAACCAAACCAAAAACATTTTAAAACTCATGTTAAAAATCTCAAAATCACTTTTACTATTTGCAATTTTATTCGGAATAGTTATACAAACCTCAGCCCAAGAAAGTTGGGAAAAAATAACGACAATAGAAGACCTTTACGATAACTATCCTGCAATTGTATCAAATATGTTAGACCAATATAACTTAGACTACAAAGGTTTAGAACATGTAAAACAAGCTAAGGAAAAAGGTGATATAGTAGAGGCATCCAAACAATTATTAGCCTATTATCGCAACGGGCAAATGGCAAGTGACTTGCGAAAAGCCAAACCGCAAGAGACGAATAAAACAAATGCAACATCCGACACCACTTTAACCGATGTTTACATCATACAAAATGTGAGAGGAAAAGTTCCTGTGGGTGCCGATGGTCATCGCGATTGGTATTACAAAGGGCCAAATACGGATAAAGAATGGGCTTGGCTATCGAATCGGCATACGCAACTTTTTGAAGTCTATACAACCTATTTAAAAACAGGAAATCCGAAATACGCCAAATTCATGGATTTGTTTTTACGTGATTTTATCATCAAAAGCATGCCCTACCCTGCTGTTAAAAGCGGCACTTCAATATGGCGCGGATTAGAAGTGGCCGCACGCGCAAAAAGGTGGACTAAAATTTTCTATGGAATGATTAATAATGAGTATGTCACCCCAGCAACTAAAATTTTGATTTTATCAAGTTTACCCGACCATGCGCACTACAATAGAAATTTTCACTCACAAAACAATTGGTTAACAATGGAAATTTCGGCATTGGCAACTGTTGCTGCTTATTTTCCGGAATTAAAAAAATCTGATGATTGGTTGAACTATACTATAGAAACCATGACTGAAAGTATGAAAAAGCAAATTTATGCTGACGGTGTGCAAACCGAACTAACCTCGCACTACCACAATGTATCTATGTTACAATTTCAGTTATTTAAGAGTATCTGTGATAATGTAAATAAAGAGCTTCCTGATTTTTTCAATAAAACCATTGAGAATATGTATCAGTATATATCACATATGGTTCGCCCGAATGGGTTAAGAGCGTTAAACAATGATGGCGACAAAGGCAGTGATGTAAACTACATTTTAAATGGAGCAAAAAACTTCAATCACCCCGATTGGGAATATATTGCTACCAATGGCAAATCGGGAGTAAAACCTACTGATGGTCCTTCCTATTTTTATCCTTGGGCAGGGCATTTAATTTCACGAAGTGGTTTTGACAAAGATGCGCATTGGTCTTTCTTTGATATCGGACCTTGGGGCAGTGGACACCAACATAATGATAAGTTGCACCTCTCCATACATGCTTTTGGCAGAGATTTTTTGGTGGACGCTGGGCGTTTTGCCTATACAGGTGAAGTAGCTGAAAAATTCCGTCCGTACGCAAAAGGAAGTGTAGGTCATAACCTCATTCTAATTGATGGTAAAGGTCAAAAAGCAGGTCCAAGACTCGCTAAAAAACCTTTAGATAAATCTTATTTTAAACTAGAGAATGATTTTGATTATGCCTCCAATTCTTTTGATCAATATATAAATGTTGAAGGTGAAGCAAAACATACGCGATCTGTTTTCTATGTACGCGGTGAATTTTGGGTCGTTGTAGATCGCATTACAACGAACAAACCCAGAACTATTGATGCCTTATGGCATTGGCATCCGGAAAACAAAGTTGAACAGCACAAACAGATTGTTACCACAAGTAATGAGCGTGGTAATCTTGCCGTCATCCCAGTAGGGAAGCGAGAATTTGACATTAAATTTACCAAAGGTCAAGAAGTTCCTGAAATTCAAGGTTGGTATAGTCCCGAGTATAATCTTTTTGAACCCAATATTTCTAGTTCTTATACCGCACAAATAGCGTCAGACACTACCTTTGTTTGGTTACTTGTACCTTCTGAGGGGGCGACTCCAAAGTTAAAGACCAAAATTCTTAAAAGTGATTCGGATTTAATTGAGCTATCTGTAAAATCAAAAACAAAGTCATGGCAAATGACAATTCCATTTGAAAATAGTGCAAAGGCAAAATTAATAATTAAGTAACCAGAACCTGTTATACATTTATGAAAAAACAATTCAGGTTAAACATTTATCCAGAAATTAAAGTGATATAAAATGTCTTCAGAAAAAAACAAACCTGTAAAGTCACGATTACATCCTCGTAACAGAAACAGAGAACAGTATAATTTAGAGGCATTGGTAGCGACAACTCCTGAATTAAAACACTATTTAAAACCCAATAAAAAAGGTATTGCATCTGTAGATTTTGCAAACCCCATTGCAGTAAAGCAATTGAACAAAGCCATATTAAATCACTATTACGGAATAAAAAATTGGGAATTTCCAGATGAAAATTTATGTCCACCGATACCTGGTAGAGCAGATTACATTCATTACCTAGCAGATATTTTAAGTGAAAGTAATTTTGGAAAGTTACCCACAGGAGATAAAATTTCTTGTTATGATATTGGTGTTGGAGCAAATTGTATTTATCCAATTATTGGGGTAACGGAATATGGGTGGAATTTTATAGGTTCTGATATAGAATCAAAATCAATTGCTATTGCAGAACAAATTGTAGAAACGAATCCGTCTCTTAAAAATAAAATCAGCCTCCGATTACAGTCAAATTATAGAGCTATTTTTAAAGGTGCAATAGATAAACAAGAGCAAATAGATATAAGTATTTGCAACCCTCCTTTTCATTCTTCTATTGAAGAGGCTCTAAAAGGAACGCGTCGGAAAATAAAAAATCTATCAGGAAGAAAAGTAAAAAATCCAGAACTCAATTTTGCAGGAATTAGCAATGAATTAATTTATGAAGGAGGAGAGCAGCAGTTTATTCGAAACATGGTTTATGAAAGCAAGCACTTTGCAAAAAATATCTTTTGGTTTTCAACTTTAGTATCTAAAGAATCTAACCTTAGAGGAATTTATAAATCCTTAAAAAAGGTAAGCACCAATGAGGTGAAAACGATTGCTATGGGTACCAGTAACAAATCTAGTCGCATTGTAGCTTGGACATTTTTTTCCAATGAAGAACAAAAAGAATGGCGTGCAACCCGTTGGAAATAAGTAAAAAGAGTGAAGATTGTAACAATTACGCTTTTCATTTGTCTATATAGAAAACGACCATAAATGAAAAACACAGCTGTATTTCTAATACTGTTATTAGGATTAATTTCTTGTCAAGAGTCAAAAAACAATGCTTATAATGTAGGACAGCAATCGATAACATATACCGATGAATCTCGCAATAGACCGCTTCCTACAGAAATATGGTATCCCACATTAGATACCATAACAAATACTTCTCTTGAAACAAAAAACAAACCACTTTTCAAAACTATTCCGACCATACCAAATGCGCGTATGGTGAATGAAAAATTTCCACTTCTAATGGTATCTCATGGCACGGGAGGCAGCAGATTTTCGTTGACATGGTTTATCGAAAAAATGGTAAAAGAAGGATATATTGTGGTTTCCCTTGATCATTATGGCAATTCTACTTTTAACAAAATACCTCGCGAATTTGTAAAATGGTGGGAACGTGCCATCGATGTACAATATGTACTTACTCAAGTTTTAGAAGACCCAAAGTTTGGAAAACAAATAGATACTAGTAGAATAGGAGGTGTTGGCTTTTCATTAGGCGGATATACCAATATTGCATTAGCCGGCGGTTATGTAGATAGAAGTATGCCTAAAAATGGTAATGATGAAAGCAGGGTATTACCGGCAGAATTTCCGGATACCGACGAAGTTATAGACTTTGAAAATGACAGTCTTATTGTTGCTTCTTACCATCAGTATAAAGATTTGGTAAAAGACGAACGCATAAAATCATTTTTTGTAATGGCACCTGCCATCGGATTCGGATTTCATTCTAAAGCACAGACAGCAAAAATAACAGCACCTGTATACATTGTAGCTGGTAAAGGAGATACAACTGCTCCTGTTAAAAGTAACGCAGAAAAATTTGATAGTTTAATTGATACGAGCACTTTGCATTTATACAATGCGCAAGTTGGTCATTATGTATTTTTAAATGAAGCTACCGAATTCGGAAAAGAAATATTACCAGCAATCGCTGTTGACCATGAAACTGTGAATCGAAAAAACATTCATGAAGAAACTTTGCAGCTAGCCATCGATTTTTTCAAAAAAACATTGTAAAGTAGAATGTAATAGCTTTGTATAGAAAGCTAAGCAAAAGTGAGGCCTTCCTCCTGCCCTACTTTTATTATTGAAACTATTATGAAACCAATTAGCCACTTTCTATTTGCTCTCTTTATTACTTTTTCTAGCACTTCTCAAATAGTAAAAAAACCATTACCAGAAAAACTGGTCGTGCTCACTTTTGATGATGCCCCAGCTAGTCAATATTCCGTAGTTGCACCTTTATTAAAAGAGTTTAATTTTGGAGCCACATTTTTTGTTTGTGAATTTCCACCGAATTATAAAGACAGTACGCTTTATATGAATTGGAGACAGACAAAGGCATTGGACCAAATGGGATTCGAGATTGCCAATCATACCCAAATGCATGCCAATGTTTCGAAATTATCCCCGAAAGAATTTCATAAAGAATTGGCTTATATTGAAAATAAATGTGACTCTTTAGGTATAGTGAAACCTACAAATTTTGCCTATCCGGGGTACGGTCTAAATGCCGAAGTATTGCCGTTTTTAGAGGAGCGCGGATACCAATTCGCCCGTGCTGGTGGTAGTCGGATTTATGACCCTCTGGAAGATCATCCATTTTTAATTCCCAGTTGGGCTACCAATGCAAAGAATAAGACCGAAATTTTGTCGGCACTCAATAAAGCCAAAGCAGGAAACATTGTTGTGCTAACCTTACATGGTGTGCCAGATATTGAACACCCATGGGTAGATACACCACCCGAATTATTTAAGGAGTATTTGCAGTATCTAGCAAAGAACAACTTTACAGTTATTTCACTAAGGGAATTAGGTTCCTATATAAATATTGAAAAGGCAAAAGAATTAATTCAGCCAGATTTAAATAAAGAACTCAGCAATTAAAAATTACCAAGTCCTTTTTTCATACTAAAATATTATCGTGTAAAAATCTCTTGGTGCATTACGTTACCATCAACGTCTTTATGCTCAAATTTCAATTTCGCTTTATCATCCTCATGATAAACCTCACCAGATAAATATCCCCCTTTAACTCTAAGAAAACGATGCAGTGGTTTTACATTCTCTTGTTCCCATCCCCCAGCATGACTATCGGACCCAGCACCAGTACAAAATTCCCATAAGTTAGAATCTTCTACATGGCTAACATATTGCCAATGGCGATCGCCATTACACATGTAAATATTATCATGCTTGTTTATGAAATCTCTAATAATATTTCCTTCATGTTCGAAGGCTTTATTGGAATGATTATCATTTTTCCCTTTTGGCCTATCGGGGCCAATAATTGGCGATGCAGAAATAATCACTTTAAAAGTAGCATCAGAGGCGTCAATGGTTTTAAACAACCATTCTCTTTGTGTTTCCCCAAGAATTACTTTATCCGGTCCGTCTGGATCAGTATTCTTACTGCGATAATTTCTACCTTCTAAAACCCAAATCTGTAAATCTTTACCCCAACGAATCGTTTTATATGTTTTATCGTTGGATGGAAACTGTTCGTTATCAAAAATCTCCAGTCCGCGTTCAAAGGAGACTGTACCATAGGTAGTACCCGGAAAAGCATCATCCTTTAAGGTATCATGATCATCTTTCATGAAATAAGAAGTGGTGTTGCTATAAAAATTTCTTTGAAAGGGAAGTGCAAATATGCGATCCCATTTAAAGCGCATTAATTTTTCGGTAAATGCATAGGGGTTTTTCTTATCGTAATATTCAATATCTCCGGTATGAATAAAAAAATCGGGATTATCTTTTTCTAGCGCTTTATAAATGCGGTGTCCTTTTTCGTTATCCCTTCTATTGTAATCGTGACAACTAACAATCCCGAAAGAGATTTTTTGCTGCACATCGTTACTTGGGGGTGTATTAAAAGTTCCGGATATAGTATTGGTTTTACTATGTTTAGCTGATTTTCTAGCACTGAGTGCGACAGTATATTTCGTATTTGGCTCTAAATCTGTCAAGCGCCATTGTTTGGTAAAGTTTTTAGTAGCATCTACCTCCATCCAATCTACTGTGATTTTAGCGGCCATATTAGCTGCAGGGTAATAAGAAAGTTGCACTTCACCAGCACTACCAGGGCAAGCCCCATCCATATCTTTAAGTGATAGATTTTTAGGAATCTGCACACTTTCTAAGAACGCCCCATCTTTTAGTTTCGAATATTTTTTATGGTCTTCATTCGTTATTTCGGTAAACAAAGTACCATTAGAATTGAGTTCCGGATTTGCGGTTAAACGCGTCCATAGTACAATCGAATTTTGATCTGCCCAACCATTGTGTATTCCGTTACCAAAAAAAGGTGCCGATTCGGTATTTACAAAATTTGGTAAAATAATGGCAGCTGTTGATACTGCTGTAGTATTTTTAATAAACTTTCTTCTTTTCATACGATAAACTACACTTAAAATATGGTTGATTAATTGCCGTATGAATGTAATAAATATAAATACAACAAGTATTGATTCTGACAACCATTCTTAGAAATGTAAAAAAACCACAAATCAAATTATTTACAACTAAAAATTACACTTTAAAAAGACAATTAGGCCGAAATATATTGTACGGAATAGTTTACATTTAACAACTTACAATTGTTAGAATGGTTTTAAGTATGATTACTGAACTTCCATTTTCGCATCTACAAGAATTTAATGATGAGTGGAGATTTTAATGACGACATTCCTGTTTACAACAAAATAGCAAACTATAATGATTTAAAAGTTGAGCCTTTTGATGTAAACAAGAGGTACACAAAACCCCATAAGCACAATAAATATTTAGAGTTGGCTTATTTTACCAAAGGCAGTGGTTTCCATTATGTAGATGAAGAAGCCTTAGCAGTAACACCACCGATACTTTTTTTAATACACAAAAATCAGGTACATCATTGGCATATCGATGCTATTCCTGAGGGTTATGTGATTATTATAAAAGCATCTTTCTTAGATAATGTTTTAGATAAGTCAATTCAGATGCAATTGATAGAATTAAAAGCACTTCAAAAAGTAGTGATAGCGGATAACGACGAGGTAATAAATATTTTATTTAAGGCCTTGTGTTTAGAGATGAAAGCAACAAATATTAACCAAGAAGTTGTTGAAAGTTGTTTAAAAGCCTTGCTGTCAAAAATTATCGCGGTATCAAATATCACCAAAGATCAAAACAATACTTTAGAACATGGTTTTATGGAGTTATTATCTGAAGACCTCAACAATAGTGTAGACTATTATGCCAATAAGCTAAACACATCGGCACAAAACTTAAATGCGGTATGCCAAAAAATATTCGATAAAACAGCATCAGGTGTTATAACCGAACATTTAGTAAAAGAAATAAAAAGGCAATTATTATATACCTCAAAAAATATAAGCAGTATAGCCTATGATTTAAATTTTAAAGACAATTCTAACTTCACCAAATTCTTTAAACGTCATACCCAATTAACCCCCTTACAATTTAGAAAAGCATC
Organism: Aurantibacter sp.; assembly: GCF_039941195.1. Classification (GTDB taxonomy): domain Bacteria; phylum Bacteroidota; class Bacteroidia; order Flavobacteriales; family Flavobacteriaceae; genus Aurantibacter_A. The sequence goes on along the minus strand of NZ_JBDVFA010000103.1, from coordinate 3,964 downwards.
AAAATAACAAGAAGTACCATTTAATTGTAGAATACACCAAAACACCCTATTTACTGATAGTAACTTGCGCCATAGTATCAACAACCAATTTTATATATGGCCAAATACCAACAACTATTAATTTATACGTTTATAGTATTATCAACTTTTAGCACTTACGCACAGCTAAAAGGTAAAATTATTGACGAGCAAGGCATACCGCTAGAATACGCAACAGCGGCATTATTCAATCAGAACGATAATTCGTTAATAACTGGAGTAATTACCGATTTAAATGGTGTATTTCTTATAGAAGATTTAAAAAGTGGCACCTATTATTTAGAAGCCTCTTTTATAGGGTATGACGTAAAAAAAATTAGCGACATCACCTACACTACTAAAACAGTTAAAAATTTAGAACCCATACAATTAACCTTAGGCAATCAGCTAAATGAAGTAGTTATAAAGGGTGAACGTGCCACCGTAATTAACAAAATTGACCGACAAGTATTTGATGCACAAAAATTTAAAAATGCACAAGGTGGTACTGGTGTTGATGTCATTCGGAATTTACCGTCAGTAAGTATCGATGCGCAGGGAGAAATAAGTGTACGTGGTAGTTCTGGGTTTATGGTTTTATTGAATGGCAAACCTACCCAAGGAAATACTAGTGCATTAATGGCGCAACTGCCAGCCAATGCTATCGAGCGTGTTGAAGTTATTACTGCACCATCTGCAAAATATGACCCCGAAGGCAAAGCTGGCATTATAAATATAATCACTAAAAAGGGAGCAACCGATGGCGTTTACGGACAACTAAATATTAAAGGAGGACTACCGTCAATAGAAACTTATGATAACGATAAATACCACCAGCGTTATGGCATAGATGCCACCTATAATATTAGAAATGAGAAATGGAATATTTCTTTAGGTGCTAATTATCAAAGAAATGATTTAGGCGGACGTAGAGAAGGTGATGTATATACCATAATTAATGACACAATAACACAGTTTCCATCTACAGGAGAGCGTAGTTTTGACGAAGTTAATTACAACGGAAGGTTAACGGTAGATTTCACTCCAGATAGCACCAACACCTTTTCGTTAGGTTTCTTTGCCGGTAAGCGTAGTAAAGACCGTTTGGCCGATATTGTTTATTATAATAACAATGCAAGAACCCCAGCAGATAATGTAAATAGCTTTCGCACTTTTCAATATTATAATCACAATTTAAGAATACGAAAAAGTGATTTTGCTTTGGGTAGTTTTGATTACGAACATATCTTTAAAAACGATGCACGACTATCGACCTCCTTCTTGTATGAATATACGCTCTTAGGCGGCCCCACTGTTAGTCAGAACTTAGGAGAACCAGATCGTTCAATTTTATATCAAGATGAATATAACACCAATGACAATCCTTTAAATGGAGTGCGTCTACAGGCCGATTATCGTTTTAAACCTTTTACTTTCGGCACTTTGGAAATTGGTTATCAGTTTCGCAATTTAAATCACACTGGCGATTTTGTTTATGAAAGACGAACAGACTATAATGATCCTTTTCAACTCGTTCCTGAATTTTCGAGTGAAGTAGATTTAAAGCGAAATATAAATTCTGCGTACATCCAATTCTCAGGTAAAAGCAAGCAATGGAATTACGCTGCTGGTGCTCGTATTGAAGCTATGAATAGAACATTAGAGTTGCGCGACAAGGCCAATACAGTAGACACTACATATACGTACGATTTCACCAAAATATATCCATCAGCTTCTTTACAATATGCCGTAAGTGAAAGGGCAAATATAAAGGCTTCGTATAGTAAAAGGGTTGAGCGAACACCTACCTTTAAAATGAATCCGTTTCCGGAACGGGAACATTCAGAAACTTTGGAACAAGGTGACCCCACCTTAAAACCAGAATTTATTGATCTCATAGAATTAGGAATTACTCAGAAACTAAAAGGTGGAAATTCTATTTTTGCCACCGCTTATTTTAGAAATGTAAAAAATGTGGTAAACCGGGTCAATACTATTTATAACGACACCATTTTAAACAGAATATATTCGAATGTAGGTACGGCAAAAGCAATCGGATTAGAAGTTGGCGCGCAATTAAAAGCTACGCAAAATTGGTCTAATTTTTTAGGAGCCAATATTTACAATTATAATATTGATGGTTCTTTTGATAATCAACCAATTAATACCGAAGCAACTGTCTATTCTATTAATTTAAATTCCACATACAATTTTTGGGAAAATGCATCGCTACAATTTACTTTTAATTATTTGTCTGAGAGAATAACGGCCCAGGGTGAAGATTCCCGTTTTTATGCTCCGAATTTAACTTTTCAGAAATCGTTTTTAAATGATAGGCTAACGGCAACCTTACAATGGCAAAATATAGATATGGGCTTGTTAGATACTAACGAACAGCGCATAACCACTTATCGACCAAATGAATTTTATACGACTACCAATTATGTGTACGAAGTAGATATGATATTGCTTAATGTTGCTTATACTTTTAAGAACGGTAAAAACAAAGCGAAGTTTATCGACAGTGAATTTGGTAAGCGCGAATTTTAAAGTAAATGTCCTTAAGGAGTAGTTTCTCTATTGAAAGATTATAAATTATCGAGCGGACTAGCAATCTTGGCCAGACTACGTGGAGTAACCTTGGTATAAATCTGCGTGGTTTTTATAGAATTATGCCCTAGTAATTCTTGTATAAAACGCATATCGGCCCCAGCTTCTAAAAGGTGTGTCGCATAACTATGTCGAAGACCGTGTACTCCAATTTTCTTATTTATTCGTGCCTTTCGCATAGCCCTTTTAAAAACCTGCTGTACAGACCCTTTTGAATATGCACCCCCGTACTGCCCTTCTAACAAGTATTCTTTTGGGTGGTATGCCTTAAAATATTCGCGAAGTTCTGTAAGTAAACTACTAGGCAAAGGCACATAGCGGTCTTTTTTACCCTTTGCAGCAACTACCCTAACGACCATTCTACTACTATCTATATCTTCAATCTTTAATTTTACCACCTCAGAAACACGTAGCCCCATTCCATAACACAGTTTTAGTGCCAAAAGGTGCTTGGGGTTGGTAACTTGATTTAAAAGTCTTTTTACTTCTGCCTTACTCAACATTTTAGGCAACGTAATCGGTTTTTTAGGGCGCGGAACATCGAAAAACATACGTTCTTTATGCAACACTTTTTCAAAATAGAATTTGATACCGTTAATTTTTCCATTTATTTTTCGTTCGCTCATTTGTTCCTCATTTACACAATAGAGAAAATAATCCTTAAGTTTTTTAGGAGTTAAATCTTCAACAGGATAATCTTTTATCAGTTTAAGTAGATGAGCGAATTCAGCTAAATAAATACGTTTTGTATTTTCACTATAGGCCTTAAGTTGAAGTTGTTCGTTCATAGCAAGGTAGGCCTGTATATTTTTTGGGTGTAAATCTGGAAGCGTCTTAGAAGTAGGTTTGCTCTTTTTTAGGCCAATTTTTTCTCTTATTATCGGCAAGTCTGGCAGGTACCAAGCTTTTTTGGTTTGACTCCATTTAACGGAAGGAAATCGCGCTCGTAGCGCATTTTTTAAACTCAATTTATACGGAAAATAAATTAAGATTACATTTTGTTTGCGGTGAACTGCTGTTGTGAAGGTATATTGGGTAAAATTCATATGATCATTCTGTATATCATTTTTTAAATATACAATATTGATATACAAAATGAACAATACCCTTAAAATTTCTGGGGGCCTATTAATATTGGGTTACTATAAATAAATTGTATTTTAGTGTTGTATACAAAACATGCACATATTTATGTGTTGTACTGCAATTTTTTGACCAAGTTTGTTCTTTTTTTACCGCCACTGTTGTGTAGTATTGCAATGGGAAATTCAAAGATTTTATCGGGAGGATTATCCATGAAAATGGATTTCAAGTTCTTATCGCTTGTCATCGTGGA
>NZ_JBDVFA010000102.1:0-40214 GCF_039941195.1 Aurantibacter sp. | reverse complement strand
TTTGGGCAAATACTTAAATGAGGAATTGATGCCTAATTTAGAAAAATCTTTAGCCTCGGAGAATTGGGATATAACTCCTTATGTTAATGTGTTTAATGAAGTACCTGAAAATGGGTTCTCTCAATTTATGGATCACCCAAGATATTCTACAGGCTACACTGCTTTATTTAACACATTAGGCTTAATGGTAGAAACACATATGCTAAAACCTTACAAGCAAAGAGTGTATGGCACATACGAACTTATGAAACAGGTAGTATCCATAGCTGAAACGGATGGCAGTAAAATAAAAGAACTTCGTAATAAAGCACTAACGAGACATAAAAATTGGACATATTACCCACTTCAATGGCAAGTAGACACTACGAAATCAACAATATTAAATTTTAAGGGTTTTGAAGGGGATACAATACAAAGTAATGTAACCGGATTTGCTAGATTAAAATACAATAGAGACAAACCATTCACAAAACCAGTTATATATCAGAATTATTTTAAAGCTGTAGATTCTGTTTTAATACCGAAAGCATACGTTATTAAAAAAGGATATGATAAAATTACGGACTTACTTAATCGAAATAAAATCATATTTGAAACCATTAATCAAGACACATTATTATCTGTTGAATCTTATAAAATAAAAAACTTCGAAAGTCGAAAAGAGGCCTATGAAGGACATTATTTACATTATAATACGCAAGTTGAATCCAAAATTAAATCAATACAATTTACTGAAGGCGATATAATTCTATATACTGACCAACCAGGCTTTAGATATATTGTGGAAACTCTTGAGCCCGCTGCTGTAGATTCTTTTTTTAATTGGAATTTCTTTGACCCCATTTTGCAACAAAAAGAAGGGTTCTCGCCTTATGTTTTTGAAGATGATGCGGAAGCAATGTTGAATAGTGATTCTTTATTACTCAAAGAATTTAATCAGAAAAAAGAAAACGAAATAGAATTTAGATCCAATTGGTACGCACAGCTAAATTGGTTATTTAAAAAATCTGAAAGTTACGAGTCTGCTCATATGCAATACCCTGTGTATAGATTGTTGAAAAATTAAACGAACTAGTAGCCAAATAAAATTCGAATATTAACGTATGAATTTTCTAAGGCTTCTTTAATTTTTTTTGGACCTTTCCATTTCACTTTATTAATCCCTTCTTTCTTTTGCCCTTTTAATTTACCCTCATAATAAGTTTTCATTGCGAACCAATGCACTTCTTTTAAGGTATCTACACCGTTATTTTTAAACACGTGATATGTAGTTTTTAAAAAGTTCTCGAGTCTTAACTCTTTCACCCCAGTTTCTTCCATCACTTCTCTAATGGCACAAACTTCTATTGATTCGCCTTTTTCCAATTTACCTTTTGGCAAATCCCATTTATCATTTCGATAAATAAAAAGCACTTTACCTTCTCTATTCGTAACCACCCCTCCTGCAGCAACCACTAGCGGAATACGTTTTGTAAACTTTTTTAAAATTTCTTCTTGATTTGGGTGATAAATATAAGCTTCAGTTAATTTTCCTTTTCTTAAAGAAGTAATAGCTACCTGAATAGAATCTTCATTTAGAGGAAAAGATTTACTCTCGCCAACATCAGAAAGATTACTAGTTAAAACAAGAGGACGTTCATTGACAAAAACTTTATACATTTGCGCTATGATTTTAGATAAAGATACCGCAAAAAAAACGGCAGAACTACTACTGCAAATTAATGCAATTAAGTTGAATCCTGAAAATCCATTTACATGGGCTTCAGGTTGGCGTTCTCCAATATATTGTGATAATAGAATTGTACTTTCTTACCCTGTAATACGCAATTTTATTCGCCAAGAAATGGCTAAACAAGTTGAAAATCTTTATGGCAAACCAGATGTTATCGCTGGGGTTGCTACAGGGGCTATAGGTATTGGCATGTTAGTTGCAGATTATTTAGGTCTTCCATTTATTTATGTTAGACCACAAGCGAAATCGCACGGACGTCAAAACCAAATTGAAGGACAACTAGAAGCAGGGCAAAAAGTAGTAGTAATTGAAGATTTAATTAGCACAGGAAAAAGCAGTTTACACGCTGTAGACGCATTAAATGAAGCAGGAGCTCAAATAAAAGGAATGCTCGCTATATTTTCATATGGATTTGATATATCTGTAAAGAATTTTGACGAGAAGCAAATAGAATTGCATACACTAAGCGACTATTCTAATTTAATAGAACAAGCTGCTGATAGAAGTTATATAAAAGAAGAACAATTAAACACATTATCTGAATGGAGAAAAAATCCATCAGAATGGAAACAATAATAACATGCACTTAGAATCACCAAAAAAAACGGTTTCAAAAAGCAACGAAGAAGTTTATGAATTTCTATGCGATATTAAAAACTTCAAACAACTAATGCCAGACAATATTAGTAAGTTTGAAGTATTAAGTGAAGATACTTTTATTTTCGCTTTGAAAGGAATGCCAGAAATTACGCTAAAATTAAAAGAAAAAATTCCTTATACTAAAATAGTATTGGGTTCGGCCGAAGGAAAATTAAACTTTACTTTAACAGCCGACATTGTAGAATTAACTGAAAATTCTACCAATGTAATTTTACATTTTAATGGTGAATTTAATGCTATGATGGCCATGATGATAAAAAATCCAATAACAAATTTCATTGGCACTTTATCAGAGAATATGGTTCGGATTTAAACTGCTTTAATAAAGTAATTTTATCTCTTTTAAATTATACTCTTTAAGCATTCCATCTTGCAACTGTAGTATAAGTCTCCCTTCGTAAGAGACCCCAACAATAGTCGCATTAAAAGTTTCATTATTTATTTCTTGAAATTTGGATATTTTGCCTTTTAAAAAAAGAACATCTAAATAAGCATTTTCGAGTATTTTAAATGAATTGGACTTAAGGAGCTTAAAGTAATAATCTAGTTCTTCTAATAGTCTATATAATAAGTCCTCTAAATTATATTTTTCACCCAACAACAATTTTAAAGAGGTAGCGTTAAAAAGGTTATGGAAGTCAGTCTGGTTAACATTAAGACCAATACCAATAATTGATGTCTTTATTAGTTGACCTTGCAATGTATTTTCAATTAAAATACCGCAAATTTTCTGGCTACCTGACAGAATGTCGTTTGGCCATTTAATTGATAAATTCGGTACTTGAAGGGCTTTTAAAAATGCATAAACAGCTAAAGAAACCGTTATATTTAAGTAATATTGATTTTGCACAGGGAATTCACCTAACCGTTTTAAGACACTGAAAGTTAAGTTTTTACCAACATCAGATTGCCATGAAGTCCCCATTTGACCTCTTGCTTTTGTTTGTTCTTCAGCAACAACAATCGTAAAATCTTCAACTGGTTTTATGAGCAATAGATTTTTCAGATATTGGTTGGTAGAGTCCGTGGCATTAAGTTTGATTATATGCATAAACAGCCCTGTTATTAGATATTGATATCTTATGTTAAAAAATAGGGGTTAAAAGAACAAAAAAATAATAACTTTGCGTAAACTAAATAATTTGAATGCAGAAAGGTAAAGCTAGCGCAGACGAGTTGATTGCTTTGATACTACAAGGCGTAGAAGAGGTAAAAGGACAAGACATAAGGTTACTCGACCTCAGAGAATTAGAAAACACAGTTTGTGACTACTTTGTAATTTGCAATGGTACTTCAAACACACATGTAAATGCTATAGTTGGTTCCGTACAGAAAACTGTAAGCAAGGCAATAAAAGATAAACCTTGGCATGTTGAAGGCAGTGAAAATGCCGAATGGATTTTAATGGATTATGTAAACGTAGTAGTTCATGTTTTCCAAAAACAAATTAGAGAATTTTATGATATTGAAGGACTTTGGGGTGATGCAAAAGTTACCGCATTGGAAGACAGTATTAAATAGGTAAAAAAATATAATGGCAAAAGATAATAATTCGAATCCGAAAAAACCAAAATTTAGCTCATGGTGGATCTATGGCTTAATTGCAATTTTACTGATTGGATTTCAGATTCTAAATAGCAGTAATTTTTCAGGTACTCGAACAACAACTACTTCTGAGCTTCAAGAATATTTAAGAAATGGTGATATTGATAAAATAACAATTATCACAAACACCAATCAGGCAAAAGTATTTTTAACCGAAGATGCTTTGCAGAAAGATGTACATAAAGATGTACATGACAAACCTTTCTCTCTAGGTACAGCTGTAGTACCCCAGTATGTATTAGATTATGGTGATTTACAGATATTTCAAAATGAAATTACTGAAATCAAAAAAGAAAATAGTCTAGACACTATTGTAGAATTCGATAAAGAATCAAGTTATTTAATTGATTTATTGGTTGGCATCCTACCATTTATATTAATTATTGGTATTTGGATTTATCTCATGCGACGTATGTCAGGTGGCGGCGGAGGTGGAGCCGGAGGACAAATTTTTAATATTGGAAAATCAAAAGCTAAACTCTTTGATGAAAAAACAGATACACGAACTTCATTTAAAGATGTAGCTGGTTTAGAAGGTGCAAAAGAAGAAGTTGAAGAAATAGTTGAGTTCTTAAGAAACCCTGATAAGTATACTTCTTTAGGTGGTAAAATTCCGAAAGGAGCACTACTTGTAGGCCCTCCAGGAACAGGAAAAACACTTTTAGCCAAGGCTGTTGCGGGTGAAGCTAAAGTTCCTTTCTTCTCCTTGTCAGGCTCAGATTTCGTGGAGATGTTTGTAGGTGTTGGTGCATCGCGTGTACGTGACCTTTTTAAACAGGCAAAAGACAAGTCTCCAGCAATTATCTTTATTGATGAAATTGATGCAATTGGTAGAGCAAGAGGTAAAAATAATTTCACCGGTTCTAATGATGAACGTGAGAATACTCTAAATCAACTATTAACCGAAATGGATGGTTTCGGCACTAATACAAATGTTATTGTATTAGCAGCAACTAACCGTGCTGATGTATTAGATAAAGCCTTAATGCGTGCGGGTAGATTTGATAGACAAATTTATGTAGACTTACCAGATATTCGTGAGCGTAAAGAGATTTTTGAAGTTCACTTAAGACCAATAAAAACTGCTGAAACTCTAGATTTAGATTTCTTAGCTAGACAGACTCCAGGTTTTTCAGGTGCAGATATTGCCAATGTTTGTAACGAAGCCGCATTAATTGCCGCTAGAAAAGAAAGAAAAGCAGTAACAAAACAAGACTTTTTAGATGCTGTAGACCGTATTGTAGGTGGTTTAGAAAAGAAAAATAAAATAATTACTCCTGGTGAGAAAAAAACTATTGCTTATCATGAAGCAGGACATGCCACTGTAAGTTGGATGTTGGAGCACGCCGCACCTCTTGTAAAAGTTACTATTGTACCTAGAGGTCAATCTTTAGGAGCAGCATGGTATTTACCAGAAGAGCGATTAATTGTTAGACCAGAACAGATGTTGGACGAGATGTGTGCAACTATGGGTGGTAGAGCCGCAGAAAAAGTAATTTTTAATAAAATTTCTACTGGAGCATTAAGTGACCTTGAAAAAGTAACAAAACAAGCCAGAGCAATGGTTACAGTTTACGGCTTAAACGAGGAAATTGGAAATCTTACGTATTATGATTCTTCGGGCCAAGATTCTTTTGGCTACTCCAAACCGTATAGTGAAGACACAGCTCGAAAAATTGATGCTGAAATTTCTAAAATAATAGAAGAGCAATATCAAAGAGCTATACAGGTATTACATGATAATGAAGACAAGCTAACTATTCTTGCAGAAAGGTTATTAGAGAAGGAAGTAATCTTTAAAGAAGACCTTGAAAAAATATTTGGAAAAAGACCATTTGCCAAAGAAGAGATGGAAGATCCTTTGGCTGAGGACATTAGCAACAATAAGGTGGATGAAGTAGCTAATGAGCCAAAAACAGAAGAGTTAGGAAACGAAAAAAAATAATTACATTTATATTTCGAGAGTAAACTAACCAAAAAACAAATTGAAATTTCAAAACATCAATGGGGCTGTTTGACAAATTGTTTGGGGGAGGAAAAAAGGTTTCAAGAGAAACTGCACAGACCAGAGGTGCGCATATGCCCGACCTAAATATACCTGTTGATGAAAAATTCACTATTCATTTTAAGAAGAACGGTGGTAAATTTTTATACTGCGATTCTTTAAAAGAAATTTCGCAAGCCTTATCAAACATAGTTAGCGAAAACAATTGGCAAAGTGAACCATTCTTAGCGTTAGACAAGCGTCTTTCAAAAAAATTCTCAAAAGAAAAAATAAATTACACGGATAAAGCAAGTGAAAGTGAAATATTCTTCACCACTTGTGAGCATTTAATAGCTCAAGATGGTTCAATATTAGTTTGTTCAAATCAGTTATTAGAGAACAAACTAATAGATTTACCAGATAATGTCATTGTTTTTGCTACAACTAGTCAACTCGTTGAAACAATCGGTGGTGGTTTAAAGATGATTAAGAAAAAATATGGTCGTAGCATTCCTACCAATATTACCACGTTAAAGCACTTTCAAGCTAACGAAGAAAATGATCACGATTTTCTAACTTACGGTAGTTCTTCTAAAAATTTATATCTTTTACTACTGGAAGATTTATAATATGAAGGAAATTCTTCGTCGATCTATTACGGGAGTCATATATATTGTTCTTTTATTATCAGCGGTCTTTTTAAGCTCCGATGCATTTGATTTCTTGTTCATGATATTTGGACTAGCATGCATTTATGAATACAAACGTTTAGTTGGTCTTAAAGGATACTATATTTTCTTGGCTTATCTTGTGCTATGGTGGATATTTATTTATCTCGTTAAAGAAGCCAATAAATTGCCAATCAATATATTAATGTTTACAACAATTGCGGTAAACATCGGTATGCTCATTTATCTTTATACCAAAAAAGAAAAAATTTTTACGACAACCGAAAAATTTATCGCCGGTCTCTTTTATATTGGAGGGGGTTGTATTTTTTTAACCATGATTCCGTATAAAAATGATGAATTTGCAAAATATCTAATTATTGGTATTTTCATTTTAATATGGGTTAATGACAGTTTTGCATATCTTGTTGGCAGAACTTTTGGCCGAACGAAGCTCTTTCCGAGAGTGTCTCCAAAAAAAACATGGGAAGGTACTATAGGTGGAATGGTGTTCGCAGTAGCAACAGCCTATTTTATGGCAAGAATTGAGCCTATAGTTAATCCCGCTCAATGGGTAACTTTAGCACTTGTAATAGTTATCTTTGGAAGTTTAGGAGATTTAGTTGAGTCTAAACTCAAACGTTCGGCTGGTGTAAAGGACAGCGGAGCAATAATGCCAGGTCATGGCGGCATGCTTGATCGGTTAGATAGTTTAATTTTTGCGGCACCTTTTGCCTATTTAACTTTAAATATTTTTGCAAATGTTTCATAAAGAAGGACAAAAAATTATTTTAATTACCTTTTTTCTAGTAGCAACCATTGTATTAATCGCACAATTTTATATTGACATTCCATGGCTAAAAATAGTATTACAAGCCGCGGCTTTAATTGTCCTAATTCTAATTTTGCAATTTTTCAGAAATCCAGGTAGAAATGTAGTTAAAAGTTTTGATGACATTTTAGCACCAGTTGACGGAAAAGTAGTTGTAATTGAAGAGGTTGAAGAAACCGAATATTTTAATGATAGACGGCGTCAGGTATCAATATTTATGTCACCTACAAATGTACACGTAACCAGATATCCAGCTAGTGGTTCTATTAAATTCTCTAAATACCATCCTGGTAAATACCTTGTAGCTTGGCATCCAAAATCTAGTACAGAAAATGAACGAACTACTGTTGTGATTAATACACCAAAATTTGGCGACATTTTATACCGTCAGATAGCCGGAGCTTTGGCGCGTAGAATTGTAAATTATGCTGAAGAAGGTCAAAATGCACAGCAGGGTGATGATGCTGGTTTTATAAAATTCGGCTCAAGAGTAGATTTGTTCTTACCTTTAGACTGTGCAGTTACTGTAAAACTCGACCAGAAAGTTATTGGCGCTAAAACATGTATTGCTAGCACTATATCAAAGGATGACAAAGAAGAACTTACATACTAATTTTTCAGAAGCTGTAGCATTAGCAAATGACTTCACTGGATCATTACCACCCGATTTAATGCTTAAGTTATATGCGTATTTTAAGATTGCTACAAATAACTCAGAATATCCTAATGGTAAAACACCATTAATTAATGCCTTTAAAATAAACGCACTAATTCAAGCAAAAAAAATGAGCAGAGAGGATGCTATGAAGGAATATATTTCTTTAGTTAAAAAAGAAATACAATCTTGAATTAAGGTAAATTATACTATTCATACAAATCGTTTAAATCCGCATCGCACAATTCTACCATAAACTGAGCTAATTTTTCTACAATATCGTTGAAGAATTTTTCACCCTTTTCACTTGTTGCTTTATGTGGATTACCTACACCAGTATCAGCACTTATTTCTGACCATTTTCTTTCAGCCCAAACCCAACCTTCAGAATACGATTTTATTTTATACTTTTTTGACGCACCATCTCCCCATTTATCCTTGGGCAACACAAGATCTGGTCGTAAATGAAGCATGAGGCTTGTTTCCATTTCATCAGCATGATCTCCTTTTTCCTCGAAATACAAATCTTTATCTAACATCTGTGGAAAAAAGCAAAAACTAATAAACATTTTAGGAAATTTAAGTCCTAATTCTCGCACAATAGGTTTAAAATTATTACCACCATGGCCATTAAAAATCAATAACTTATAAATTCCTTGCCTATTCAAAACTTCAACAATATCAGTTAAGATAGCCAGCTGTGTACTTGGATTTAAGTTTATATCTAAATATATATCTGACTGACCTGTATTTACTCCAAAGGGTAAAGTAGGCAAAACAATAACCTTAGCACCCTTATCATAAGTTGATTTAGCAGCTGCAGCTGTTAAATTATCTGCCTGAATATTATCTGTAGCATAAGGCAAATGATAATTATGCGCTTCAGTGGCTCCCCAAGGTAAAACGGCTAATTCTATTTTAGCATCTTTCAATGCCTCCCAATTAGTTTCTGCTAAAATATAAGGTCTCATTATAAGTCTTTTTACAAACTTAAGAATCGTTAAGGATAAAGAATAGAGATTTACAATTATTTACAAATAGATAAGTTAAGTACTAAAGCTATTATTAATTATAGGGTTACCCACAAACCATTTAAAATATATTGAAAATATCTATCTTTTTAAACCATACAGAAGTACTTGAATTTATGGGAAGACGTGCTTTTAAGCTACTATCTTCTCGGTAAGATTCACAACTACTATCAAAATTGGCAGTTTGTCCATTTAAACCACAAACAATACCAAAATTTAAATCTTTTTGTTGATTTACACATACCTTGCAGAATTGTAATTGCGCCTGACGTGTCATAATAAACTGGTTTTAATGGTGGATTAACTAAAACGAAAGTTGCACAAGTATCATATAAATATTCGACCAACTGATACCGAAACCGCATGATGTACATTAATAAACCATATTTGGTCTTTTTGAGTCTTCAAAATAAGTAAAGTAAACACCAGCTATTATTGTTATAAGAAAATACAAGGTCACCAAGGTACTTCCAAAGGAAATATAATTATCTATGCCGAACCAGTCGCCTAGTAACACAATTATCACAATTCCCGCACCACCTCTAATTACTTCTAACCAAACTGCAAACCTAGATCGATCCATTAAACTAGTATAGCCATATACACCAATAAAAAGCATAAAACCTAGCAATACTAAATTTTCAAATTTAATATTAGAGAAGTTAAAAAATGTAAAAAGCAATAATAACAAGGTACATATAAGTTGAAAAACGGCATATATTTTCAAAGCTATGGTAGCATCGGTCTTATAACGTTCAAAATTATAGACATCTTCTATTATTTTAATTGGATATTGTATAGAAACATCTTTTGGCCTCCACCCTGTTGGCATAAACCAAATACGCATTTTATCATAATAACTTTGCGTACGCCATGCATCTTTTATCAGCTGATACAAATGCTGAAAATTTATTAGCACCGGATTCCATGTTCGAGCAGGTTTTAATACCCCAAATTGAGGTGGAACATCTTCAAGTTCTTCTTGAAAAGTTCCAAACCAACGATCCCACACACATAGTATCTGTCCTAAATTTTTATCGATGTACTCAGGGTTTATCGCATGATGAACCCTGTGTTGAGATGGTGTAACCAGAATATACTCCAACCATCCCATTTTATTAATGTGCTTAGTGTGGTACCAAAATTGTGCAAATAAATGAATTGGCGCTAATATTAGGATAACCTCATTTGGCACTCCAAAAATAGCAGCAGGTATTAAAAACAGTGCGAAATATCCAAAAAGGTTTGAGATTGGTTGTCGCAGAGCACAGGCAAGATTAAACTCCTCACTACTATGATGGATTACATGTTGGTTCCAAAAAAAATTAATGTTATGATTAAGTCTATGGTTCCAATAACCAGCAAAATCAATAACAAGAAAAGCTAATAACCAGACAAGCCAAGTAGATTTTAAATCAAAAATAGCTAAATACTCTAGTAAAAATGGATAAGAAACGAGCACCAAACCCAAACCAAGCGTATCCTTTAAAATATTAGTAAAACCAGAGCTTAAGCTAGATACGGTATCGAAAACATTATGCTGTTGATTTTTTACAATATATCCATAAGCAATTTCTATAATTAGCAATATTGCAAAAAAAGGAATAGCATAAAGTAATGCGTGCGCATAAGTTTCCATTATTTTAAAACTTGATTAATTAAACGGACCAACCATTATATGTGCTCTGAAAGTTCCTGGATCCATTAACCATGGCATACCTTTTTCATGAGGTTTACTAGGCAAACCTGTTGATTGAACTGTTGCAAAAGGTGTATAAATTACATACCTATATTTAGCATCTTTTAATTCTCCGGTTTGTTTATTGTAGTTATCATCGTTCCCATAATAAACGTAGAGCATACTGGGAACAATTGGCATTTGCCATTTTCCAGCCGCCACCTCAGCACCTTGAATTTCGCGCTTTTCTTTGGTATTTTTTCCTTCTGCAGTTAGTTCACGACCTCTTTTCATAAACGGTTCTAATCCTACGGAATAACATGAAACACTTACCCCCTCTTTAGCTGGATTATCAGCAATACAAACTAAATTATTTGAACCTTCACGAAGCACGACCAGTTTCCCTTCTGCATTATACCCATAAACCATAGCATTAGCTTTATCACCTTCAGGAGCCGGCAATACCGCTGTCTTTATTTGAATTTCAGATGGCAAAATTTCCGGTTTTATATCTTGCGCAACACAATTTAATGTAAAAAAAACGACGATAGATAAAAGTGACTTTTTCATTTAGATGGATTTCTTTAAAGATAAAAAACAATCTGATAATCTTCAACTCATCACTTTTCTTTAAAAATCTTTTTCCTTGAAGCTTTTAATTCTACAATTGAAATAATTATAACAATCATCAATTCTATTAAAAAATAACTTAAACCCAAGACTTTAAGCTCTTTAAAATGAACAAACAATAAGATTAATGTAAGACAACAATAACATAAATTAGCCAGAGCAATAATTCTTAAAAATGGTCTCAAATTTAGCTTTAAAAAAAAATATGAGCAAAAAGAATAAACCGCAAAGAAGCAAGGTATTACCGCCAAAATATATAAAGTCCGTATTGGCAATCCAATAAACGAATTCAGTTGCACAAGAACAATACCCAAGAAAAAAGCAGAAATTACAGCTCCAATAGCATCCACTAGAAAGAGCTGCTTAGGACGCAACGCTAATTCATTCAGCCATGAAATAACGGTATTCATATTTTAAATATAAATTCTACAGGAGATAGAATAAAAATAATTATGATATGCTCGCTAAACTCTTCTCCAGTGTTTCTATTTTAGCTACTGCATCAGCAGCTTTTTTCTTTTCAATGGCCACCACTTTTTCCGGTGCATTATTCACAAAACGTTCATTAGAAAGCTTCTTTTCTACAGATTGTAAAAAGCCCTTAGTATATTTTAATTCTTCCTTAATCTTTTCTATTTCAGCTTCAACATCAATTGCGCCCTCCATGGGTATAAAGTATTCATTACTTTTTACTCTAAAAGTCAAAGCACCATCAACTGCTTCTTTAACATAGGCTATAGATGCTGTATTTGTTAGCTTACAAATAACTGCATCCCATTCCTCAGAGATTTTTTCCTCATTTAACACAGAAACTTCTAAAGCTTCTTTCATCGGAATATTCTTTTCCTTTCGGATGTTTCTTATTCCAGAAATAACTTCAGTAGCAAAATCAAAATCATTTATTAATTGTGTATCAATAGAATTAACTTTCGGCCATTCGGAAACAATTAAGGCTTCCTCTGGAGATCGTTCCGCTATATGCTGCCATATCTCTTCAGTTAAAAATGGCATAAATGGATGTAACAATTTTAAATTCTGTTCTAAAATATCAATTACCGAATCGTAAGTTACTTTGTCTATGGGTTGCTGATAGGCAGGTTTTACTATTTCTAACAGCCAAGAACTGTAATCGTCCCAAACTAGTTTATAGGTAGCCATTAAGGCATCAGAAATCCTGAATTTGCCAAAGTGATCTTCAATTTCAACCAAGGTTTGATTAAACTTAGCTTTAAACCATTGGATACCCAATTTAGCTGATTCAGGTTGTGGAATATCAGCGACCTCCCACCCTTCTACTAATCGGAAACCATTCCAAATTTTATTTGAAAAGTTTTTACCTTGCTGACATAAATCTTCGTCAAACATCAAATCATTTCCAGCAGCAGAACTTAAAAGCAAACCAACACGAACCCCGTCTGCACCATAATCTTCTATCAATTTTAAGGCATCCGGAGAATTACCCAAAGATTTAGACATCTTTCTACGCTGTTTGTCACGGACAATACCTGTAAAATATACGTTTTTAAAAGGTCTTTCATCTCTATATTCGTATCCAGATATTATCATACGAGCCACCCAAAAGAAAATAATATCAGGAGCTGTAACCAAATCACTAGTAGGATAATAGTAATTAATGTCGTCATTTTCGGGCTCCAATATGCCATTAAATACCGTCATTGGCCATAACCAAGAAGAGAACCAAGTATCCACAACATCTTCATCTTGACGAAGATTATCTGAGTTTAAGGTTTGATTACCAGATTTTTCTTTTGCTAATTTTAGTGCATCTTCAATATTTTCGGCCACCACAAAATCTTCTTGACCATCACCATAGAAATAAGCAGGTATTCTTTGCCCCCACCATAATTGACGTGAAATATTCCAATCACGAACATTCGTCATCCAATGACGATACATATTCTCAAATTTCTTTGGAAAAAACTGAATATCATCAGAATCTAGAACTCCAGTAATAGCCGGTTTTACCAAATCATCCATTTTCAAAAACCACTGATCAGATAATCTAGGTTCTATAACAGCCTTAGTACGCTCCGAAGTACCTACCTTATTAATATAATTCTCAGTTTTAACTAAATCCCCTTTTTCGTTAAGCTCTTTAGAAATGGCTTTACGCACTACAAAGCGATCCTGACCCTCATAATGCAATCCAAATGAATTTAAGGTTGCATCGGCATTGAAAATATCAATGGTTTCAAGATTATGCTTTTCGCCTAATGCTTTATCATTAATATCATGCGCAGGTGTTACTTTTAAACAACCAGTACCAAACTCAACATCAACATATTCATCTTCAATAATAGGGATTACTCTATTACTAATAGGTACAATTACATTCTTACCTCTTAAATGCTTAAACCGTTCATCATTAGGATTAATACAAATAGCAGTATCCCCTAAAATGGTTTCTGGGCGTGTTGTTGCAATCACAACTTTTTCATCAGAACCTTCTATCTTGTAGGATATATAATATAACAGACCTTGCTTTTCTTCATAAACAACTTCCTCATCAGACAAGGTGGTCTGTGCTTCTGGATCCCAATTTACCATACGGTAGCCTCTGTATATTAAGCCCTTATTAAATAAATCAATAAAAACTTTAATAACAGATTTTGACATATTGTCATCCATTGTAAATGCCGTACGGTCCCAATCACATGAACAACCCAATTTTTTCAATTGTTCTAAAATTACCCCACCATACTCATTTTTCCATTCCCAAGCATGTTTTAAGAAATCATCTCTCGTAATATCAGCTTTATTAATACCTTGCTCTTTTAAACGAGCAACAACTTTTGCCTCAGTGGCAATGGAAGCGTGGTCAGTACCAGGAACCCAACAGGCGTTCTTACCCATAAGTCGGGCTCTACGCGTTAAAACATCTTGCAAAGTATTATTGAGCATATGCCCCATATGCAACACCCCTGTAACATTAGGCGGGGGAATAACAATAGTAAAAGGTTCACGATCGTCTGGTTCTGAATGAAAATAGCCATTTTGCATCCAATATTCGTACCAACGGTTCTCTACCTGATTTGGGATATATTTTGACGGAATTTCCATTTTTTGGAACGGTTATTGGTTAAAGATTTACGGCATTAAAAAAACCCGTTCTGAATGATATGTTAAAATATCAGTTTATACGGGGAATTGGCCGAATTATAAATACGAAACAAAAATAAGTAACGTTAGTATATAACAAAAGAATTTTGGACGTTCATCGCAAAAGATTTACATTTGAAATTCACCCAAAACTGAATAATGATGAAAAAAATAGTACTTGTATTATTTGTAGGCCTAATGGGATTAACCCTTACAGCACAAGAGGCTAAGGCCAAAATAGATTTTAAAACCGAAACGGTAGATTACGGTGAAATTGCAAAAGGAGCAGATGGTGTTCGAGTTTTTGAATTTACAAACACTGGTAATGCACCACTAATTATAAGCAAAGTAAGCTCTAGTTGTGGTTGTACAATACCAAAAAAGCCTGAAGATCCAATTTTACCAGGTAAAACAGGTGAGATTCAAGTAAAATATGACACCAATAGAGTTGGACCTATCCGAAAAGCTATCACAGTTATTTCGAATGCAGATACGCCAACTAAAGTATTGAAAATTAAAGGAGAAATTAAAGCTCCAGCAGGAAAATAATATTTACATCCTATTTATAAAAAAGCCTCGACAAAAGTCGGGGCTTTTTACATTTTAGTCTAATCTGCTTTAAGGCATTGGTTGAAACAATTTTTTAAGTGTAAAAGAAAATTGCAAGTCGTTATTAGAACGTTGAATCATTATACGTACTTTTTTTCCTTCTTGCTTATCGAGCATGTACATAACGTCTTGGAGTTTATAGTGATGTATTTTTTTTCCATCTACAGCCAAAACAACATCACCTTCCCGAAGGCCTGCATCGTGTGCCGGACTTCCTGCTCTTATACCAGACACTACAATTTCAGGCACCAAGCTTACTTTTGTTCTATTTTCTAGCACAATCTCAACATTTCCAAATTCCCGCTCATCAATTTTCACCACTCCTTTTGAATCTGCTATACTCTCAGCCACATAGCGCAAGCCATTGTGTTGCAAGGTAATTCCACTTAAATTATAGTGAAATGGCATTTTAAAGAACTTATTTTTCTTCAAGGATATTTTCTGATTTGGAAAATCAAAAATGATATTAAATCGTTTTAACATCTCGCCACCTAGACTCCCATTTCTATTACCAAGGTTACTTATAGCATTATAAGATTGTTTATCTGGAAAAGCCGTTTTAGCATCATTTAAAACGTATGAACCCAGATTAATTCTATTCAATTTTGTTCGTTTGCCAAAAATACTACCGTTTAAACCTTCTCCTAAAAAATCATCATAGTGCTTTTCTGGAATGCCAATTTCATCATCTTCAAAAAGCCATACTGCATCACTACTTCCCGTATCTATTAACAATCGAACAGGCAAATCACTTTCATCATTTAAAGATATCTGCCCTTCCACATATGCCTTACTATTTCTAATTAACAATGGCAAAACTTCAGTTTTTCTACGCTTCTTATACGAATATAACTCAGGTGAATGAAATTTAATAGTTTTAGAAAAATAGTTAATATCAACTATAAAATCTCTAAATAAATCGTACCCAATAATACCATGAACGGGAATGCCCAAGTTTGGAGAAAAATTCAAATCACTATCAAGAATTATAAATAACTGTTGCTCGTTATTTTCAATAGTATTTAATTTAAAGGTATTACCTTTTGAGCTCAGCGCTTTTATGGGCTCACCTTCACCTAAACCACGTATAGTAATTTCGGACACGTTATTTAAGTGCACTGGATCATGATCATCTAAATTAAATAAAATTGGTTTTCTTACTCCTGTATCCAAGATAAAAGAAAGTTGTGCTCCGTTTACCTCTATAGGTAGAACAATTAGATTATTTATTAACTGAAATTTTATCTTCTGATACTTTTGTCCATGAGGTAGCGTAAAAGTTTGTGCAATACTCAATAACGGCACGCAAAGCACAAAAATTAGAATATATTTCGTTAAATGTTTCATTATCAACACACTTACCCTCTTAAAGATAGTAAATTATTAAATAAGTAGTATAATAATTAACACATTCTCATTTTACGAATAACACCGTAGTTTATTGCTTTCCACCATTTGATTTCCCATTTTTGTTGTAAATAATTAGATAATGCCATCAATATCAAAAAAAGGGCTTGCCATGCCTCAATCACCAATTCGAAAATTGGTGCCTTTTGCAGAAGAAGCAAAGAAAAAAGGAATCAACGTTTTACATCTTAATATAGGTCAACCAGACATTAGAACCCCCCAAGTGGCTTTAGATGCGGTAAAAAACAATACAATAGAAGTCTTAGCATATAGTAGAACTGAAGGTTCAGACACTTATAGAACAAAGATTGCGGCCTATTACGCAAAAAATGATATACATGTTGATGCCAATGAAATTATTGTTACTACCGGTGGCTCAGAGGCATTGTCTTTTGCTATTGGCAGTATTGCTGACACTGATGATGAGATAATTATTCCAGAGCCTTTTTACGCGAATTACAATGGTTTTTCAACTGCTTTAGGCGTTAACGTGGTACCCATTACCTCTAATTTAGAAAATAATTTTGCCTTACCACCAATAGAAGAATTTGAGAAACGAATTACTTCAAAAACAAAGGCGATTTTAGTATGTAACCCGGGTAATCCAACAGGATACCTATATACTACAGAAGAAATTAAAAAATTAGCGTTACTAGTTAAAAAATATGATATCTTCCTAATTGCTGATGAAGTATACCGAGAGTTTACTTATGACGGAATTGAGCATTATTCCATATTACAAGAAGAAGGATTGAATAGTAATGCAATCGTTATAGACTCAGTTTCTAAACGATATAGCATGTGTGGAGCTAGGATTGGCTGCCTTGTAACAAGAAATAAAGAAGTAATTAGCACTGCAATAAAATTTGCACAAGCAAGACTATCACCACCAACGTATGCCCAAATTGCATCTGAAGCAGCATTAGAGACACCCCAAAAATATTTTGATGATGTAATTAAGGAATATGTTGTTAGAAGGGATATACTAATAGAAGAACTTGAAAAAATTGAAGGCGTAAAAGTGGCAAGGCCAAAGGGCGCTTTTTACTGCATTGCAGAATTACCAATTACAGATGCAGATGATTTTGCACAATGGTTGTTAGAAGATTTTAGAGTAAATAATGAAACTGTTATGGTAGCCCCTGCAGCTGGTTTTTATGCAACTCCAGGTTTTGGTAAGAATCAGATTAGAATTGCCTATGTACTAGAAAAGGAAAGTCTAAAACGTGCTGTTAATATACTAAAGGAAGCCCTAAAGAGTTATATTAGTTAATGAAGATTCTTCAAGATATATCTCTTAAACAGTACAATACTTTTGGCATTAATTCCAATGCTAAATACTTTGCCGAAATAAACTCTGAAGAAGACCTGAGAAAGGCTCTTAGCCTAGAAGAGTATCCAGATAAATTTATTATTAGCGGAGGAAGCAACATGCTTATTACTGGGCCTTTAGATGCTTTTGTGCTACACATTAATTTAAAAGGGATTTCAATAGTAGCTGAAAATGAAAATAATATCAATTTAAAGGTTTCAGCAGGCGAAAATTGGCACGAATTAGTTTTATGGACTTTAGAACGCAATTTTGGAGGCTTAGAAAACATGTCCTTAATTCCAGGTAATGCCGGTACGGCTCCTATTCAGAATATTGGTGCGTATGGTGTTGAATTGAAGGATAATTTCGTTAGCTGTGAAGCCATGAATATTAGTACCCAAAAAATTGAAACATTCTCAAAGGCTGATTGCAATTTTGGATATCGCGATTCTTTTTTCAAAAATGAGGGAAAAGGCAAGTATGTAATAACGGCAATTACACTTAAACTTACCAAGAAAAACCACCAAATAAACACTTCTTATGGTGCTATTGAGGATGAATTAGGAAGGAATAATATTACAAATCCAACTTTAAAGGATATTTCTAATGCTGTAATTGCGATTCGGCAGCGCAAATTACCAGACCCCAAAGTATTAGGAAATAGTGGCAGTTTTTTTAAAAATCCTGTGATTTCTAAGGATGAATTTGGTATCTTTTCAAAAGCCCATCCTGAAGCACCTTTTTACAAAGTTTCTGATGATTCTTATAAGATACCAGCAGGCTGGTTAATAGAACAATGTGGATATAAAGGAAAGCGATTTGGAGATGCTGGAGTACACAAAAATCAAGCACTAGTATTAGTAAATTACAATAATGCCACGGGTAAAGAAATATTAGATTTAGCTTGCAAAATTATAACTGATGTAAAAAAAAGCTTTGGAATCAGTATCTCTCCAGAGGTTAATATAATAAAATAACCCTCGAACATAAATGTTTAAGGGTTATACCAAACCAAACTAACCAAAAACTAAATGTACAATTACCAGTTGCACATTTATCTAATTAAATTTTTGATAAACGCTACTATAACAATCAATTTTATAATTTAGCGTTTAACTATATACGGACAGAGTTATGGTTTTAGATGCTTGAAAAGCATTTTTTTTAAGCCCCATTTACGATTTATGAGCACACTACTTGAAAAACATATCGTAGAATTACTACAAGACCGGGATGAGAAAGCAATTTCTCTTCTATATGAACATTATGGTGACACCTTGTTTGGGGTGGCCAATAAGGTGGTTCGCAATGAAGAACTAGCTCAAGATGTATTACAGGAAAGTTTTGTGAAAATCTGGAAAAAATCAGACTCTTACGACTCTTCAAAAGCAAAACTTTTTACTTGGTTGTTCAGAATTACAAGGAACACCGCCATTGATAAATTAAGAAGTGTAAACACAAAATCGGATAAAGAAGTCCAAATTGATGTTTCAGACGTATATAATTTAGGCGTAAATAGTATACAGCCCGATTTCATTGACGTTCGAGAGAATTTAGATAAGATTGAAGAAAAGTACCAAATTGTTTTAGAAGCACTTTTTTTTCAAGGCATGACGCAACAAGAAGCTAGTGATGAACTAGATATTCCGTTGGGAACTATAAAATCTAGATTAAAAATTGGATTGAGAGAACTTCGGAAAATTTATGTTACAATACTATTGGTTGCCTTAGTATTAAATTTTAACGAACTGACAAACATAATTTAGCATATTAGTAAGTAAGCAACTTATTATATGGTGAATTTATACCGCTACAAAAGCAGGTATAACTGAACAAACAAAACAAATTTACAGATGAAGGATAAAATTAAAATTTTCTTAGACTCTGATTTACTCGAAAAGTACCTTTTAGGAACTACGAACAATCAAGAAGCAATGCAGGTCGAGCGTTATATCGCTATGTATCCTGAAGTGAGAAAGACTTACGACGAACTTCAAGATAATCTTGAGGCATATGCTAAATTACACGCTATAAAAACTCCAGATGGTTTAAAGGAGAATATTGTGGCTTTGATTAAAGCTGAAAATACTGGAAGAAGAAATTACTTTAGATACGGTATAGCGGCAAGTATTGCAATTTTAATTTTTGCAGGTTCATCGTATTTCTTTTGGGATCAAAACCAGAGTTTACAAGAAGAAAATACGATTGTAAGTAATAAAATTAAAGATTTAGAAGAAAATATGCGCGAGCAATTAGAGGATGTTCGTAATCAGTTTATTGTACTTCAAAATCCACAAACCAAGAAATACAATGTAAAAGGTAATAAGAAAGCAAAGGAGTTAAAAGCAGTTGCTTATATCAACCCTGTTAAAAAGCTTTCATACATTAATGTAAGTAATTTACCAAAATTACCTGAAGATCAATGTTTTCAAATGTGGACAGAAGTTAATGGTAAATTGGTTAACCTTGGAGTAATAAAGCAAGCCACTAGTCAGGAAAAATTATTGGCTATGCCTTATAGTGATCATGCTGTAGGTTATATTACAATAGAACCATTAGGTGGTAATGATACGCCAACTGTTGAAAATATTGTAGCAAATATTGACTACTAATTTTCAGAATACAAAACATTATGTTAAGCCCTGTTATCTTTGATAAACAGGGCTTATTTTTTTATATCTTTGTAGCATGAAATTAATATTATTGACAATAGGCCTTTTGGCTCTTGCTGTTTCGGGAATCGCTATAAAAATATGGTCTAAAAAAGACGGTAAATTCGCAGGCACTTGTGCCAGCCAAAGTCCATTTTTAAATAAAGAAGGTGAAGCTTGTGGTATGTGTGGTAAATTGCCAGATGAACAAGATTGTCAAATGGATACTGTGAATTAACTTATATGGTCAGACTAGCTTCTGATAATTATAAACTTACATTTTAATTTTCCTATTGGATAAAATAAATCTTCAGGAAACCATCAAAAACGCTAAATCTGGCAGTCAGATAGCGTTTAGCAAACTACTACACCATTTTTGGAATGCCGTTTACGGTTTTCAGTTAATTCGTACAGAGAACGAAAACGACGCCGAAGATATCACTGTACAAACTTTCTCCAAAGCTTTTGACAAAATTGCCACCTATAACGATGAATATGAATTTAAGACGTGGTTAATCACTATATCAAAAAATATTCATATCGATTTAATTCGGAAAAGAAAAAGAACAATTCTTCAAACCGCCAGTAGTAACGATGTTATTAAAAAGGTCTTGGATGATGCTCCAACAGTAGAAGACCAGTTAATAATTGAACAAAATTTAGCAACATTACTAGAGCATATTAAAAAACTAAAGCCTCATTATCAAGAAGTTATAAATCTTAGATATTTTAATGAACTTAGTTATGCTGATATCGCAAAGGAGCTCAATGAGCCCATGAATAATGTAAAAGTTAAATTGTTACGTGCTAAAAAATTACTTGCCGAATCTTTAAAAAGCAAATAATTAAAATTTTTATTATTCTCCTTCATTAATAGCGAAATAGGTTATAAAATCATTTCCTTTAAAAACTAGCATTGCAGTTTAAGTACTGCCTATTGAAATCGTATATTTGTTGTTCCAATTAAATGGCGTAAGAAATGAGCACAGATACTGCAGAAAGTATACAACCACCAAAGGGTAAACCGAAATGGCTCCGTGTTAAATTACCAACAGGAAAAAAGTACACTCAACTTCGTGGACTAGTTGAAAAGTATGATTTAAATACCATATGTACTTCTGGTAGTTGTCCGAATATGGGTGAATGTTGGGGAGAGGGAACTGCAACATTTATGATTTTAGGTAACATTTGCACCAGATCTTGTGGTTTTTGTGGAGTACAAACTGGTCGACCTGAGAATGTAGACTGGGCAGAACCTGAAAAAGTTGCGCGCTCAATAAAAATAATGAGCATAAAACATGCTGTAATAACTTCAGTTGACAGAGACGATTTAAAAGATATGGGATCAATTATTTGGTCGGAAACGGTTAAGGCGATAAGAAGAATGAATCCTGAGACAACGCTGGAGACCTTAATTCCAGATTTTCAAGGTATAGAACGACATTTAGACAGAATTATAGATGTAGCTCCTGAAGTAGTCTCGCATAACATGGAAACGGTAAAAAGACTAACTAGAGAAGTTCGAATTCAAGCCAAATATGAGAGAAGTTTAGAAGTATTAAGATATCTACGCGCAAATGGTGCTAATAGAACCAAATCTGGTATTATGTTAGGCTTGGGTGAACAAGAAGATGAAGTTATACAAACTTTGAAGGATTTACGAGAAGCAAATGTAGATGTTGTAACCATCGGGCAATATTTACAACCTTCGAAGAAACACTTACCGGTAAAAGAATTTATTCTTCCCGAGCAATTTAGAAAATATGAAGCAATCGGTTTGGAAATGGGATTTCGACATGTTGAAAGTGGTGCACTAGTAAGATCTTCGTACAAAGCTCATAAACACATCAATTAGGTATTTGAAAATAACAATTAAATAAGCTTTAAGCGAATCCATCCCAAATGAAAGAGATTAAAATTGGTATAAATGGTTTCGGAAGAATTGGCCGCACTCTATTTAGACTTCTACAGAATCACAAAAATTTAAAAGTAGTAGCAATTAATGATTTAGCAGATGCTAGAACATTAGCCCATTTACTTAAGTACGATAGTATTCATGGTGTTTTTGACCATAACATTTCACATAGCAATGGTAATATATTGTTTGAAGAAAGAACTATTGCCCTAAGCAATCACAATAGTCCAGCTACTATAAATTGGGAGGAAAACGATGTTGACATTGTTGTAGAATGTACCGGAAAGTTTAAAACCCGAAATATACTAGCGCAACATCTTAAGAACGGGGCTAAAAAAATAATCTTATCTGTACCACCGACTGAAGACGATATAAAAATGGTGGTATTTGGTATTAATGAAGACATCGTAGACTCGAACGATACTATTGTTTCATGTGCTTCTTGCACTACTAACAATGCAGCGCCTATGATTAAGGTTATAAATGATTTGTGCGAAGTAGAACAAGCGTATATTACAACTATACATTCATATACTTCGGATCAAAGTCTTCACGATCAACCTCATAAAGATTTAAGAAGAGCGCGTGCAGCTGGTCAATCTATAGTTCCAACTACTACAGGAGCGGCAAAAGCATTAACCAAAATTTTTCCAAATTTAGCCGATGCTATTGGAGGTTGCGGCATACGCGTACCTGTGCCTAATGGCTCGTTAACAGATATTACTTTTAATGTAAAACGAGAAACATCTATTGAAGAAATTAATAGAATTTTTAAAAATAAATCGCTTAATGAGCTAAAAAACATACTTTTATATACAGAAGACCCTATAGTATCTATTGATATAAACAATAGTTGTCATTCTTGTACGTTTGATTCTCAGATGACTTCAGTTATCGGAAAAATGGTTAAAATAATCGGCTGGTATGACAATGAAACTGGCTATAGTAGTAGAATAATTGATTTGATTAATATGATGGTCATTAAAAATTACATTTGAAAATCATATCGAAACATATTCGTTTTAGGTTATCGCTTTTAATAGCATGTCTTTTTATGGGACAAATGTTGTTGGCGCAAGACACTGTACCCCTTAAAAACTTAGAAACATATCTTAACGAAGCCCGCATGTATGGGAATCAAGATAAAAATGACTTAGCCATACTTTCACTTCAAAAAGCCGCTAAGGTTGCTGAAAAAAATGAAGATGTTAAGGCCCTTATAGATTGCTATCACCGTTTTGCAATTGTGTATCTGCGCCTAGACAAAGAAGATACCACACTTTTTTATTGGGATCGCGCAAAAGCTTTACTTAAAGACATTGAATACCCATATGGTAACGCTATTCACAAGTACATTGAAGGTGTAATTGAATTTAAAAACGAGAAAAGTTTTCAAGCACGCTACCTTTTAGATGAGGCCAAGCAATTAAATAATGACCGAAATATGTTTAATAATATATTATTGGTCGAAGGCAACATTTTTCTAAATCAAGAAAAGTATGATGATGCCCAAAAGAACTTTAACTCACTTGTTATCAATACCGATATTTATGAAAAAGAGTTCTTAGCCACTAATGCGCATTTAGGTCTTGCCAAAGTATTTATTAAAACCGAAAAATATCCTGAAGCTTCGGAGAATGCTGAAAAAGCATTGAGCATAGCCCAAGCCAATGGATTTTTTAATGAAATTTTCGAAGCCAATCAATTATTGAGTACGACTTATGAGAAACTTGAGGCTTTCGACCAAGCATTAATTAGTAATAAAAACTTATTATTACTTCGAGATTCTGTATATAATCTGGATAAAATCAAAACTGAAATGAAAGTTGCTGATAAAATTCAGTTCGATTTTATGGGCGACCAAATCAAGATACAAGATGATAAAATTGAAGAATTAACAGCTTCTCAAAACCGTTCTGAAATTGCTGCTATTTTAACTACAGCTTTTTTAATGATAATTTCATTGTTGGCTATATCATTATATAGAAATAATCAAATAAAATTAAAAACGAACGACCTTTTACACACTAAAAATAATGAATTACAAGTAGCACGAGATGAAGCTGTACAAGCTATGGAGGCTAAAAGTAATTTTTTATCAACGGTAAGTCATGAACTCCGTACACCTCTTTATGCAGTGACAGGATTAACACATCTACTTTTAGAGGAAAATCCGAATCCAGCGCAAAAAGAACATTTAAAGGCCTTAAAATTTTCAGGAGATTATTTATTGAATTTTATTAATGACATTTTACATATCAATAAAATTGATGCCGATAAATTAGAACCTTTAAATATTGAATTCAATTTAAATAAAGTATTAAAAGAGGTAATAGATTCTTTAAAGCAAAGTGCCAATGAGAATAACACAAAAATTATTCTCGATTACGACAGGCAAATTCCGTCACATTTAATGAGTGACCCTTTAAAGCTATCTCAAATCATCATGAATTTGGTAGGTAACGCACTAAAATTTACTAAAAATGGTGAAGTAAAGGTAATAGCAAAATTACTTAAAAAGGTAGAAGAAGATGTAACCATTTATTTCGAGGTTCGCGATAATGGTATTGGTATTTCTAAAGAAAAACAAGAAAGCATTTTTGAAGGTTTTGAACAAGGTTCTATTCAAATTAATAGAGAGTATGGAGGAACAGGCCTAGGACTAACAATAGTAAAAAGTTTATTAGGGCTATTTAATAGTAAAATAGAGTTGCGTAGTGAACTTAATGTTGGTAGCGCATTTTTCTTTGAATTAGATATTAAGAGCAAGGACAGTATTATTGATGATATAGCCTTTGAAATGACTACCAAAGAGTATGAGTTTGAAGGCTTGCATATTTTAATCGTAGAAGACAACAAAATCAATCAGGTTATTACCAAGAAAATGTTGACCAAAAAGGGCATAACTAGTGATATTGCTAGCAATGGTCATGAGGCCGTTGAGCTTGCAGGAAAAAACCAATACGACGCCATTCTTATGGATATTCATATGCCTGGTATTAGCGGTGATGAAGCCACCATTCAAATTAGAGAATTTGACCCCTCTACGCCTATCATAGCTTTAACGGCAATTTCGCTAGATGATAGTCTCGAAGTTTTCTATGCAGCCGGATGTAATGATGTGGTAACAAAACCTTTTAAACCTGAGATTTTCTATCAAAAAATTGGTGAAAACATTTTTGATCGACAGATTAAAAATTCAGCTTCGTAGCCTTTTTCAATTCAACTATCAATTGTTCTTTACCATCATCCATAAATTGGTGTGCCATTTCAACATAAGCTAATTCCTCAACTTTACCTTGCAAACGAACAAAGTCTTTTTCTGTGGTTAAAACAAAATCCTTAGAATTTAGATTTCGAATTTCATTAGCACTAAAATCGTGATGATCCTTAAAACGTAAATGTTCAAAATTAAGGTCTTTAGACCTCAAATAATCCATTAAAGGTAATGGGTTTGCAATCCCTGTGACCAAAGTTATATTGTGGTTTTTAATCTCGTCTAATGTTGTCTCCTTTGAAAGTCCTTTAATTCTATTATTATAAGCCAAGAATGAAAAGAGCACCTTTTGATTTTCCAATG
The DNA here is from genome assembly GCF_039941195.1 of Aurantibacter sp. Classification (GTDB taxonomy): domain Bacteria; phylum Bacteroidota; class Bacteroidia; order Flavobacteriales; family Flavobacteriaceae; genus Aurantibacter_A. The sequence continues at coordinate 14,145 of NZ_JBDVFA010000102.1, read as the reverse complement.
GCTTAAGCCTCTCTTTAATAGCCATTCTTTTATCCAAACTTAATTCTTGAGGACATTTAGTAACAACAATAACTTGAGCTCGCTTAGCTTGGTTTTTACTATCCCGTAAAGTCCCATATGGCAGAAAATAGTCATCACTATAATAATTATTAAAAGCAGTCAATAATATCGAAAAATCTGGTTTGACTTTTCGATGTTGAAAAGCATCATCCAAAATAATTAAACTCGGACTTACCGTTTTTTCAAGGGTAGTTATACCATTAATTCTATCTGAATCAACCGCCAAGGTTATCTGTTTAAACTTTTTATGAATTTGAAAGGGCTCATCTCCTAAAGTATCAACAGTGCTATTAGCATCGGCAACCACATATCCGCTAGATTTTCTTTTATACCCTCTACTCAATACAGCCACTTTAATATGGTAATGTAGGGCTTCCACTAAAAACTCAACCATAGGTGTTTTACCGGTTCCTCCAAGACTTAAATTACCAACACAAACCGTAGGAGTTTGAAACGATTTCGATTTTAAAATTCCAGCGTCAAATAAATAATTACGCATATGAATAATTAATCCATAGACAAAAGCAACAGGCAATCCAATAATTCGCAACAGTTTCATCAGGACGAAAATATAATATTTAACTTTGGAATGATATTTTTTCGATATGATAGTTAAAGAAGTTACTGATATTTTAGAAGAATTAGCGCCGTTAGGTCAAGCAGAGAGCTTTGACAATGTAGGTCTTTTGGTTGGCAGCAAAACCGCAAAGGTTAATGGCATTCTAGTTACTTTAGACACTTTAGAAAATGTTGTTGAAGAAGCTATAGCCAATAACTGTAATCTTATTGTTAGTTTTCATCCGATAATTTTCAGTGGATTAAAAAAAATTACAGGAGCAACGTATGTTGAGCGTGTGGTTCTTAAGGCTATAAAAAATGATATTGCTATTTATAGTATGCATACTGCTTTAGACAACAGTGAAAAAGGCGTAAATGCTAAAATATGCGAAGTCTTAGAGCTTAAGAATACTAAAATTTTGATTCCCAAAAAAGAAAGCATAAAAAAGCTAACAACTTATGTTCCAAAGAAAGATGCCGAAATGCTCAAAAATGCTTTATTCAAGGTGGGTGCTGGCAGCATTGGCAACTACAGCAATTGTAGTTTTGTTGTTGATGGTGTAGGAAGTTATAAAGGTGAAGAAAATAGTAACCCTGTAAAAGGAGAAAAGGGAAAACTACATCTTGAGGAAGAAACTCAAATTAATATAACATTTGCATCTAGTGTAGAGCAGAAAGTTTTACAAGCACTTTTTCAAAATCATCCATATGAAGAAATTGCTTATGAAGTATATTCATTAGAAAACAAGGACCAAAATACCGGAATGGGTATGATAGGTGAGCTTACTAAACCTATTAATGAGGCTGATTTTCTATTAAGTGTTAAGCAAAAAATGAATGTTTCTGTAATTAAACATTCTAAATTATTAGGTCGTAAGGTTAAGAAAGTAGCAGTATTAGGTGGCAGTGGTGCCTTCGCAATAGCAGCAGCTAGAGCAGGTGGAGCGGACGTTTTCATTACTTCTGACTTAAAATATCACGAATTTTACACAGCAGAAAATGATATAGTTATTGCAGACATCGGACATTATGAAAGTGAGCAGTTTACAAAAAACCTTTTAGTTGACTATCTTACAGAAAAAATTCCTAATTTTGCAATCCGTTTATCGGAGAGTAACACCAATCCTATCAAGTATTTATAAGTATGGCAAAAAAAGCAGAAGCTACAGTAGAAGATAAGCTTAGAGCATTATATGATCTTCAATTGATTGACTCAAGAGTAGATGAGATTAGAAATGTTAGAGGTGAGCTTCCATTAGAAGTTGAGGATCTTGAAGATGATGTGCTTGGTCTTAAAACTCGTATGGACAAGCTAAAGACTGATGTTGAAACTATAAACTTCGAAATCGGTGCAAAAAAGAATCTTATTGAAGAGGCTAAAACTTTAATAAAGAAATATAGCGAACAACAAAAGAATGTTCGTAACAGTCGTGAATTCAATTCTATTTCAAAAGAATTAGAATTTCAAGAATTAGAAATTCAATTAGCTGAAAAGAACATTAAAGAATTTAAAGCTCAAATTGAACAAAAGAAAGTTGTTGTTTCTGAAACCAAAGAGAAACTTTCTGAACGTGAAGCACATTTAAAGCATAAGAAAAGCGAACTAAATGCTATTTTAGCTGAAACTGAAAAAGAAGAAGAAGCATTATTAGCAAAATCTGCTAAGTTTCAAAAAGATATTGAAGAGCGCTTAGTACTAGCCTATGCTCGTATTCGCGAAAATGTAAAGAATGGTTTGGCAGTTGTGCCAATTGAAAGAGGCGCTTCAGGTGGTTCTTTCTTTACTATTCCTCCACAAGTACAGGTAGAAATTGCTTCTAGAAAAAAGATTATCACTGATGAACATAGTGGTCGTATATTGGTTGACCCAGTTTTAGCAGAAGAAGAGCAAGCTAAAATGGAAAAAATGTTCGCAAAATTATAGGCAATTAAAGCTAACTCAAATTAAAGCCATCTGCTCTTGTAGTAGATGGCTTTTTCTATTGAAGCAAGTTTAATATTTTCTTTTCTACTTCTTCGCTATCCCACTTCTTAGCAATATCTGGCATTTTCATAACTTCAACCATAATTTTTTCTTGAACATCACCTATGGCTAATGCTTCTACATATGGTCGCTCCGAAAAAGTTACTCTTGAATATGCGGGCACCCATTTGTCAGGATATTTTTCAGCAAAACGTTTTTCTATTTTCTTTTGAAGTAAAAATGTAGCATCACTAGTTTTACTACTCATTTCAATAAAGTTTCGATAACTCAATTCAGCTATTGCATCAGCATTTGGTTTTCTTTCTTCTTGATAATTCTTAAAAATAGCTCCCCAGTCATCTCCATGAGCTAACATCATTTCATTTAAGACAGAAATGTCTTCAAAACCAGCATTCATACCTTGTCCATAAAAAGGAACCACAGCATGCGCCGAATCACCCACAAGAGCTATCTTATCCCAATACGTCCATGGATAACATTTCATAGTTACCAAAGCACTTGTCGGGTTTTCAAAAAAGTCATCGGCTAAATCCTCAATAACTTGCATCACATTTGGAAAATACTTGGTGAAAAATGCAACAGCATCACTTTTCGTTTTGATACTATTAAACGATACTTCACCTTCAAATGGCATAAATAAAGTACAAGTAAAACTACCATCTAAATTAGGCATAGCTATAAACATAAATCGACCTCTAGGCCAAATATGAAAAGAATGCTTGTCTAGTTTATGAGAGCCATCTTCATTTGCTGGTATAGTTAATTCTTTATAACCTACATCAATAAAATTTTGAGAATAATCAAATCTGCTTCTACGTTGCATTTTATGTCGTACTCTTGAAAAAGCACCATCACAACCGAAAATCATATCATAGTTATAAGCCTTCCACTCCCCTTTCTCCGATTCGCCTGTATATAATTTAGCTTCAGGCAAATCTACATCCCATACTTTCTCATTAAACCTAAATTCAGTACCTGCTTGTTCAGCAAGATCAATCATAGTTTTGTTTAAAACCCCTCTAGAAATAGACCATATAGCTTGCCCCTCTTTACCATAGGGCTGAAAATATAGTGGTTTACCCACAACGTGCATAGCGCGTTTATCCAAAGGAATGGCTATTTTCTTTATCTCTTCTTCTAATCCAACATCTCGCAAGGTTTTCCAACCTCTATTACTCATTGCTAAATTAATAGATCGCCCAGAAAATTTAATAGTTCTAATATCAGGTCTACGATCAAAAACCGTTACTTGATGTCCGGCCTTTTTTAAATAAATTGCCAACAATGAACCCACTAAGCCTGAGCCAATTATTGCTATATTCTTTGAATTTTGGTTCATTTTTTAAACAATGTGGAAAGTAAGTCCGTAAAAGTACTGAATTTCTTCACGGTACCTTAACAGAATTATAACATCCAATTAGGTCTTTTGTTACGTATATAATTTAGAACATTCCGCGAGAGCGTCTATATATATCCAAAAAAAGTCCTTCACACAATAAATGTGAAGGACTTTTTTCTGTGCTAAAAATAATGCACGATACTATTTTAAAATACCATCTACAATACCGTATTTCACAGATTCTTCAGCATTCATCCAATAATCACGATCAAAATCTTTAAGTACTTTTTCAAATTTTTGCCCACAATTATCGGCCAAAATATGAGCACTTAACTCTTTTGTTTTTATAATTTCTTGCGCCTGAATTTCAATATTTGATGCTTGCCCTCTAGCTCCACCACTAGGCTGGTGAATCATTACTTGAGCGTGTGGTTGAATAAATCGTCTACCTTTTGCGCCCACAGAAAGCAATATAGAACCCATGGAAGCTGCAAGACCAGAGCATACCGTTGAAACCGGACTTTTTAATGACTTTATAGTATCGTACATAGCAAAGCCAGAGGTAACATAACCACCTGGGCTATTAATAATTAATTGAATCTCTTTATTGTTTAACATATCAAGATACAAAAGCCTATCAATCACATGCTTAGCAGAATCATCATCGACCATTCCCCATAAAAAAACTTTACGTTCTTCTAAAAGTTTCTCTTCAATGGCCTGTTGTACTTTTCCTTTTTTTGTACTCATATTTATAATTTGATAAGTATCAAAATTACGCAAATATTTCATAGGTAATAACAGTATACATTCAATCTTCATAAAAGTGTCAAATTGGCTTATTTATGAGTGTTATATCTATACTTTAGTTTTTTTCTAAACACAAATAAGTGCTAATTACACTTCAAAATTTTAGTACAAAGGGATTTTTGCTTACCATATAATCAAATTAAGCTATTTTTGATAAAAACTACACCATGCGAAAATTCACGACTTTTTTTCTATTTACAGCTATTTTTTTGTCTTGTCAGGTTCTATTATCCCAAGAAGCAAGTATTCTTGAAAAGGTGGCAAATGCTCACGGGTTTGAAAATTGGAAAAATGTAAAAGAAATATCATTTACATTCAATGTAGACCGAGATACCAAACACTCTGAACGTGGTTGGGTATGGAAACCTAAATCAAATGATGTTACCTCAATATCGGAAGAAGGCACACTAGAATACAATAGAGCAGATATGGATAGCATTGCTTATAAGAAAAATGGAAGTTTTATAAACGATAAATTTTGGCTCCTTGCCCCTTTTCAATTAGTTTGGGACGGTGCTAATTTGAAGCATGAGCATACCGCCAAAGCAAAAGCTCCTATTTCTAAAAAATTAATGCAAAAGTTAACCATTGTGTATGGAAATGAAGGTGGCTATACGCCTGGTGATGCTTATGATTTTTACTTTGGTGATGATTATCTCGTACAAGAATGGGTATTTCGAAGAGGTAATCAGACTGAGCCATCAATGACTACCACTTTCGAAGATTATGAAGAAGTTGGAGGATTAAAAATTGCCAAATCACATAAAATGGCAGAAGGAAAATTCAATTTATTCTTTACGGATATCGCTGTAAAAAATTAACTCGTTTTCTTCTTACTTAAAATAAAAGTTGATAAAAATACCAAAACCGAGCATCCAAGTAAAACAATAAAGCTAAGACTTAACGAAGAAGTATCTGCTAAAAACCCTAAAATTGGAGGAGCAGTTAAAAAACCTAAATACCCTGTTCCTGCTACAAAAGCAACCCCTTGGGAAGATTCAATCCCCTTCACATTCCCACCGATTCTAAATAATTCGGGAATAATTACGGAGAAACCTAATCCTATTAAGGCAAATCCAAAAATTGCCAAATAAGTCTGCGTACTTAAAACAGCAAAATAACCTATAATAGCGACAATAGATCCAATTGCAACAATTTTAATTGAGCCAATTTTCTGACTAATACTATCACCGAAAAACCTCCCAGTGGTCATAGTAATGGAAAACGCTAAAAATCCAGTGCCCCAAAGTGCCTTAGGAGCCATACTAACTTCCTTTAAAAATAATCCACTCCAATCAATAATTGCCCCTTCTCCACCCATCACCATAAAAGAGACAATGCCAATTATAAAAAGTGGTTTAAATAATTTTAAGCTAAAGGGCTCTTTCTCCACAGGTGCTGCCGTTATTGTGACATAATTCTTGTAGAACAAAAAGTTTACTAATAAGACTATTGCAATTGCCAACCCCATATGTAATACTGGATTTCCTATTATGGCAATTAGAAGAATACCCAGACCAGCAAAAACTCCGCCTAAACTAAAAAACCCATGTGCGGCTGACATAAAGTTCTGATTGTCTTCTTTTTCTATTTCTGTAACTAAAGTATTCATGGCAATATCAGTAAAGCCATGCGTTGCACCAAAAACAAATAATGCTCCCATTAATGAATAATAATTAGGTGCTAAAAGTGGCAAAACTCCTGTAGCACAAATCAATAGCACACCATACCAAGTAGCCTTTCCAACTCCTATTTTATTAATGATTTTAGCAGCAACAGGAAAAATCGTAAAAACGCCTAAAGACAAAAAGAAAATGGCTATTCCTAATTCAGATTTATCTATTGCTAATTTTTCTTTTACCGTAGGTATATAAATCGCCCACGTACCAAACAAAATATTTAAACTCGTAAAAACCCATGCTGGAGCAAAATACCGAGGATTTGATAAAATAAGTCGTAGTGATTTCATATAAGAGTTTTTGGAAATCATTTAATATATACATAAATGATATGAAATAGTACTCTTTAGTTTCTAACCCACCATTTAGAATATGGTACTGCTTCACCCAAAATTATGGGCTCGCCAATTTTAGGCATTGTCAATTGAACATTTAATTCAGCAGCTTTTTTAGTAGCACGTTCCGCAGGTTCTTCCCATGGGTGCAAACCTAATTTAAAAGCACCCCAATGAATAGGCATTAGTAACTTACTATTTAAATCGACACTTGCCTGTACAGTCTCTTCTGGCATCATGTGTATTTGAGCCCATTGTTCGTTATATTGACCACACTCTAGCATTGCAAAATCGAAAGGACCATATTTTTTTCCTATTTCAGAGAAGGTAGCATCATAACCAGAATCACCACCAAAGAATATATTTTTTGACTTTCCTCTAATAACCCAGGAACACCATAAAGTACTAGCGCGGTCAAATAATCCTCTTCCCGAAAAGTGGCGAGCTGGTGTTGAAACGAGGGTAATTCCAAAAAAGTCGACTTGCTCCCACCAATCCATTTCAGTTATCTTATCATCTGAAACACCCCAAGATCTTAAATGTGCACCGAGGCCCATGGGAACATAAAAATGTTCAACTTTATGATCTAATTTTTTTATCGAACCATAGTCCAAATGATCATAATGGTCATGTGATATTAATACCGCATCTAAAGTAGGCAAATTGTCAATCGCCATTGGCAAAGTATCATTAAAACGTTTAGCACCTAAGCTAGGGTGTGGTGCAGGAACACTGCCTAACATTGGGTCTAAAAACAATTTCTTGCCCTCCATCTCTAGCAATAATGCAGAGTGTCCAAACCAAGTTAATCTTGTTAATGAATCAGGAAAATTTTCAAAATAATCAACAGGTAATTTATCAACTGGTATTGACCAATCGGGCACTTTATTTCCGTTTGTAAAATATTCCGGAATTGTTCTCCAATTCATATCCGTTGACACTACAGTTTTGGTTAAGTTCTGAAATTTTCCATCTTTAAAATTTTCAGAATTTTTAATATTTTCCTTAAAAGCACCTTTACTTTTAGCGCCAAATTCAGGTGATATATTAACAAATAGAATTGCAATAAGTACTACGATACCTATTATAGAAACAATTACGGACACTATCATTTTTAAAATTTTCATTGATTTTTAATCACTTATGCTTCGGCGAGTATTCCTTTTTTTAAGATTTGACCAAATCTATACATATCTTCGAATGAGCAATAAAAAGGAGCAGGTGCCAAACGTATTACATTGGGCTCACGCCAATCTGGCACTACTCCGTTTTCCATCAAATAATTAAATAATGATTTGTCGTGACCGTGAAGAAATACCGACAATTGACATCCCCTTTCTTTAGGTGTTATTATTTCAAAAGAACCATTAACTTCGGTTGCAATTTCTTGCAAAACAAATTGTAGATAAGCAGTAATTTTATCCCGTTTTTCTATTAAAGCCTGCATACCTACTTCCTCAAACATTTCCAAAGAAGCTAAATACGGTGCAAGTGATAATACCGGTGGATTACTTACCTGCCAAGAATCTGCACTTTGCGTAGCTTCAAACTCAGGCTTCATTAAAAATCGCGTTTTTTTATCAGAACCCCACCAACCTTCAAAACGCGGGATATTTTTATCACTTAAATGCTTTTCGTTTACAAAAATTCCTGAAGCATTACCAGGTCCACTATTCATATATTTATAACTACACCAGGCGGCAAAATCTACATTCCATTCATTCAATTTCAATGCTACATTTCCAACGCCATGTGCTAAGTCCCAACCTACATATGCCCCAACAGCTTTGCCAGCTTCGGTGATGGCTTGCATATTAAAAACTTGTCCGTTATAATAATTAACACCACCTATTAAAACTAAGGCCAACTCTTCACCTATTTCATTAATTTTCTCAAGAACATCCTCGGTATGCCAAGCATTTTCACCCTCACGCTTTTTCACCTCAACCAAAACATCATTCGGATCAAGACCATGAAATTTAACCTGACTTTGCAACATATATTGATCAGAAGGAAAAGCCTTTTCTTCACATAATATTTTAAATCGCTTTTTAGTCGGTCGATAAAAAGACACCATTAAAAAATGTAGGTTAACCGTCAAAGTATTCATAACACAAATTTCTCTGGGCTTTGCTCCTACTACTTTCGCTAAAGGAGCTGCTAACCTTTCGTGATAATCCCACCAAGGCTTTTCTGCATGAAAATGACCTTCCACTCCTAAACGTTTCCAATCAGTCATTACCTCATCAATAAATTTCTGAGTACGTTTAGGTTGTAAGCCTAAAGAATTTCCGGTAAAGTAAATTACATCTTTACCATTTAACTGTGGAAAATGAAATTCATTACGATATTTAGAGAGTGAATCTTCTGCATCTAGACTACGTGCAAACGCTAAAGAATTTTGAAATTTCATGAACTAAATTTGTTCAAAAATACGCATAAAGCAGTACATTATTATTCGATAATTTAGTCTTCTATACGCATTTCTATTAAGTGATTTTTAAACCCAACTTTTTCATAGGCTTTTATGGCACCTATGTTTTCTTCGTAAACAGTTAATCTAATTTCTTTTACACCTTTTTCAAAAGACCATTCTTTTAAACCATCTACAATTCTTCTATTTAAACCTTTGCCCCTGTAATTTGGGTCGGTATACATAAATCCTAGATAAGAAAATCTTTTATGGTCTAAATATGATTTTGCTTGCTTAATATTTGCGTATCCTGATGCTATTAGCTTACCCTTGTGCTCACCGACTAAAATTTCAGCAGTATCAGAGGCTATTAATTCTTTTAAATCATAATAGCTAATTGGATCATCAGCCAAAGTTGGATCAAACGGTCTTTCTGCTTTAATAATCCCTTGTTCAAATTCTAAAAGCGATGCCAAATCTTTAATATTAGCTTTTCTAATTATTATGTCATCCATAAGCACATTCATTTTACAATATTGAAGGTAGTTTTAAATCTATATTTTTACAAAAAAAAGCAATGCATTTCTTATCACCAGTTTTAGAAGAGTATATTCAGAATCATTCAGAAGATGAACCTGAACTTTTACAGGAGCTTACTAGAGAAACACACTTAAAAGTTATCCAACCTAGAATGATAACTGGTCATTTTCAAGGAAGAGTGTTAAGTATGCTTTCTAAATTAATTAATGCTGAACACATTTTAGAAGTTGGCACGTACACTGGCTATTCTGCACTTTGTTTAGCAGAAGGTTTAAAAGAAAACGGAACCCTACATACTATTGATGTAAATGCGGAATTACACGAAATGCAACGACGCTATTTTGATAAAAGTAAATTTGGAAACAACATTATTCAACATACCGGAAATGCGCTTGAAATTATTCCACAATTAGATATGGTTTTTGACCTAGTTTTTATTGATGCTGAAAAAAAAGACTATCCCAACTATTTAGAAGTAGTTTTAAAAAAAGTAAAAAAAGGAAGTGTTATTTTATCGGATAATGTATTGTGGTCCGGCAAGGTAGTTGAGCCATTAAATCCTAAAGACAAGACTACAAAAATACTTTTAGATTATAATAAAAAGCTTAAAGAAGACCCACGCTTTGAAACTATTTTAATGCCCATAAGAGATGGTCTTACTCTAAGTCGGGTATTATAAACCAGTCTAGTTTATTAAAAATTTTGAAGAAAAATAGTTATAGATTCCCTTAAATAAGAATGCAAAAATAATCCCTACAAGAGCTCCAACTATAATATCACTAGGAAAATGTACTCCAAGGTAAATTCTACTGAATGAAAAAAGTATTGGAAAAATATAAATAAGATGAATTAATTTGATTTTATCTTTTAAAAACAACACAGCCATAGTTGCAAAACAAAACGAAAATGCAGCATGACCTGAAAAAAAACTAAAATTATGACTCTGATTTACAGCTCTAATTATTTGGTTTATGGTCTCATCATTATTTGGCCTTAAACGACCAATGCCATTTTTAGTAATCGTCACAAAACTCTGCACAACCAAGAGCACAGCGATATAAGTTATTAATTTAGAAATTGCAGTTTTAACAGACTCCCTCCAAAAAAGAAGTACTATAACTAAAACAAACAACGGAATCCAGGTTGGAAATTTAGTTATAGTTTTCCAAAAAGAATCGTATGTATCAGAACCAAAATTGTTTAGATAAATTAGAACTTGACGATCTATTTCTAATAGCCTTTCAAGCATATGGAGAAGTATTATTTTCTTTTAATAGAACCAGAAAATTTTTCTACACCGTCTTTAACTTCGTTAATCTCATCGGAAAGTCCTGAAGTTAAATTACTCTTTACATCGCTAATATCTTTTTTAATATCATCAACAAAACTAGTATCGATACCTTGCTTATCAGCACTTTTCTGAATTTCTTGCTTAATATCCTCAGTAGCATCTTTAAGTTGACGCATACCTTTCCCTAACCCTTTGGCAATACCAGGAATTTTATCAGCACCGAACACCATTACCACAATAAACATGATAAAGAATATTTCACCACCACTTATGAATAAAGAAGTCATTAATATCATAAGAACAAATATAATGAAGTTTAAACAGAAAAAACCTGTTAGATTCCCACCTTAACAAAAAAGTATTTAGGAATTATATCTAACAGGTTTCTCGAACGAAAAGGAAATCTTTATGTTATCCCTTTATTTTTTCCTTGAATTGGTCAAAATCAGACTCTTGCTCTTTTTTCGGCCATGAATTATTGGTCGTATCAATGTCAGCAGTCTCTAATTTTGGATCAATAACAATGTTCGTAAGCTCTTTTTGAGAAGACATTACCATTTTTACCTCTTCACTATTTTTTCTCCAAACTTCAGCTGGATACGTAATATTCTCCGTGGATCCATCAGCATAGGTATATTCAACAATTATTGGCATTGGAATACCGCCCGGACTTTCATAACTAATCTCGTAGAAATACTTAGGCTCTTTAACAGCTTTTCTTTCTGCTTCAGTCATGTTATCCATCATATATTCTTTTAACGTCATAGAAGATTCAGAAGGTGCTTTTCCTTTTAGATTTGAATCAAAATCCTCGGCATCTTCATCAGCCAAATATACAAGTGGTGGTAAATCTGCGGTAGTAAGGTTTCTTGCCTCCATGTATTCTAGCATCTTTTTAGAAGGTTTATCAGTAACGTAGTACTTTTTAATACCTTTCACTCCTATATCAACATAATCCGTAGTGTAGAACCAACCTCTCCAATAGTAATCTAAATCTACAGCAGACGCATCTTCCATTGTTCTAAAGAAATCTTCAGGAGTTGGGTGTTTAAACATCCAGCGTTGTGCGTAGGTTTTAAAAGCGTGATCAAATAGCTCACGCCCCATAATAGTTTCACGTAATATGTTTAATGCTGTTGCAGGTTTTGCATAGGCATTTGGCCCCAACTGATATACATTTTCTGGGTTAGACATTATGGGTGAAATTGTACTTTGATCCCCCGCCATGTACGGAACAATTTTGGCTGGAGCACCTCTTCTTGAAGGATACGCACTATTTGGAGCTACAGCTTCCGGATATAATTCTCCGAACTCTTGTTCAGCCATATATTGCATAAAAGTATCTAAACCTTCATCCATCCAACCCCATTGGCGTTCATCAGAATTTACAATCATCGGGAAGAAATTGTGACCTACTTCATGTATTATTACACTTATCATTCCGTATTTAACGCGATCAGAATAGGTCCCATCCTCATTCGGACGCCCATAATTCCAACAAATCATAGGATATTCCATACCCTGATTTTTAGCATGTACAGAAATCGCTTTTGGATAAGGATAATCAAAAGTATGTGATGAATACGATTTAAGTGTATGTGCAACAGCCTTAGTAGAATATTCCTCCCAAAGTGGATTACCTTCTTTTGGATATAACGAAACAGCCATTACATCTTTATTGCCAACTTTTACAGCTTGCATATCCCAGATAAATCGTCTTGATGTTGCAAAACCGTAATCACGAACATTTTTAGCTTTAAACTTCCAAGTTTTTTTCTTTTCAGAAAAACCCTTAGCAGCTTCTACAGCTTCATCTTGAGTAACAATAAGCACAGGTTTATCATAAGATTTCTTCGCTTTTTCATAGCGCTTTATCATTTCCTTAGAATAAACTTCTTTTCTATTCTGAAGAGTTCCTGTTGCATCAAGTATATGATCAGCAGGTACTGTAATATTTACTTCATAATCCCCAAAAGTTAACGCAAACTCACCGTTACCCCAAAATTGATGGTTTTGCCAACCTTCAACATCATTATATACTGCCATTCTTGGAAAGAACTGAGCAATTACATAAGCTCTGTTACCATCAGCAAATTCTTCATATCCAGAACGTGCTCTATTAACTGTATGATTAGGAATATTATAATTCCATTTTATTGAGAATGAAACTTGCTCTTTACTTTTTAAAGGTTTTGGTAAATCAATACGCATCATCGTAAAATTAATGGTATGTGCCAAAGGTTTGCCCGAAGCATCTTTTACTTCTTCAATAATAAAACCACCTTCAAACGGTTCAGCCATATATTTCCCAGCGAAAGCACTTGCTTGTTCAGCCATAGGCACTCCTCCTCCATTCTTTAATTTAGCTTTAGAATCTTTTTCTCTAATATTTTGGTCTAATTGAATCCAAAGAAATTCTAAATCGTCTGGCGAATTATTAATATATGTTATGGTTTCACTACCACTAATTCTGTGATTCTTATCATCTAGTTCTATATCCATCACATAATTAGCCTGCTGCTGGTAGTACGCATGCCCAGGAGCACCTGACGCAGAACGATAACTATTAGGTGTTGAAAACTCTTCGTAAAGTTGTTTGAATTTGCTCTGATTTAAATGACCAGGCTCTTTTGTTTTCTCAGCTTCTTGATCTTGTGCAAAAACCACTGCACTAAAAAGAAATATTAGGGTTGTAAAACCGTATTTTATTTTATTCATTTGTTCCGTTAAAATTTAATCTTGGAAAATTAATAGATTTTTAATGATTTGTTAATAGTCTGTTAGAGTTTTAACATTCCTTTATCATTATTTTTCAACAAAACGAAGCTCTTTTTACTTCCATTTAACTTAATATGAAGTAAATTTTGTTGTTCATCATATAAATCAGTGAGTATTTTATTCTGAACAGCAATAGTCCGTAGCTGTTTTATATCAACTTCAGGAATTTCCAAATAAAATATAGCAAGATCGGTATCGTATTTTTTACCTAGAAATTGATATTCCATTTGTTTGCCATTTATTTCGATAATAAATTTAGTTTTAAAATATTTTTGTAAATATTCAGCAGCAATCTCCAACTCATCTTCAGTAGCTAATTTTGCTTCAATATCATAGCGTGCTTTAAGTAGCGTTTCTA
>NZ_JBDVFA010000101.1:0-3088 GCF_039941195.1 Aurantibacter sp. | reverse complement strand
TAGGTATGCACTTCGTTTGCCATTACCCATTAAATAAAATTGCATGCTAATTTCTTCTGGTACCGAGATACCAGTATTCGTAAGCACATGAAAAACATCGTGACTTTCTAATTTATCTTGGAGGTTAAAATTATTGCGAGTTAAAAAAGCACCTAATTGTTGTCCTAAACTTTCATCAGGAAATTTTTGTAAATCTGCAATAGTTACATCCCAAGCTGTATTACTTTTTAAATTTTGATAAGGAGCTAAGCTCCACTTGTACAATAGTTCCAATATTATCGCTCTCATTATATTATTTAAAAGTACTTTGAAATACAAAGTAAATAGATAAAAAAAAGCCTATTTACCAATTAATTTTTCAAGTGCATTAATGTGTTTTTTAAACTCAGCCTTACCTAATTTTGTTGCTGAATATCTGGTATTTGGTTTTCTTCCAATAAACTGTTTTTCTACTTTTATGTATTCTGATTTTTCTAAGGCTTTGGTGTGGCTAGCTAAATTACCATCGGTGGCGCCAAGCATTTCTTTAAGCATCTTAAAATCGGCATATTCGTTTACCATAAGCACACTCATTATCCCCAATCGAATGCGGTGGTCAAAAGCTTTGTTTATGTTATTAATTATGCTCATATTTTTTTAATTCGGCTTAGTTTCTATCATATTTGAAATACATAACACCGCCATATAGTATATGAAATACGCCGAAACCAAGTGCCCAAAAATACAATCCATATCCGATAAATTGCGTACTTATGAGACCAATTATAATGAAAGCTAAACCCATATAAAAGACATCTCCTAAAGTGTATTTACTGGCATTAACGCAAGCTAGACCATAAAAAATTAAGGTAGTTGGCGCTACGAGCCATGATATATTGTATTGAATTAAAACTAAACTAAAAACACCACCAATGAACAATGGAATACAAAAGTTTACTAGTAAACGGCGACTAGATGGGTTCCAAACATTTTCGCCACTTTTTTTAGCTTTACGAATTGAAAGTACTGCTCCTGTGATTATTGCGGCAGTAAGCACAAAAACAGCTATGATAACTAAATCTAATATAAGTCCTGTTTCTATGGGAGCGGAATTTAATCTTCTACCATAATCAACTTTATCAATTAATGAAAATTCTTGTAATCTGAAATAAGCAAAAGCAGCTCCTATTAAAGCGTAAACGCCAGCTAAAACTCCTGAGAGTCCGCTTAAAGAGATAAACCTAGATGAACGGCTCATCATATTCTTTATTTCAGAAATGTCATCGAGATATTTATTTGATTCCATATTAAAAGTACTTTGAAAAGCAAAGTAAAATAAAAAAGTTCATTCAAACAAGAATTATGCATAATAAAATTGAGATTTACTTTTCAACTGATATATCCCACGCAATAACGGGGTGTAAATCTGGGGCTGTATATGCACCTAACGCGGTAAGCTGTAATGTAATTTTTTTCAACTCTGTTAATGTCTTTACTTGTAAAGTTTCTTTTTTACCAGCAGCAATGGTAAAAATAGGAGACTTACTATAAAATGAAAATGGCATAGCATTTTCTAAAAGTAAATCACTACTAGAAGTGTTTTCAATTTCGATAATTAGAACCTGTGTATCTTTTTCGTATCTAGCTGAATTTATTTTGATGCTTGCTTTTATTAACGGATTTAAATATTCAGGTTTACCTACCAGAAGAGAGTTGTAAACAGCAACAGTTCGACCAGCAAAAAGTGCTTCCTTTAAACCTGCTAAGCTTTTTTCTTTAGCGAAAACTAACGTAATTGGTCGGTGATTTCCTTTTTCGGTATAATCCCAATCAATAAGTCCATGAATATCACTGGTACCCATTATAGTTAAGTTTTGTTCTAAAGCTATGGCTAATGATTCTTTAGAATAATCGGTAGTATTAATAACCTCAATTCCATGTAATTCGTCATTCTTAATTCTTTTTTTTTGAAAATCAGTTAAGATTGGATTCCCTGTCGGACTTTGCCTGTGCCATGCCGGGTGATTCCAAAAAACAAATGCACCTTGTTTTTTCGCCTCACTAAAAGATTGCTCAGGCTTATCTTTCAATACCTTATTTGCATCCGTAATAAAAACAGCATTATTATGCCCAACGGGTTCTGATCTTGTAATCTCTGATCCTTGTACAATTAATAAATCATGTTCTTTGGCTTCTTCAAGGGCAATTTCATGAGCACGATTACGATCAGGGTGTGGAATATCAGCAGCATGTGGTTGGTATTCTAAATGCTCGGTAAGAGAAATGGCATCTAAATTTTCGCGTAGTGCTTCCTGTACCCGAATAGTTGGCCAAACATTTCCATCAGAAAAAACAGTATGCATATGTAAATCCGTTTTTAAAGTTTTGTAACCCACAATATCAGGAAAGTGAATTGGTTGCGCGCCTACATGGGAATGTTCTTGGGCGGAAAGGAAATAAAAAGAAATGACAGCGAAGCAAAAAAGAATTGACTTTTTCATAGTAGTTGACTTTTTCAAATGTATTTAAATGGCACATTCAATTTAATGATAATTACGTTGTTAAGATTAATTAATAGTAATTTTATAACCATGAATCCAGCTGAAGAATATATCTTAAACCAACCGGAACCTTTTAGAAGTATGCTATTGCATATGCAGTTGATAATTGAAATGACAATAAAAGAGGTTGATTTAAAATACAAGTACCGGATTCCCTTTTTTTATATAGAAGGAAAACCCTTTTGTTATTTAAACCAATCTAAAGATTATATTGATGTGGGGTTTTGGAACGCCACACATTTGACCAAGAATTTAGAATATATGACTACAGCGGGTAGAAAAATGATGAAGTCTTTACGGTATACATCTTTAGAGGCAATAGATGACACAATATTAATTGAAGTTTTAGAAGAGTCTTATTTAGTGCATAAAATGAAGCGCAACAAAAAGTAAGTAGATTTAAAATTGATTTGCATTAGATACAAATCAATTTTAAATTTACTGATTACTGATTACTGATTACTGATTACTGATTACTGATTACTGATTACTGATTACTGATTACTGATTACTGATTACTGATTACTGATTACTGATTACTGATTACT
>NZ_JBDVFA010000100.1:0-88657 GCF_039941195.1 Aurantibacter sp. | reverse complement strand
TGTAATGCAGGTAATTACAATACCAACTATTGATGCGATTATATTAACCGAAACGAGTACGAATCCAACTTGTCCTGGTGCTGCTAATGGTTCTATAACTGTAACCGCCTCAAGAGAATTTGGTAATGGACATACAAATTTTCAATATGTTTTAAATAATGTTACAGATGGCGTAAGTAGTGCCCCTCAAGATGGTAATGTATTCAACAATTTAAATGAAGGCCATTATAATGTAACAGTTATCGATGGTAGAGGATGTGATGTAGTTTCTGCTTCAATAGATATAATTGACCCTGCAGAGGTAACTGTTGATGCAGCCATTACACAAGAGCCTAGTTGTACACCTAATCAAGGTGAAATTACATTATCTGCAACTGGTGGTTCTGGAGTGTATGAATATAGCATGATTGATCCTGCATCAGGTACTTGGACCTCTAATAATGTGTTCTCTAATTTAGGACCTGGTACGTATGAATTCTTAGCTCGTGATGCTGATCCTTTAAATCTTTGTGAGTCTCCAATTTCTGTAATACGTACCATAAATGTGGTGGATCCTCTAGTAGTTACTGTCGATGCAACTAACACCATTATCAACTGTTTTAGTGAAATGGATGCTGTGCTTATTGCTGAAGCTACTGGTGGTTTAGGTGATTACACTTATGAACTACAAGACGGTTCTGGCACTGTTTTAGTTCCGGCTCAAGCATCAGGTATATTTGAAAACCTAGGTGCAGGTACCTATAGAATTAGAGCTTTAAGTGGAATTGATTGTGTGGATATCTCTGATAACATCAGTATTATTGAACCACCATTATTAAGTGCTACATTATCTGACCATAGAGATGTTCAATGTTTTGGTGAGGCTGACGGTAATGCTACGATAACTGTTACAGGTGGTGTTGCACCTTATAGCTATACCATATCTTCTGAACCTCAAAAAACAGTAGACACCAATTTCTTTGAGAATCTTGATGTAGGTAGTTACACCGTAATTGTACAAGATGCTAATGGTTGTGATGTTGAAATACCTATTGTTATTGATGGTCCTACTGAAGCACTTGCCGTAGCAATTACTAGAGTTGAAGATGAACTATGTTCTAGTGATGATAATGGCCTTATTGAATTGCAAATAACTGGTGGTACAGCACCTTACGAATATAGCTTACAAAACACTAGCGGTTCTTTCAGTCCAGTTGGTGACCCAAGCGCTTTGATTATCGATAACCTAGATGGTGGTGCATACATCGTTTATATTAGAGATGCTAATAGTTGTACAGAAAACATCTTACAAGAAATAGAAGTAGGAGCTGATTTAACAGCTACTTATGAAACAATCTATGAATGTAGGGATGGACAACCAGTGAACATTTCAACAGTAACTGTCCAAGACGAAACTATTGCAAGCGATGTTATGTATGCTTTAAATTCTGAAGATATCAATGCAGCTCAAGATAGTCCTGTGTTTGAGAATATCGTTCCAGGAACACATTATATCAGCATCTTACATTCTGGCGGATGTATTGAGCGACTTGAGAGTATTGTAATTGACGCTCCAAATCCACTAGAATTAACAAGTGAACAAGGTGGTATCAACGAAATTAAAGTTGAAGCAACCGGTGGCGATGGAAGTTATACGTATTATTTTAATGACAATGCTAGTAGTGATGGGTCTTACTTTATTAATCATACCGACACCTATAACGTAAGAGTAGTTGATGGTGCAGGTTGTGAAACTTCAATAGATGTGTACTTAGAATTTATAGATATAGAGATTCCAAACTTCTTTACTCCTGATGGTGATGGAACACGCGATACGTGGGTTATTGGAAACTCAGAAGGATTCCCTAACATGTTGGTAACTATTTTCGATAGGTACGGCCGACAGATAAAACAATACATTGGTGTTGGAGAATGGGATGGAACTTATAAAAAAGAAAACCTTCCAACAGGTGATTATTGGTACGTAATTAAACTAAACGGACCAACTGACGATAGAGAATTTGTCGGGCATATGACCGTTTATAGATAAAAAAAAAGCGCCAATAGGCGCTTTTTTTTATTTCTTTCAATCTATATATACCAACTATTGTTTCAAATGAATGTATACATTTAAATATAAGAGGTTAACCTTTTGCCTTCAGTTTTCATAAAGAGAAGCAAATTAATCTTAAAAGCTTTTAATTATGAAAACTAATATAAAAATTATTGCAAGCGGACTACTTCTAATGTCTTTGATGATGACCTCTTGTCAAAAAGAAGAACATGATAATGATATAAGTGTAGAAGAATCCTTAGAAGAAGGTTTTACCAGTAAAACGGGTCACAATGATTCGGAACTCGTGTCAAGTCTAGAAACATTAACTCCCGTATTATATAAACAATATAGTGGGTCTTTAAGTAGAGAAGATGCAGAAAACTCCTTTCTAGAGGACGTACATAACTTCATGATAGAAGAAAAAAGTACCAGCAAATCAGAAGCTTTCATATATTTTAAGGTTGCTATCAGAACTGATACCGATCCTTACAGTCAAACTGATGGTAATGTCTGGGGTAGGATTAATTTTTTAACTAACAATGGAGATTATCAAGTACCTTGGTTCAGATTAAATGATCCCTCAAGAAATGACTTTGAAAATGGTTCTTGGGACTTTTTCTATTTAAGAGTTCATATACCAAGATCAGATTGGATTGAGGTGAAAAATGCCACCTTAGCCCTACAAGGTACTGATGGATGGAATGTCAAATGGTTTGACGTTCATTTACAAGATGATAGTAGATATTCAAGAGCTTCTGGTAGAACCGATATCTATGATAATCCAGAAGTTTGGTTGGATAATACAACTAATAGTGGGTGGGATTTTTACAATACTGGAAATGCCGGTAGAGGTAGGTTAACCTTCTAATAAATATTCTAAAAACTAAAAACCACGGTTAAAATAAACTGTGGTTTTTAGTTTTAATTTAGTACTATTTCTATGTTTCTACTTCCACTAAAATCGGACAATGGTCACTATGCCTTGCCTCAGGTAAAATCACAGATCGTTTCAATCTGCTTTCAAGAGGTTCTGAAACCATCCCATAATCTAAACGCCAACCTTTATTATTATTTCTGGCATTCGCCCTGTAGCTCCACCAAGTATAATTATCTGGCTCATCATTAAAGTATCTGAAACTATCAATAAATCCACTTTTGATGAAATTACCTATCCACTCACGTTCTACAGGTAAAAATCCTGAAACATTCTTTAATCCTACAGGATTGTGAATATCAATGGCCTCATGACATATATTATAATCTCCAAGTACAATTAAATTTGGTCTTTCTTTTCGCAATTCATTAACGTACTCTTGAATTTCATCCATGTAATTCAACTTAAAATCCAAACGCGCAATATTAGTACCTGATGGTAAATACATGCTCATTATAGAAATATCTCCAAAATCAGCTCTTAAATTTCTTCCTTCAAAATCCATAGTTTCTATTCCTGTCCCAAATTCTATGTGATCTGGTTTAGTTTTGGATAAAATAGCAACACCACTATAACCTTTCTTCTGTGCACTATACCAATAATTATATGGATAACCAGCAGCTTCAAAAATTGATAAATCAAGTTGGTCTTCCTGAGCCTTTATTTCTTGAAGACAAATTACATCCGGATTTACCGACTCCAACCATTCAATAAAGCCTTTTTTTAATGCGGCTCTAATTCCATTAACATTATAGGATACTATTTTCATTGATTTCTAATTTAATTCGAAAATAAAGAATGTTTTAAGGATTAAAAAAGTTTGGAACGCAAATTGATTTAGGAAAAATATAAATACATATGAATATGAAAAAGCTATTATTAATTTTATTCATTACTAGCAGTTTGTTTGTAAATGCGCAAGGGTATCGAGATAGTTACAATAATCATGAACTACGATTTAATATGGGACGTTTTTTAGCCACAACAGCAATTGAAAGTTCGTATGAGTACTACTTTACACCAGACACGAGCATAGGTGGAACCATTTATTTTAATGGTGATGCACATAATAATACTGGTAATTTCGGTATAGGGCCAAATTTAAGAGCCTATTTTGGATATAACCCTAAAAGTGGCATTTTTGCAGAAGCTTTTGGGCTATATTACACAAGTGATATTGATGTTACCAATAATCTAGAGACCAGAAATAATGACTATAATTCAATAGCATTAGGTCTTGGATTAGGTAGAAAATGGTCAACTTTTGGTCAAAAATTAACCTTAGAAATTTCTGCTGGACTTGGCAGAAATATTAATGTAGAAGAATATCAAAATAACTTTATATATCGCGCTGGATTGTCGCTTGGTTTCCGATTTTAAGTTTTATTTTTACGTTTCACGAAATTTACATGAAACACATTTCCCTCCTATTTCTTTTAGGCCTACAATTTATTCAAGCCCAAGACATTACCCAAAAAGACAGTATTACACAACTTGACGAGGTAATTCTTCTTGACGCATTAAAGACAAAAAACACTACTGGCATTACTCAATCTGATATTTTAGGCGCAAAAATTTTTCAAAATTATAGTCCTATTGATATGGTTTCTGCTATCAACCAAATATCTGGAGTATACATTCACTCTGGTGCTTTAAACACCAATAGAATCACTATTCGTGGTATTGGATCAAGAACGCTTTTTGGCACGAATAAATTACGAATGTATTATAATGACATACCTATTACCAATGGATCAGGGACATCTGAAATTGAAGCGTATGATGTAGAAAATATTAGTCAAATTGAAGTAGTAAAAGGACCTAAAGGAACAGCTTTCGGAAGTAATTTAGGAGGAGCAATAATTCTAAATCCAAAACAAGCCTTAGGTAAATCTACAAATCTATTCAATAGTTTTACAGTTGGATCTTTTGGCTTAATAAAGAACAATTTATCATTCAATCATTTTGATGGTAAACTTCGGGTTGGTTTACAATATGGCCATACCGAAACTGATGGATATCGTGACAACAACAATTTCGAACGCGACGGGGTACTTTTGAATACTTCTTATTTAATAAATGAGAAAAACAAAATAAGTTTACTTGTAAATCACATGGATTATTCGGCTCAAATACCGAGTTCATTAGGCGCAACAGCTTTTGCTGAAAACCCAAAACAAGTTACCTATACATGGCGTGTATCCCAAGGTTATGAAGCTAATAATTACACCTTATTAGGACTTAATTATGAACATGCTTTTAGCGATAAACTAAAAAATTCAACTAGTGTTTTTTACAACTATTTAGACCATTACGAGCCTGCCCCTTTTGGAATATTAGATGAATTTACCAACGGTTATGGGGTAAGATCTAGATTCATTGGCAAATTAAATATTTCTGATATTGCTGCAGAATACACATTCGGCGGTGAATTACTTAAGGATGAGTATAATTGGAATCAATTTGAAAATTTATATGAAGACAATAATGGAAATGGTAGTTTACAAGGAAATCAGTATTCCGCAAATAAAGAATATAGAAGGCAATTCAATGGATTTGGCACCTTATTAGTTCCTTTTTCTGAAGCGTTTTCTGCACAATTAGGTCTAAATATCAACAAAACAAATTACGATTATCGAGATCAGTTTAATTCCGGAATCAATAATAAAAGTGCAAAACGTAGCTTTAAAGCTATACTACTTCCTAGTCTTGATTTAAACTATTCTTTTAAAAACGACAACAGTTTATATGCGAATGTAAGCAGAGGGTTTTCAAACCCTAGTTTAGAAGAAACTTTAACTCCTGATGGCGTAATTAACCCAGATATTTCTCAAGAAACTGGTGTAAATTATGAAATTGGTTCGCAACTATATTTCGATGACAAAAAGCTGTCGATAAACATTGCTTTATATCAAATGAACATTAATAATTTATTGGTTGCAGAAAGAGTTAATGACGACCAATATATTGGAAAAAATGCAGGAAAAACAAGGCATCAAGGAATTGAATTAGCTATAAGTTATCATTTAAAACTAGGGGCAAATTTACAGATAACTCCATTTATCAACTATACGCACAATCATCATAAATTTGTTGAATTTATTGACGAAGGTGAAGATTTTTCGGGGAATCCTTTAACTGGTGTTCCAAAAAATAGCGCTACATCTGGGCTTCAAATGCAGTTTTTCAATAATTTCTATTGGAATACAACACACCAATATGTAAGTTCAATTCCATTAACAGATGCGAACTCTTTGTACAGTGATTCGTATAATATTGTGCATACCAAAATCGGATATCAAAAGAAAATAACTCCTAAATTCACTTTAGGCGTAGACTTTGGAATAAACAATCTTTTAGACGCTACATACGCACAATCTGTTCTAATTAACACCCAAGGTTTTGGAGGCAGTGAACCACGCTATTTCTACCCCGGTAATGGCATAAATTATTACGGGGGTGTACGGTTAGGTTATCGGTTATAATCAGTTCTGTTAAACCATTTTCATTAACCAAGACTTCATATCCACTGCTTCATGAATAATCTGTTTTAATGCAGCTATTTCAACACGCTCTTGTTCCATAGAATCTCTATGTCTAATTGTTACTGTTTTATCCTCTAAAGATTGATGATCTACAGTAATACAAAAAGGTGTACCATTAGCATCTTGTCTTCTATATCGACGTCCTACAGCATCTTTTTCATCATATAAAACATTGAAATCCCATTTTAAATCTGCTATAATCTCTTTAGCTAAATCAGGCAACCCATCTTTCTTTACTAACGGGAAAACAGCCGCTTTTGTGGGAGCTAATACAGCAGGAAGTTTTAAAACAGTTCGTGTTGAGCCATTCTCTAGTTGTTCTTCTTTCAAAGAGTTTGAGAAAACTGCCAAAAACATTCGATCTAAACCAATAGAAGTTTCTAATACATAAGGCACATAACTCTCTCTTGTTTCTGGATCAAAATATTGTAGCTTTTTACTAGAAAACTTTTCGTGTTGTGATAAATCGAAATCGGTTCTAGAATGAATTCCTTCCAACTCTTTGAATCCAAAAGGGAAACGAAACTCAATATCGGAAGCTGCATCGGCATAATGCGCTAATTTCTCATGATCATGAAAGCGATAATTATCCTCACCCATGTTTAAAGAAAGGTGCCATTTCATACGATTTTCTTTCCATTTCTCGTACCATTCTTGTTGCGTACCTGGCTTAATGAAATATTGCATTTCCATTTGTTCAAACTCTCGCATTCTAAAGATAAATTGTCGGGCGACAATTTCATTTCTAAATGCTTTACCAGTTTGGGCAATTCCGAACGGAATCTTCATACGCCCCGTTTTTTGTACGTTTAAGAAGTTTACAAAAATACCTTGTGCTGTTTCTGGTCGCAAATACAAGTCCATAGCACTTTCTGCAGAGGCTCCTAATTTTGTACCAAACATTAGATTAAACTGCTTAACATCGGTCCAATTTTTAGACCCTGACATTGGGCAAGCAATTTCCAACTCTTCTATAAGTTTTTTTACATCTGCTAGATCTTCATTTTCCAACGATTTACCCAATCGTTTTAAAATAGAAGTTACCTGTCCTTGATATTCAACTACACGTGGGTTGGTAGCTAAAAACTGTTCTTTATTAAATTTATCACCAAAACGCTTAGAAGCTTTTTTGACATCTCTTTCAATCTTGCTTTCAATTTTAGCTACATAATCTTCAACTAAAACATCTGCTCTATATCGTTTTTTGGAATCTTTATTATCAATTAAGGGGTCATTAAAGGCATCTACATGGCCCGATGCTTTCCAAATGGTAGGGTGCATAAAAATAGCCGAATCAATCCCAACGATATTGTCATTGAGCTGTACCATAGCTTTCCACCAGTACTCCCGTATATTTTTCTTTAATTCAGCACCATTTTGTGCGTAGTCGTACACAGCGCTTAATCCATCATATATTTCACTAGATTGAAATACATATCCGTATTCCTTTGCGTGTGAAATTACCTTTTTAAAATCGTCTTCCTGTTTTGCCATTCGACAAAAATAGAATTTTACAATCTAAGGGAATAAATTATTTTAAACGAAATTCAGTTGATGAGAGAAGTTTATCGTTTTCAAATACATTTAAGGTATAAATTCCACCTTCTAAAGATCCTTTTGGTATGGTAATAAAGTCGCAAACTCTCATTTCTTCGCCACTATATAAAAGTTGTACTCTTTTACTATAAACATTACCATTTACTGTAATCGTGTTGGCGTTATCCTCAACAATACGCATGTTTGAATCTAGAAATTGAAAGTATAGAATTTTTTCTTGCTTTTTAGCTTCACTATCTGCTGATATAGTGATACAACCTCTAAGCTTTTCAACTATTGAAGCCTTGGTGGTGATAATAGCACTTTCATCTCTTACACGTAAGCCTGCTCCTTCAGTTTGTTCTTTATCTAATTCTAAGTATTTCTTTTTCTTCAACTCTTCATTGAGCTCTTTCTGTTTTTGACGTTGTAGCGACTCAACCTTAGTCATTTCATTTCTAGCTTCTTGCAACGAAGCAATTTCTCTTTGACTATTCTCATATTTATCAACTAATAAAGAGCTATTATACTTAAGAAAGTTGTTTTTAAGCTTAAGACTATCATTTTGAGCCTCAAGTCTTCTAAGTTCCGATTTATATTCACGTAACTTTTCAACTGTAAAGTTCAATCTCCCAACAGAATCTTGTAATTGTTGTATCTCATATCTAGACCTTTCGAGCTCAATTTCATCAACTTCATTTCTAGAAGCTAGCCTATCTAAATCAGCTTTCATAAGCGTTAGGTCCTTCACTAGAATTTCCTTTTCATTCTCTAGATACAAAATTTCGCTCTGAGACTGGGTATAACTGTAGTAGTAAGCAATTAAAATCGCTATAATTACAGCTACCAAGGCAGCAAAAATTATTTTATTGTTGAATTTTTTATCTTGGGCGTTCATCAAGTAAAATTATAAGTAGGCAACTTTTTATTAGTTTAAAAATAATGTGTGCAAAACTATCAAATATAGTAAATGATATAAGCAGCATCCTAGTCCCAAGGGTGTGTTTTGGTTGTAATACACATTTATTGGGTGGAGAACACCTTATATGCACATCTTGTAGAAATGATCTACCGCTTACCGATTATACTTTTAACGTAGAAAATACCGTTGACCGTATTTTTTATGGGCGAATTAACGTTAAAAAGGCAAATTCTTTTCTATTCTTCACTGAAAATGGGATTGTACAACAGCTTTTACACCATTTAAAATATAAGAACCAAGAAATAGTAGGAGATTTTATTGGCGAATGGTTCGGAAATACTATAAAAACTAATGGTTTTATCGATGCTATCGACTATGTAGTTCCAGTTCCTTTGCACCGCAAAAAATTACAACGAAGAGGTTATAATCAAGTTACACGATTTGCTAAGCACTTAGCCACTAATTTAAATGCTGAGTTTAGGGACGATATATTACTTAAAACATCCAATTCGAAAACGCAAACCAAAAAAGGGAGATTGGGTCGTTGGTTCGAGAACAAATCACTGTATACGCTATCAAATTCAATGGATTTAGCAAATAAAAATGTTTTATTGGTTGATGACATTATTACTACTGGAGCAACAATAGAACTTTGTGCCAAGGCCTTACAAAAATCTAAAAATATCAACATCTATGTGGCTAGTATGGCAGTAGTTCCTTTACGCGCATAAATGATCAAATCATAAAACCTTCCATTTATTTAATTTAAGTCGTTTCTTTGTTATAGAATTACTTTGAAAATATCCCATGACGAGACGCTTTATCGGTTGTGTTTTTATCTTTTTAATAGCCGCTGCACTGGTTAAATGTGCAAACCGGGGTAGTCCAACTGGTGGGCCTAAAGACACTGAGCCTCCAATTTTATTGAAAGCGGTTCCTCCAAATATGTCCATTGAATTTAAAGCCAAACGAATACGGCTTTACTTTGACGAGTACATAACATTAAAAGATATTCAAGATCAA
The DNA here is from genome assembly GCF_039941195.1 of Aurantibacter sp. Lineage (GTDB taxonomy): Bacteria > Bacteroidota > Bacteroidia > Flavobacteriales > Flavobacteriaceae > Aurantibacter_A. The sequence continues at coordinate 78,662 of NZ_JBDVFA010000100.1, read as the reverse complement.
TTAATCGTTTCACCACCTTTAGAATATACACCTACGATAACACCGCAAGGAGGTGCAAGCAAATATGTTGAGATACAAATTAAGGATACGCTTAGAGAAAACACTACGTATACCTTCAATTTTGGTCAGAGTATTGTCGACCATAACGAAGGCAATCCAAGCAGTTTTTTAAGTTATGTTTTTTCTACAGGAACTTATATTGACTCCTTAACCGTATCTGGTGTAGTACGAGATGCATTCAAAAGAAAAGCTGAAGAGTTTATTAGTGTTATGTTGTACGAGATTGACACGGCCTATAACGATTCAACCATCTTTAAAAAACCTCCCAATTATATTACCAATACTTTAGACAGCACGGTAATATTCACTCTCAAAAACATAAAAGCTGGCAAATACAGGTTATTTGCATTAAAAGATGAGGCTAAAAACAACATTTTTGATCAAAACGCCGATAAGATTGCCTTTTCTCAAGATACCCTTAGTTTACCTACAGATAGCACGTATCTACTTACTTTATTTAAAGAAATACAAAATTACAGCATACAGGTACCCAGTTTTGAAGCGACAAACAAAATAGCTTTTGGATATTATGGTTTACGAGAGGATTTTAGAATTGAGAATTTAACAGTTTTGCCAGACTCTGTTAATTATCGACTTTTAAAATTACGAAATAAGGATACACTTAATTTTTGGTTTACTCCAACAGATTTAGATTCCATTGTTTTTCTAGCTATAAATGACAAACTTTCAATAATTGACACATTTTCAGTTAAAAAACGAAAGGTAGAAACAGATTCACTGCAATTAAGTCCAAATCAGTCTGGTGGGTTAAATTTTAATAAAGATTTTGCGATAACGTTAAATACACCTATTTCAAAAATTGATACTACCAAATTTAGTATGATTGATAAAGACTCACTTAAGGTGAATTTTAAGGTCATGATTGATAGTATAGAAAACGAAATTGATTTCGATTTTGAAAAAGAACCTAATCAAAACTACGCCCTTAACCTGATGCCAGGCGCAGTAACCGATTTTTTCAATGAGGTTAATGATACTATAAATTATAGTTTATCTACAAACAGTCCAGCAGATTATGGGAATTTAAGATTGAAGGTACAAACCGATTCTACTTCCTACCCATTAGTAATTCAACTTACTGACCAACAAGGCGAGCTTAAACAAGAAATTTACACAGAAAAGCCCGAAATTCTTGAATTCAACAATGTAGAACCTTCTAAATACTTTTTGAGGGTTATTTTTGATACAAATGGAAATAAAGTTTGGGATACAGGTAATTTTCTAAAAAAATTACAGCCAGAAAGAGTTAGTTATTACCCAGACACGCTAGAAATAAGAGCTAATTGGGAATTAGAAGAGACTTTTATCCTAGATAATTAAACAAATTATTCTTCGTTAAATAGCTTTAAATCAAGCACTAAAATTACTGATTTCAGGAGACATTACTCTTATAAGTATTTTTGGACGGTACTACATACTTTTTAAGTGATTTCTTACGTTTAGTAGTAATAAACTAGAATGTTTTTCTGTAGTACATGACCGATTTAGTAACATCATCTATTTCTTTATTTGTAAAAAGTTCACCAAAGGCGGTAGTCGTTGTGGATACGAATATGCATATAATTGGTTATTCGGATGTGTGGCTGAAGGACATAGCTAAAAGTAAAACTTCATTAATAGGTGAGTCATATTATAATATTTTACCTAACACTTCTGATGAGGCTAGACAAATGCACCTACATTGCCTGCAAGGACAACAGATTGCATCGAAAACATTCAAATCAATTGACACCTTTGGTAGAATAAAGTGGACTAAATGTGCCATTAATTCTTGGAATAATGAAAATGGAATAATCGCTGGTTTATCTATAATTGAAGAAGACATAACTGTTGACCGACATCGTGAAGAAGTACTACTTAAAGCTCAAAAAGTAGCACGGATTGGAGGGTGGGAAGTTGATTTACGTAACGGACAAGTACATTGGACAGCTGTTACTAAAGAAATACACGAAGTACCACTAGATTTCCAACCCGATTTAGAAACCTCCATAAACTTTTACAAGGAAGGAACTTCTAAAGACGAAATTACAAGATGTGTAAGTGAAGCTATAGCAGAGGGTACCAGCTGGGATTTAGAACTTCAAATAGTTACAGCAAAAGGCAAGGAGCTTTGGGTTCGGGCAAAGGGTGAAACAGAAATGTTTAATGGAGAATGTATTCGAGTTTACGGCACTTTCCAAGATATTGACGAGAAGAAAAGGATAGAAATAGATTATCATAAAGTTTCTGACCGGTTGGCAATGGCTACTAGTGCAGCCAAAATTGGTATTTGGAATTATGATTTTGAAGATAATAGTCTCCACTGGGATGATATTACTTTTGACATATATAAAGCAGACAAAAACACTTTTGCAGGATACGAAACATTACGTTCTATTTTACATCCCGACGATTACGATAAAAGTGTAAAAGCAATTAAGTTAGCACTTACCGGTCAAAAAGAATTTAATACAGATTTTAGAATTATATGGCCTGATAATACAATCCGGCATATTAAAGGTAGGGGTGCAATAATTTATGATTCCGAAAACAAGCCAATAAAAATTATAGGTGCTAATTGGGATATAACCGAATTTAAAAACACCAAATTAGAGCTTTTACGCAATAACGAATCTTTTACTGCTATCTTTTCAAATTCCAATGTTGGAATGACCAAAGTTAACCTGAAAGGAACTATGGTTGAAGTTAACGACGCTTTTTGCAAAATGTTAGGTTATACTCGTAAAGAACTACTAAATAGAACAGCATTCGACATTACTTTTCCTGATGACATTAAAAAGTCTCAAACATTTAAAAAAAGATTAGTATCTGGTGAAGTATCGAGCATTCAAGCTGAAAAAAGATTCTATCATAAAAATGGTACCATTATTCATTCAATGATATCAATAACTTCGGTAAATGATATAAATGGTAAAATTTCGCATTTAATTGGTCAAATTGTAAATATGACCTCTAGAATTGAAGCTGAAAAGCGACTAAAAACGCTGGTTGAAGTTACCAAGGGTCAGAATGCTAGTTTAATGAATTTTGCACATATTGTTTCGCATAACCTTAGATCACATTCGAGTAATATGTTGATGTTAACTAGATTTTTAAATCTAGAAAGCGACCATTCCGAAAAACAGAACATTGAAAAAATGTTAGGGAATGCAGCTGAAAGTTTAAATGAAACTGTACATCATTTAAATGAAGTTGTTTTAATTAAAACAGGTGCTCTTGAAACAATGAAGAGCGAAAGTCTATTAAATGCAGTCAATCGTGTAAAGGATACGCTTACTGGTCTAATTCAAGAAAAAAATGCTGTTTATGAATTTAACATCTGTAAAACGCATTTTGTAAATGTGGTACCCGCATATTTAGACAGTATTTTACTTAATCTTTTTTCAAACTCACTTAAATATTCATCACCAGATCGCAAGCCAAAAATTAGTATTTCATCAGAAATTAAAGACGAATTCATTGAAATTAAATTTGCTGATAATGGTCTAGGAATTGATTTAAAGCGGCATGGTAAGAAAATTTTTGGTATGTATAAGACTTTTCATAATAATAAAGATGCCAAAGGAATTGGTCTTTTTATTACCAAAAACCAAATTGAAGCTATGAATGGTAAAATAGAATTAACAAGCGAATTAAATAAGGGAACTATCTTTACCTTAAAATTTAAAAAAGCCTAAATAAAACAAAAAAGTATTATGAAAAAAATTCAAACTTCGTGTATAATTGATGATGATGATATTTTCATTTATGGCACTAAACGAATAATTCAAGAAGTAGATTTCTGTGAAGAAATACTTGTTTTCAATAATGGACAAGACGCGCTTACGGAGTTTATTAATCTAACAGAATCTGGCAAAGAATTACCGTCTATTATCTTTTTAGATTTAAACATGCCAATTATGAATGGTTGGGAATTTTTAGAAGAATTCACCAAAATTGAGAACAATAATAAAGATAAAGTTATGGTATACATAATCAGTTCTTCTGTTGACCCAAGAGATTTAGAAAGAGTTGGAAATTATGAAATAATTCATAACTATATTCTAAAACCATTTTCAGCAAAAGATTTACAAAGTATTCTTGTAAATATTGCTGTATAATAATTTGGCTTATATTATTTGCTATATAAAGGTAATCTTAATTTTTTGCCGTACAAACACCAAGGTAGCGCAAATTAATTTGTGATGGATTTGTTTAGGCTTTAGATGTTAGTGCAACCTAAATAAATTTAAAATCGTCTTTATCTTCTAAAAACATAAGTTTTTTTCGAGTATTTATAAGCTGACTTTTTTCAATAGTGCTATAAATAACCTCTTCTTTTGTTGAAAAGCAAAGTTGATTTCCTAGGGCATCAAAAACTGCCGAATGTCCGGAATATTTCAAACCATTTTCATCTTCCCCAATTCTATTAACACCGACACAATAACTTAGATTTTCGATGGCACGTGCCTTTAAAAGAATATCCCAAGCTGCTATTCGTGGTTCTGGCCAATTGGCAACATAAATTAATACATCATAATCATTTTTAAATCTTGCCCAAACCGGAAAACGTAAATCATAACATATCATTGGACAAATATTAAATCCCTTGTAAGAAACAATAAGTCTTTTTAATCCTGACTGATACACTTTATCTTCACCAGCAAGTGTAAAAGTGTGCTTTTTATCATAATTGTATTTCTCGCCATCTGCAGTAATAAAAAAGAGACGATTGGTGTATTTATTATTTTCATAAAAAGGAATACTACCAACAATTGCCATATTTTTAGTAGCGGCAATTTCTTGCATCCAAGCCACAGTATTTTCACCTTCAGAATCTTCTAAATTTTTAGGATTCATTGTAAAACCTGAAGTAAACATTTCTGGAAGAATTATTAAATCAACATCAGATTTAATAGTATTTAATTTTTGAGAAAGGATTGTTCTATTGGCCTTTGGATTTTCCCAAACAATTGAAGTTTGAACCAATGCAATATTTAATTGTTCATTCATTTATTTTTCTAATAAAGAAATCATATCAGCTCCTCCTTGCATTTTGGCGTGGTCCAGAGCACTATTACCTCTAGCATCTTTAAAAGAAGCATCAGCACCATTCTCAATAAGTAATTTGGCAATTTCTATATGGTTAAAAGTTGCGGCATAAATTAAGCATGTTCCTCCCATGGAATTACGTACATTAACGTCTGCTCCTTTGTTAATAAGATTTTCCGCAATATTAGTAAATCCTTTAAAACAAATTCCCATTAAAGCAGTATTGCCAGAAGAATCTTTAGCATTAATATCAGCACCCTTTTCTAAAAGTAAGTTTACAATTTCTTCATGATTATAATAGGTAGCCAAAATTAGCGGTGTAGACCCCCGCTGATCACGAACATTTAATGCCTCTATATTTTCATCCAATATTGCTTTTACTGCAACAGTATTACCATTCCTTATTTCCGTAAACAAAGCTTCATTTTCCATTCATATAAAATTATAAAAAAACAATTACAATAAATTGTTTTTAGGTCCTTCGTTTAGCTAAAATAAGTAGCATTAAAACATTATAAAAAATATGATATAGATAAAATCGATAGTTTAATAATTTAAATCAAGAAAACATCTATAGCATGTGGTCTGCTTTTTTAATAAATTTACAAGAACAGTAATAAAAAACTTCAAATCATGGACAATAATGAAAACAATCCGCACGGAGAAGCTTTTGACATTAACGACTCAAGCAAGTGCCCTTATTTAGGAGGAACCCTAAAACAAAACGCCGGTGGCGGAACAACAAATCAAGACTGGTGGCCCAACCAATTACGCCTTAATGTACTACGTCAAAATTCTGCATTAACAAATCCTATGGATGATGACTTCAATTATGCTGAAGAATTCAAATCATTAGATTTGGAAGCTGTAAAAAATGACATTAAAAAATCCTTAGTTACTTCACAAGATTGGTGGCCTGCAGATTATGGTCATTATGGACCATTTATGATTCGTATGGCATGGCATAGTGCCGGTACATATAGAATTGGTGATGGACGAGGTGGAGCAAGTTCTGGTTCACAACGTTTTGCACCATTAAATAGTTGGCCAGATAATGGTAATTTGGATAAAGCTCGATTATTACTATGGCCTATAAAGAAAAAATACGGTAAAAAATTATCATGGGCAGACCTAATGATATTAACAGGTAACTGCGCTTTAGAATCGATGGGTTTCCAAACGATTGGTTTTGCGGGAGGTCGCGAAGACATTTGGCAACCTGAAGAAGATATTTACTGGGGTTCTGAGTCTGAATGGATGGGCAATGAAGAACGTTTTTCTGAAGGCGAATACAAATTAGAAGCCAATTTAGGGGCTTCTCATATGGGACTTATTTATGTAAACCCAGAAGGGCCTAATGGGTCACCAAATCCTTTAGGAACAGCTAAACTCTTAAAAGAAACTTTTGGCCGTATGGCTATGAATGATGAAGAAACGGTTGCTTTAGCAGCAGGTGGACATACTTTTGGGAAGGCCCATGGTGCAGCTAACCCAGATGAATATGTAGGAGCAGAACCAGCAGGAGCATCGATTACAGAACAAAGCTTAGGTTGGAAAAATTCATTTGGCACTGGAGTTTTAGATGATGCTATAACCAGTGGTATTGAAGGTGCTTGGACACCAAACCCAACAAAATGGGATCATGATTATTTTGAAGTTTTATTAGGCTATGATTGGGAGTTAACTAAAAGTCCGGGTGGTGCAAACCAATGGAGACCTACGGCTGAATCAGCTGCTAAAAAAGCTCCGACAGCAGGTGATGCAACAAAAACACAAGATTTAATGATGACAGATGCCGATATGGCATTGAAGGTAGACCCGGTGTATTTAGAAATTTCAAAACGATTTCATAAAGATCCTGAAGCTTTTGAAAAGGCTTTCGCGAACGCATGGTTTAAATTAACGCATAGAGATATGGGACCTGCTGCTCGATATTTAGGAGCAGAAGTCCCTAAGGAAGAATTTATTTGGCAAGATCCTATTCCAGCAATAGATTATGAATTAATTAATGAAGCTGATATTGCTGAATTAAAAAAACGCCTCTTAGCTTCTGGTTTATCAATTTCTCAATTAGTTTCTACCGCTTGGGCTTCTGCTTCAACATATAGAGACTCTGACAAGAGAGGTGGTGCTAATGGAGCACGTATTCGTTTTGCACCTCAAAAAGACTGGAAAGTAAATAACCCAGCAGAATTAGCTAACATTCTTGGCACATTAGAAGGAATACAAAAGGAATTTAATGAAGCCCAATCTGGAAACAAAAAAGTTTCATTAGCAGATTTGATCGTTTTAGGAGGTAGTACAGGGATAGAAGAAGCTGCTAAAAAAGGTGGTAATGAAATTAAAGTGCCTTTTACTCCAGGAAGAAATGACGCAACAGAAGAGCAAACGGATGCCTTTGCATTTGAAGCCCTTCAACCCAATGCAGATGGTTTTAGAAACTATAAAAATTCTGATTTTAAATCTCCTGCTGAAGCAATGTTAGTTGATAGAGCTCAGTTATTAAAATTAACTGCACCGGAGATGACCGTTTTAATCGGCGGACTTCGTGTGCTAGATACAAATTTTGACAAATCTCGTCATGGCGTTTTAACTAACCAACGCGAAGTATTAACAAATGATTTCTTTGTAAATCTTTTAGACTTAAGCGTTAAATGGGAAGACACTTCTACTGATGAAAGTGTTTTTGCTGGTCGTGATCGCATTACTGGTGATGTAAAATGGACTGGTACTCGTGTAGATTTAATATTTGGTTCCAATACGGAACTTAGAGCTTATGCAGAAGTATATGCATCAGCTGACTCACAGGAAAAATTCTTAAAAGATTTTGTTGCCGTATGGACAAAAGTGATGAATTTAGACCGTTTCGATTTGGTCTAATTTAGAATAACTTTTTATCGAAAGCCGCCTTAGTTAAAAAGGCGGCTTTTTATTTTCAAGATAATTACAAGTCGTACACTACTTTTCAAAGTCGTTACCTACCTTATATAAAAATAACATAGAAATTAATTTATACAGCATAAAAAATAGGTGCTATCTTTGAACTGTGAAATATATATCGTTTTTACTTGCTATCTATATTTTGGCACTTGCCATAAGGCCTTGTTGTGAAGATAGTAATTGTACTGAAGATGATTCTTATCAAACTACACAAGTAACTGACAATCATTTTAATCAAGACAATGATGAAAACAAAGAGCACAAAGGCATTTGTTCTCCGTTTTATGCTTGTGGCAATTGTGTTGGCTTCACCTTTACAACCGTTAATTTTTCTTTGACACCGGATGAAGTTTTATCGACTAATCTAGTTTCAATATATAATCCTTCCTTCTTTTCAGAATTTCATATTGCTATTTGGCAACCGCCAAAAATAGGTTAATGTATTGTGCCTGTTGCGCAAACTAATTCACCTCGGTGTTTTACATCGTTACATTTTCTTATCACATTAACAAATTTATCAGCAATGAAAAAAATTATCATGCTGTTTATTGCCGTTATCAATATAACAGTGGTATTCAGTCAAAACTCACTTAACAATATTATAAGAGACAGTGAAACAAATGAACCTTTAATGGGTGCTACAGTCATTTTAGAAGGTACTACCAATGGAGTTAGCTCCGATATGGACGGATACACAGTGCTAAAAAATATTCCAAATGGAGAACATATTATCGTGTTTAGCTATATCGGTTACGAAACCAGAAAAAAAACGTTCAATTTTCCAATTTCTGCTACAGAGCCTATTGTAATATTATTAAAAAGTTCTAGTGAACATTTAGAAGAAGTCATAATTCAATCTACGCGAAGTAGTCGTACTATTGACAATGTCGCGACGAGGGTAGAAACTATTTCTGGCGAAGAATTGGAAGAAAAAGGAAATATGAAACCGGGTGACATTAGAATGTTATTAAATGAAAGTACCGGCATACAAACACAACAAACCTCAGCTACAAGTTATAATTCGTCTATTCGAATACAAGGCCTAGACGGAAAATATACTCAAATATTACGAGATGGTCTACCATTGTATTCAGGATTTTCTGGTGGTTTGAGTTTAATGCAGATTGCTCCTTTAGATCTACAACAAGTTGAAGTTATTAAAGGAGCATCCTCCACACTTTATGGTGGTGGTGCTATTTCGGGATTGGTAAATCTTATATCAAAAATGCCAAAAGAAGAACGTGAGATAAGCTTTGTTATAAACGGGACATCGGCATTGGGGCTGGATTTAAGTGGGTTTTATTCGCAAAAGTTCAAAAAGTTTGGAACAACTATTTTCGCATCTTATAATTTGGGTAGTCCTTATGACCCAGCCGATATTGGTTTAACAGCGATTCCAAAATTCAATCGATATACCATAAATCCGAAATTCTATTTTTATTTAAATGATCAAACAACTTTGAATATAGGCTTTAATAACACAGCTGAAGACCGTATTGGGGGTGATATAAAATACATTGAAGGTAATGGTAGTAGTATAAACACTTACTTTGAAGAAAATAAAACCAACCGCTTTAGCACGCAATTTGGTATTAATCGCATTATAGATGAAAAATCGAAATTCGCTTTAAAAAATAGCGTCAGTTATTATGATAGAAATATTGAAATTCCTGATTTTGAATTTTCAGGCATTCAGTTGGCTTCTTTTAGTGAGGCAAACTACAATTACAAAAATGAAAAATTAGAATGGATTGGTGGTTTAAATTTATGGACCGATAAATTCACGCAAAGTAATGTTAGCGCAGTAGATGCCGTAGATTACAATTACACCACTGTTGGTGCTTTTGTTCAAAATACCTGGAACCCAACGGAAAAATTTATACTTGAAACGGGCTTGCGTGGTGATTATCAAAATGAATACGGGTTTTTTCTGCTTCCCCGAATTTCTGCTCTATACAAGCTAAACGAGAAGTTTAGCACACGAATAGGAGGTGGGCTTGGGTATAAAACTCCCACTGTTTTTACCGAAGATGCAGAAAGAATTCAGTTCAATAACGTGCTTCCCCTAGATGTTTCCAACACAAACGCAGAAGAATCTATAGGTACAAATATTGACGTTAACTATAAAACAGCACTTTCAGATAAATCAATATTTACAATTAATGCTTTATTTTTCTACACACAAGTTAAAGACCCAATAGTATTGACTCCTATATTAAATAACGCCTATGAATTTCAGCAACCTGATGGTTATATTGATACCAAAGGCGTGGAAACCAATACAAAAATAACCTACGGAGATTTTAAACTTTTTGTAGGTTATACGTATGCGGATGTAAATCAACATTATAATGGTACTAGTACAACTTTTCCATTGGTAGCAAGACATCGCTTAAATAATGTGTTGATGTATGAAGTAGAAGAAAAATTAAAAATGGGATTAGAAGCATATTATTTCAGTCCGCAAAAACTGAACGATGGAACAACTGGAAAACAATATTGGCTCACTGGCTTTATGGTTGAAAAATTATGGGAGAATTTTTCAATCTTCGTCAATTTTGAGAACTTCATAGATACACGCCAAACTAAGTTCGATTCCATCTATACAGGAACAATCACTAACCCTACATTTCAAGATATTTATGCACCAGTAGACGGTTTCGTAGTAAACGGTGGAATAAAACTCAAATTTTAATGAAAGCTAAATGAAAATGTACAAACACTTATAAACTATACAGGCATAAAGGAGTTAGTGAAATATCGACTCCTTTTATGTTTCTCGATTCAATTAAAATAGTTTAAAAGTTTTTTTACTACCGAACGCCCGGCGTAAAATCGTTAGGAGCATTTTGCGGCATAGCTATAGTACCATTAGCACCTGTATCATTTGTAATAATCCATTCTGTATCATCGAATACTGCATTGCCATAAACAATTTCTAACTTTCGTACCGCACGACCATCTTCAAATTCATGATTTGTATTGGAGCCATCTTCACCAATAACACCAAAGGCATCTATTACCTTATCAAATGGGTCTATTAATTGAAAATTATCATCACCATTAGAGTCAGCCGGACTATTATCTCCCGATTCTAAATTGGGTTCAAAACCGTAGACCATGTTAAATTCTTCAGCATTTGCAGCAAATACAAGTGTACTTTCCGCAAATATTTCTAAACTGGTAAGATCAATACTTGATCCTAATTCTTGATTATCATTGGTGTATCGATTAAATTTCCATCCATTCAAGGAAATCGTTTTTGTACTAGAATTATATAATTCTACAAATCTAGCTCCGGCATTATTATCGGGGTCTGCCAATTCAGAAATAAAAATTTGTTCTGATGAAATCTCTTCTTCCAAACCTTCACAACGGTCTTGATCTAAATCTAAATCATCGGTACTCCTAACAACTAATTGATATTCATTTTTATCGCGTACCAACACACCTGTAATGGATCCATTTTCCGCCGGAAGTTTATCCTTATAGAAATCAGAATATCCACTATTTAACATTACAATTTCATTTCCTTCACAATCCATAAGTGTTCGTTCGGTTTCTTCAGCATCTATAGCAAAAGGGAGTCCAACTTCCTCCTCAATGATTTGTACATTTTTAAATTTCACCAATGTATTTATGGGTTGTTTATCCACATCAGAAATTTCTAAAACGCTAGCTTCAACTACCTTTTTATCTTCACAAGAGATAAATATGTGTTGATCTGCAATTGCAGCTGGTAATCTTCCCACAGATACATTTCCAAAAGAAGTAAAAGCGCCTCCAATTTTATAAACCTCTTTACTTTTACCAACATACAAGCCTTTCATTTTAATACTAATTTTACTTCCTACCTCATAAAACAAATGTAAATCTCGCAAATCTATTTCAATTTGAAACCCTTCTACTGGATTACTTAATTTATCTTGAAAGTGTAATACACTAAAAAAGTTACCTGCTGCATCAGATGAAATAACATAACCTTCAATAACTAAATCTTCCTGAATTTGAACAGCTTCATCAACATATAAATTTTTTACATCACTATATATTGCATTTGCTACTATTGATGAACATGTATTCTCTATAGGCTTAAACTCTCTACTTTTAACGCAGCCTGAAATAATTAATAGTAACACTATTAGCGAACTAGAAATAATAAAATGTTTCTTATTCTTCATTTATATATTTTCAAAAGCTATAGGCTACATTTAAAAAATATGTTCGCCCATAACCATACCAATATTTAGGAGCAAAAGAAGGAGTTCCACTTAAATTATCTTGTTTCAATTGCCCATAATTGCCATTCCGACTTTGTTCATAACCACCAGATCTAAAAACCTGGTCAAAAAGATTATTTACACTTGCAAAAACACTTATATATTTTCCTTTTTTTAACCAAGACTTCCCTCCTACTACATTTAATAGATAAAAATTATCCATTGGCTTTTGTATTAAAAGATCATTCACATTTTCTTCTGTAGCATCAGGAAATGGTAAACCAGTTTCTGGATTTATATAAAAACTAGCAGTTCTGGTAATCGCAGAAATATTCGCATAATTTTTCGCCATATAATTAGTCGTAGCAGCAATCCACCAATATTTCGGATCTCTGTATTCTACCCCAATAGCATATGCTTCTTGAGGACCTTGAGCTAATCTATAATTTTCAATTGAAGACTTTCCCAAGTCTATATTCCCATCAAGGTTAATTAAATCTTCTTCCGCACCAGCTGTATCAAAATTAATAGAGACTAATGGATTACTTGCATAAACATATTTACCAATTGCTGATACAAAAGTTAATTTAACTGCTGATGATAATTGATATTCCATTCCCAATTCAACACCTGCATGTAACTTATCTAAATCAGTTAAAACTTCTTGCACAAAATCTGACCCCACTCCAGCATCAACAAAAAAGAAATTAACGTCAGTAGTGTTTTCAAAACGGGTATAATAAGCTGTTAGCCTACCCGTTAATTTAGGTAAGCGCATAAAGTAATTAAAATCCACTGCTGATAAAGTTTCAGCTTGTAAATCAGATACAGTTTGATTATTCTCTCTGGGATTTATAAAAACATTTTGCAAAACTGGAGGGCGATTTCCGTAGTGCATATTTGTTGTAAGCCAATGCCGACCATTAATTTTATATGAAAATCCACCTTTTGCGGCAAAATTTAAAAAATTTAAACTTTTACTTTTTCCTAATGAATTAGATGCATAGCGTTGATTTTTAAAATAACCCTCTCGTAGATAACTAGTATTGGAAACTTTTCCAGAAATAAAAGAATTCCATTTTTCTTTGTTAATTCTAAATTGAATAAAACTGTTAAATAACGATGCACTATACTTAAAATGATAATTAAAGATATCCGACTCTCCTTTTTGAAGATTTCCATTTGCGTCATTTAAAGTATTTGAAAATGGATCAATATCCTCATGAAATTGAGCATTGAATAAATCTTCTATTTGGGCATAATTTTCAGATTTCAAATTCTTGTATGAAGCCCCAATATCAAGCTGCATTCTGTCATTCAAATTATAATTCACTATCGTATTGAATGAAAACTGTTTGTCTTTTACTACATCGTCATAAAGTACATATGCAGCCTTTTCTTGATCATTTGCAGCATAAATAGCCGACCAATTTAATTGAGGGTTATCTACAAATCCTTGTTTAGCCTGATTAGCACTCACAAAATTGGCGCCTATAGCACTATTAATATAATAGCTAGGCAGATATCGGTAATATGTAGGATCCGGATTTGGAGCATTATAATACCCTAATCTACTTTTGGTATAGTTGCCAAATTGATAAGCCATTCCGGTATTTATATGAAGCTTATCTAATTTATAAAAGTGAGAAAACATTAATATTGGCTCAGCAATTTTTCTTTCTCGAGAATTTCTGATTTTATTATTTTGTTCGCCCCAATAGGGGTTGTATTTATTCCCCACGAGATTATAAACCTCTTCTGTTATTGCCGATGATCTCCCTCTACGATTACTTGCTAAAATACCCGTAAAATTGATACTATTTTTCTCGTTAATTTGATATTCTAATCCCGTAAATAGTGAAAATGAATCGTATAAAGTACCATTAATAAAACCTTGTTTAGCCCATCTTCTAGAGCCCGATACTGTATATGCTAATCCATTTTTTTTAAGTCCGGTATTATAAGTGGCCATCAATCTCCCTGAATAGGTTCTATTTGAAAAAGAAGTTGACAGTCGAGTTCCGGATCTTAATCCAGAAGGTCGAATATCAATATTTGTATTCCCTAAAATACCTCCAAAAGTAAAATCTGAAGGTTGCATTCCGTTTGTAAATTGTTGGTTTCTAATAACATCATTTAATCCTCCCCAATTATTCCATTGTGGTCGACCATCAAATAACTTATTCATTGATATTCCATTAATTAAAACTTGACCCTCCTTAGAGTCATAACCCTTAACTCTAAAAAAAGCCTGACCAAAATCAAAAGCAGCTCTATTTAAAAAAACATCTCTTGTAGCTTGCAATAAAGCTGACGAATTAGAATCTGCTTCTTCATCAAACAACTCAGACTCCGTTAATGTTATTAGATTATCCGTTTGTTCTATTGTGCTATCATCTTCCAAATAAATAATCCCTAAATCCAATACGTCATTTTCTATGATTAAAGGAATTCTTTTGATTATAAAATCTGCGGAAGATACCTGTAGTACCAATTCACCTGCCTTCGATATTTTTAATTCAAAATTGCCGGAACTTGAAGTTTTGGTTACATATTGGCTATTAAAAACACTAACGTCAATTCTTGATAATGGTTTTTTTAAACGCTTACCCAACACTTTTCCTTTAACAAGAAAAGTACGCTGAGCTTTCAGCATAAAACTGCTAAAAACTATCAATAAAACAGTGAGAATTAATCTCATTTTAGGCTAGTGTTCTGGTTAGCAAAGACATACAATATATTGATTAACTTGTTAAGTTTTAAGAAAATACCTTCAAAATATTTACTTTTTTCGCTATTTTACCTTTTTACAATTAAAAATGAAGACAATATTTACCTATATTTTTTTTATAATTCCAATCCTATTTTATGCTCA
Organism: Aurantibacter sp.; assembly: GCF_039941195.1. Taxonomy (GTDB): domain Bacteria; phylum Bacteroidota; class Bacteroidia; order Flavobacteriales; family Flavobacteriaceae; genus Aurantibacter_A. The sequence continues at coordinate 63,515 of NZ_JBDVFA010000100.1, read as the reverse complement.
GAAAGAAAAAGAGTATCGTGTTAGAACTATTGCTTTTTACAATGTTGAAAACCTTTTTGACACTGAAAACGATACATTAATTTTTGATGACGATCGTACACCAGAAGGCAAAGACAATTGGACGACAAATCGGTACAACCATAAACTAAACAACATTGCCAAAGTAATTTCTGAGATTGGGTTAGATGTAACTAATAGTGTTCCAGATATAATTGGTTTAAGTGAAATAGAAAATTATAAGGTAATAGAAGATTTAGTTAATCATGAATTTCTAAAAAGTAAACTTTATGAAATAATTCATTTCGATTCGCCTGATGAACGAGGAATTGATGTGGCATTACTTTATAAAAAATCAGCATTTTTACCTACATCTTTTGAAAGCCATCGCTTATTATTAATTAATGATGATGGCGAACGAAATTACACAAGAGATCAATTGGTTGTTGGGGGTCTATTAGATGATGAACAAATCCATTTTATCGTAAACCATTGGCCATCGAGAAGTGGTGGTGAGGCAAGGAGTAAACCCAATAGAATGAAAGCTGCAAAACTGAATAAAAGAATTATAGATTCTCTTCAGAAGTTAGACACAAATGCTAAAATTATAAGCATGGGCGATTTAAATGATGACCCCACTGATGATAGTTTAAAAAAGATTCTACAAACACATGGTAAAACAAAAAATTTGGATAGCACTGCACTTTTTAACCCCATGGAAAAATTATTCAAAAAAGGAATTGGTTCTTTAGCCTACAGAGATAAATGGAATCTTTTTGATCAAATTTATTTTACTGCAAACCTTGTAAAATCAGAAAACAAATATCGGTTTTGGAAAGCCAACATTTTTACACCAAACTATTTAATAACTAAAAAAGGGCAATACAAGGGTTATCCTTTTCGTACTTATGCAGGCGGCAGTTATGCCGGTGGGTACAGCGATCATTTTCCAGTGTACATTTATTTAATTAAAAAAGTGCAAAATTAGACTTCCAAATTTATATTCTTTTATTAATAACTTAGTCGAAAGTAAAATTCAAAATTATGGTTAGAAAATTTAGCATTTTATTACTCGTAACACTTTCTTATACTAGTTGTGATGATGATGATTATGATGGTGGAGGCTGCGAAGATGGCTACATTAAACAATATGGGGCAGATGGCATGGAGTGGTGCATTGAAGGCTATATAGAAGATGAAGTGAAAGAATACAACTCGGGTGAAAGTTATTTTCATAAAGAACATGGTCTAATTACTTTTACCAATGGTATTTGGGTAAACAAGCACAATCAAGTTATTAAACCATAGTCCACAATCTAGCAATTAAAGACAAGGGGCATTTTTTTCTTTAGTTGTACGAATTCAAACAATAAATTAATGATAGCGAAATCTCTTACAATACTGATCTTCTTCTTATTTACATTCGCTAATGTAAGCGCCCAAGAAAATAAAACCTCCATTGAAGAGCACAATAAAATTACCAATTTAATAGCCAATTATGCCCATGCTCGCGAAACTAAAGATGCTGTTTTACTTAAATCTATTTTAACAGATGATGTAGATCAATTAGTTTCTTCTGGGGTTTGGAGAAAGAATATTACAGAATCTATGAAGGGAATGCTAAAAAGCTCCAAAACTAATCCAGGAACAAGAACTTTAACAGTGGATAACGTTCGTTTATTAAATAGCGAAAATGCAATTGTTGATGCTAAATATCAAATAGAAAATTCTAATGGTTCAACACGTAAAATGTGGAGCACTTTTATAGTTGTAAAAAGAGAAGAAGTTTGGAAGATTGCCGCGATAAGAAATATGCTTCCGGCAAGGCCATAAAAAAACATCTCTCTTAATTTTGAAGAGAGATGTTATATATTCTTATAGTTCGGTAAGTTTAATATTTTTCCAACGAACTTTAATACCACCACCATCATGAATCTGCAGTGCTATTCCGCCTTCGCCTTCACCAATTTTAGCATCAGTAATAGTCATCATTTCGGTACCATTTAACCAAGAAGTAACCGTAGAACCTTCTACACGAATCTTCATAGTATTCCACTCACCCATTTTTAATGCTTTATCTTTTTCTGGTGCCGGTTTAATTAACCAACCTCGACCATATGATTCATAAACACCACCAGTATTATGTCCTGGAGGTGCAACTTCCACCTGCCAGCCACTAACTTTTGTGCCATCAACAGTAGAGCGAATAAATACGCCACTATTTCCATTAGCTTCTTGTTTAAAGTCTAATGTTAATTCAAAATCCTTATAATGTTCGTTAGTTCCAAAGTAACCATAACCTTTATCAGGGCCACTTTCACAAACTAAAAGGCCGTCTTCTACATACCACTTTTCGGTGCCATAGATTGTCCAACCATCTAAATTAGTGCCATTAAAAAGTTCTTTTTGATTTGTTGAATTTGCTACGGTTTGTGCCTTAGATTTACATGATACAAATGCAATTGTAAGTGCCAAAAGAAGTATACCTTTTTTCATTTTAAATTATATATGTTATTAAAAATTTGGAATATGTACTCGGATGTTATTATTAGTAAAAAATTATTGTTTTAATTGAACCATTGACCCCAAGGAATTCTGCTCAATAAAAATATTAAGCCAAGTCCATAAAAAATAGCAATGGATTGAAACTTTTTATTTCCCTCAATAAACTTTTTATGTCGTGACCAACCGATTGTGATTAAAACGATTGCAAGAATATTTATAAATGGATGTTCTACTGCTAATAAACGTGATACAGCATTCATACCACCCATACCAAGTGTTTTAACAGCATAAAAACCTTTAGGAGAAACGAAATAAAGAACAAGACCAACTACTAACATTAAGTGGCTTAAAATCAATCCAAAAAGACTTATTCTAAAATCTTTCTCAGGCGTAAACATTTTATTACTAACAAGGCCAATTATAGCATTAGCTACGGCCAATATTAATACGGCCAGTACAATGTAAGCCAAATAAGAATGTAAGGTTAATAACCAACCATAAGAGAGTTCATATTCTTGCATAGAAATTAAATTTAGAGAATGTTAAAAGTAATGAATTTTGGGCATAAAAAAACCCGCAACAATGCGGGTTTTTCTATAATTATGTAGAAATATTAAAAATCGTAACGAAGGGTAACATTCCATGTTCTACCCCAACCAAAATATCCTTGGTTAGAAACTGCAATACCTTCATATAAAGCTTCACCTGCTTCTGGCAAATTAGCTGTTGTTAAACGAGATAAATACTCTGTATCTAAAACGTTATTAATGTTTCCTCTAATTTTTAATCTTTTTGTTTTGTCAGCACCTACTGGCACTTGAAAAGTAAGACCAGCATCTAAAAGATTGTAAGATGGTAACTCTAAATTTTCTTTAATCGCACCAACATCTGAATATAGCTTGTCGTAATATCTCCAATCAGAATCAATTGAAAACTTTGGGCTAATTCTATAGGCAAATCCTAAACCGCCTGAAAGTTGTGCAGCACCCCCTACTTTACCACCATCAACATCTTCATCTTCAGTACTAATTACATTACGCTCTTCATCGGTTACTTGCGTCACTACTTCCCCTTGGTATATCCAATCGCCAATAGATGCAAAACCATTAATAGAAAAATCAGTAATAGGTCTCAATTTAAAATCTATTTCAATACCAGAGTGTAACTGAGATGTTCCAAAGTTACTTTCAAAAGTAACTACATCATCAATAACATCTGAACTTGTAACTACTCTATCTTTCCAAGACGTTCTATATAAGTTAACATTCGCAGAAAAAACTGAGCTTGTAAAACCATAACCCGCTTCTAAACCAAAAATCTTTTCATTTTCAGTCAACGGATTTACCTGATTCGTAAAATTCAAATAGATATTATCATGATAAGGTTGACGATTGTAATAACCTGTATTAAAATAAAAACTATGCGATTGATTGGGTTTGTAACTAAAACCAGCTTTAGCATTGTATCCTAGGTTATTAACTTTTTCAGAATCAACTCCGTCAGTAATTCCAGCTGGCACTGGCTCATCAGTATTTTGAGATGATGTACCATCTATTAAAGCCTGATCTGCATATTGCCAAAAATCAAATCTTTGGTGATATTGATTTGATAATGATCCTTGGAAAAAGGCAGATAAATTATCTGTAGCATATTCCAATTGTGTAAACAAACCACCGTAAGAAATACGTTCATCATTACTATACGCTATTTTCTGATCCTCATCATAAGTACTAAAAGCAGCTTCCCAACCTGATGGCCTAAAACTCTCTGTAGCAGTAGCAATTTTATATGTGCCAAAACCGCCGTATGCTTCATGATTATTATTTTGATCTATTAAACGAATAGTTTCTGTCCACGATGATAATCCGTGATAATCTGAAACTACTCTAAAGTGCTTACCATAATAAGTTCTTAGATCGAAACCTACGTTCCATGAAAGATTTTCAGAAAGTTTAGTTTCTAAGTTTGTAATTAATCCATACCAACTATGCAAATTCATAGAAGATCGAGTTACATAAGCATCTTCATCTCCAAAATAAACACCTGCTCCATCTGTAACTTGTGAATTTTGCGCATAAATAGCATCGTAATCTATTCTACCATCTTCTGTTCTAATTCTATTACCTCGGTTACCAGTACCACCACCATTACCCCAAGATGCGTAAAGTACAGTAGATAAATTGGTAGACTCATTCATAGTCCAATCCCAGTTTAAATTGGCTACTGGTTTATGATAGAAATTTCTTCTTTCTGTCATATACTCCCCATTATATGTACCCCAGTTATTGTTATAACGCAATCCGTACTCTTGATAATCAGCTATAGATTTCGTAAAGTTCTGATCGTGAAATTGAGGTGCACCAGTAATTAAGAAATTAAATCCATGAGTTTCATTTGGTCTATACCCTAACGAAATAAAATACGTTTGACCTTCACCAAAGTTACCTTCGTTATAACCGTCACCTTGCCAATGCGAAAGCATTGCACTTAATCCCCATCCTTTTTCAGAAATACCAGTATTATAGCCAGCAGAAGTTTTTAGGTAGTTATCATTAGCAACTGTTGAATAAGCAAAACCACCTGGTTGCATTTCCGTAGCCTTAGTAACAAAGTTAACGGTACCACCTACAGACGATATTGCCAATTTAGAAGAACCTAAACCACGTTGTATTTGAACACCAGAAGCGATATCATTTAAACCAGACCAGTTAGACCAGTACATTAATCCATCTTCCATACCGTTAATTGGTTGACCATTTAATAAAAAAGCGGTATTATCTTGATCAAAACCACGTACTCTCATATTGGTATCACCAAATCCACCTGCTTGTCCAGATACATATACCGAAGGAGTATTTACCATAGTCATGGTAATATCTTGAGTACCGATTTTTTCTTGTATCACTTTTACAGGTATTGAAGAAACTGCGATAGGCGTTTGTCTGTCATCTGCAAGGTCAATAATACCTGTACCAATAACAACTACACCTTCTAATTCTTCAGCATCTGGTTCTAAAGTTATTGCCTTAATTGCACCAGGACTAGTAAAGGCTATTTTCTTGGTTACAAAACCAATATAAGAAACAACTAAGTTTCCTGTGTTTTTAGAAACTTCAATAGAGAAGTTTCCGTCAAAATCAGTTGAAGTTCCATTCGTGGTTCCTTCAACAACTACACTAGCTCCTGGTAACGGCGTATTTGAATCTCCGTCCATTACAGTACCAGTAATTGTTCCTTGTGAGAAAGCAACAGTGGTTAATAAAAACGCAACCATTGCGAAGTACATTTTTTTCATTTGTTCTTGTGTTTAGAATTTTTGAATTTGCTGCAAAAGTGACGTTATTTTAGCGTGTCTATATTAAGCGAACGTTAAATTTGCATCTGCAATATTAACACAAAATTGGCAAGAACAATGAACTGGCAGATAATAACTTATGCCATTTAACTAATTATAAGGAAAATGAATGATTAACTCTTAAAATATTTCAATAACTGCAAAGTAGAGCCATCATGATCACCAATTTCGGAAGACTCTATTTCATTAAGAATGGTGGTAGCTAGTTGTTTTCCCAATTCAACACCCCATTGATCATAACTAAAGATGTTCCAAATAACACCTTGCACAAATATTTTATGTTCGTAAAGTGCAATTAAAGCGCCCAAACTTTTCGGTGAAAGCTTATCTATTAAAATGGTATTTGTAGGATTATTACCCTCAAAAACTTTAAATGGTGTAAGAAAATCAATTTCGGTATCAGATAAGTTTTTTGATTCTAATTCTTTTTTAGCCTCAGCTGAAGTTTTACCATTCATTAAGGCCTCGGTCTGCGCAAAGAAATTGGCCATTAATTTATTATGGTGATTCATATCACCATGTAATGATTTCTTGAAACCTATAAAATCGGCAGGAATTAGTTTGGTTCCTTGATGTATTAATTGAAAAAAAGCATGTTGCGAATTTGTACCAGGCTCACCCCATATTATTGTTCCGGTTTCATAATCGGTTTTATTACCATTACGATCTACACTTTTTCCATTACTTTCCATAATACCTTGTTGCAAGTACGCAGAAAAACGACTCAGGTATTGTGTGTAAGGAATAATAGCCTCCGTTTCGGCTTCGTAAAAGTTATTATACCACACACTTAATAGCGCTAGTACAACCGGAATATTCTCTTCAAAATCTGCGGTTTTAAAATGCTCATCCATTTCATTTGCTCCAACGAGCAAATTATCGAAATTTTCAAAACCTACAGATAGTGCTATACTTAAACCAACTGCACTCCATAAAGAGAAACGACCACCAACCCAGTCCCACATCGGAAAAACATTTTCTTCAGAAATACCAAATTCTGCAATTTTTTCCGCATTTGTTGAAACTGCAGCAAAGTGTTTTGCTATATCATTTTGAGAAGCGTGCTGTAAAAACCACTTTTTAATTGTAGTAGCATTACTTAATGTTTCTTGTGTAGTAAATGTTTTAGAAACAATAACAAATAAAGTAGTTTCCGGATCTAATAATTTGATAGTTTCGTTTACATGATCCCCATCAACATTACTAACAAAGTGAAGATTTAAATGGTTTTTATAAAACTTTAATGCTTCAACCACCATTGCAGGACCAAGGTCTGATCCACCAATTCCAATATTTACAACATCTGTAAATTGCTTACCGGTATAACCCTTTTTCTCTCCTGAAATAACGGAATCGCAAAAATTCTTAATTTGTGTTTTTACTTGGTAAACTTCGGGCATTACATTTTCACCCGCTACTACTACCTCATCTGTATCTTTAGCTCGTAAGGCCGTATGTAAAACTGCACGACCTTCAGTTTCATTTATAATATCACCCTTATAATATTTTTGAATAGCGTCTTTCAAATTAACAGTATCTGCTAATTGAAATAACAAACTCATGGTGTCATCAGAAATTCTATTTTTAGAGTAGTCAACTAAAAAATCATTCCACCTCAATGAAAATTTTTCTGCTCTTTTCGCATCTGAAGCAAAAAGATTTTTGAGATGTTCGTTTTTAGTTTTTTCGTAATTAAGCGTAAGTTTTTTCCAAATTTCTGTTGCGGTAGGGTTTGTGTTCTTTAAAGCCATTTATTCTTCGAAGTCAATAGATGTTAATAGGTTCTCTTCTGGTGGATAGATATATTCGATACAATCCAATTGATTTTTCTTGGGATTAATATACTCAAAATAATCCGGTCTTAAAGATTCTGCCAAAGGTTCAGCAAGTGGAAGCTTTTCACGCAACGGATCAACCTGACGACCGTTTTTCCAGAAACGATAGCAAACATGTGGTCCGCCAGTATTACCCGTCATTCCAATCCAACCGATAACGTCACCTTGTTTAACATGCGCACCTCTTTTAACTTTTTGCTTTTTCATATGCAGGTACTGCGTAGAATATGTACCGTTATGGCGAATTTTAACGTACTTGCCATTACCACCTTTTCTTCTAGATTCGGTAACTATACCATCGGCGGTAGCCATAATTGGAGTCCCAATAGGTGCAGCATAATCTGTTCCACGATGCGGTCTAACCTTATTGCCATAATATTTAATTCTTCGCTTTAAATTATATCGCGATGAGATTCTACTGAATTTAACGGGAGCTCTAAGAAAAGTTCTTCTCAAGTTATTTGCTTCTTCATCAAAATAATCAGTTATGCTCTTTAGTGAATCATTTTCATAGGCAAAAGCATAAATAGGACGACCCTCATGCTCAAAATATGCAGCCTCAATAGGTTCTGCACCAGCATAAATACTATCATTTATATATTTCTCTCTATAAATAACTTTAAACTTATCTCCTTTTTGCAATCTAAAAAAGTCGATTGTCCAAGCATATATCTCAGAAAGGTCATTAGTAACATTATAGTCTATACCTTGATCTAAAATAGCTTCGGACAAAGAGGTTTTAATGACACCTGAAGCTTCTCTCTCAACATATTTTACTTCTTTCTTTTCTTTGTATGCCTGTACACTATCTCTTAAATCAATAACAGTATAGTTAATGGGATCATTTTGATAAATAAATACTTCGGCAGTTTCTGTAGTATCTTTTGACTTTAATATTAAATACGGTCTACCAACTCGTATTTTACGAACATCAAATGTATCTTTAAAATTTTCGGATATTTTAGCAATTTTAGGATAATCAACTTTGTTTTGCATCATTAATTCCCCAAAACTATCACCGCGTTTTACGGTATCGTGTTTGACTGTAAATTGGTCGAGGTTAAAACCGTATTCCTTTTTAATTATGACGGGTTTTACTTGCTCCTTAACAACAGCTATTTCATTTTTTGACTCGGTAGCATCTGTTTTATCATCTTTACAAGACAATAAAGCAGCAAACAAAAAAACAAGGCCCCACAATTTTCGCATTTTACTTTTTTAGTTTATCAGGGTTAAAGATATGGTCAACCCACTCTTTTCCCCAATTATTTAACTCTTCTTTTGTATAAATACTCGGAAAGAAAACAACTTTCTGAAAGCTAGGCGGCAAATAGGTTTTCCAATTTGTACCTCCTGTAGCATCAATTTCACCGCTTCCATGGCCAAGATATCTATGAGCAGAACCCATATGCATTAAAGGCCAATTGATATTTGCATTCATATCCAAAGTCTTTAACGCTTTTATTAGGTCTTTATTATTCTTTTTGCTGTCTGGCAATTGCAAGTATTTATCGTAAATAGTAGCATTTTTCACCTGCTTTGCAGTACGTACAAGCCTTGGCGTATAGCGGTATTCAAATTGCTTTAATGTTAAAGTTTTTTCCCCTGTATCAATATCGGTTGCTCCTTTTTTCCAATAAATGTTTTCGTACAAATCTTCGAGCGAATCTTCTCCTGTAAATTTTTCACGAACGGTATGATGTACTAGATTTTCTAATGGTGCCGAATAAATCTCAATCATCCGGTACTGCACAGACTGAAATCCACTAGCAGGCAATAATGCCATTCTAAATTTCAAGAATTGTTCGCGTTCCATTCCTTTTATCATTATGTAAAAGGAAGAAATAAGGGATTCGAAGTAGCTATTCATTCTTCGAATCTTTTCTACAAAAAAATCAATATTTTGAGATTTATCATCAACCAATTGCTTTTGCTCATGAAGTATAAGCTTAAAAAAGAGCTCTGTTATCTGATGATACATTATAAAAATCTCTTCATCAGGAAAATAAGTGCGGGGTACTTGCAAACTAAGCAAGGTATCTAAGTGTATATAATCCCAATAAGTAAGGTAGCGTTGATGAAGAAGACCATCTAGATAGGAATTGACATCCTGACCTGAGTCTTTATACTTCTCTTCAAGTTTCGAAATCTGGGAATCAATGCGATTCTTGTCTTTCATCTTAAATTTTATAATTGCTATAAGAAACCAAATTTAGCAATTAGTAATTTAAGATTAATCCATTATAATTTTAAACTGATGTTTAAGCCCATTATATTGGTCTAAATCTGCTTTAATAGAGCCTACTGCTAAATCAGCTTTAATGCGTATTGGAAGTTTATTCTTGTCTGCAGAAACCCATAAAGAAAGGCTTTCTTGTTCTTTAAACACTCTACCGGATTGCACATACGGTCTAAATTTGAAACATTTCACCTTTCCGAATTTAGTTTTCACAACCTCATCACCTAAATACTTAAGCTTAAAATTGAAGATCCCATCATCATCGTACAACATTTTTAAGGTAATCGACTCGCCCTGTACTAAATCTTTTGGCTCGTAATAGTTTCTTAAGTAATAAAAAGCTGATATAAGATCTTGAATACTATCTTGAAGCTCAAATTCTTTCTTAAACTTATTTTTCTTATCGTTTAAGACTGCTTTATCATTCGTATGGTCAAAATCAATTTCAACATCTTTAGTGTATCCACCTTCATCAATTTTCCGTACAAATTTATAAGGCTTACCTTCTTCTTTATCAAAATAGCTTTCATAACGATCATCTACATTAAAAAAGATACTTGCGAAACCTGAAGTTCGACCCTTACCTACTACATGATATACTGATTTACCATCAATTTCGGCATTTTTCACTTGTAATGTAGCATAGCTTGCATTTAAAAAACCATAATGCAATCTAAATTTCAACCATTCTCCTGGTTTAAATGCAGATTCTTTTTTTTCAAATTTCTTTTTACTAGAAGGTTTATGTTGGCTTGTATTCATAGCCAAATCTCCACCAGAATAACTTTCTTGTGCATTGACCGTTATGCCAACAGCTAATAAAACAAGTAATATATATCTCTTCATAGCCTTAGAAATTAGACTAAAATTAAACAAAGTGTATTAAATTTTAGTATTGTCACTGTTATTAAAACAAAATTTATTCCAAAGTATTGTTCGATTCATTTAAAATTGACTCTTGGGGGATATTTATGATTAGAAAAATGATTTATATAAAAAAAGCCCAGTTTTTTAAACTGGGCTTTTCCTAAATAACCAACCAAACTTTAAATTATGAAAAACCAATACTTAAAGTTGTAAGGGAACCACCCCTTACTCCTACAAATTTACAGCAAAGTTTATTTCAAAAAAGTCTTTTAACTTACTTTAACTAAAGCATTAACATATTTTAGCTCAAATGGATTGAATTTTGGAATTTTTTAAGAAAAACAGGGCCTTAACAGCAAACTTACAAGTAAAAATATATGCCATCTTCACCTTTTATTTATGCATAAAACAATACCAAATGAAGACAATTTACCTAAAGAGCAAAGCACTAACATTGTAAGGTATTATTAATTAGGGTTTAGTGATGTTTTTACAAGAAAAACTAGAACCAATAACCTATACTGAAAAAGAAATTACCCTCATTTTGTTCTGGAGTCCAGGAGTAAAAAACTTGCATGGGCCCAATTAAAGATTCAATACCATATCCCACAGCATAACCAGAATAATTGGGAGCAGTAAACCACTCCCCAGTTCGAAATAAATCATCATCTACATTCGCGAAATTCGCTGCCAACAAAACATGATTCTTCGGAGCTATTTCCAAATCGAAACGACCATATGCTTTCACAAAACTATTTCCTGGTAAGGCTATAAAATCATATCCGAAAAATGGTCTGATATTGTTAATTAAATCAGTACCATACCCCCCTAAAACAAAGTCCATTGCAGTAACTGGCGAGGTACCTAGTTTAAAACCACCTTCAGTTTCAATATTAAAAGATAGATTATCTAAAAGCGGAAATGCAGCTCCAAAACGTGCTTTGGCCACAGAAAACTCTCTAAAATTATTATTGAAATCGGAAGAGAAAAGATACACATGATAATCACCGTCAAAAAGCAATCCTTTTGAAGGAAAGTATTTATCATCATAAGTATCCAATGTAAGCTGACCATATAAACTATAATAATTACTTTTCTCAAAAATAGTTTTACCATCTTCAACAATTAAATCTTCTGTCAGCTCTTCTTCGGTTACTTCACCTATTGTTTTGGTACTAAATTTTAAATATTTATGTTCAGCACCCAAACGAAAAGCAAATTCTTCTTTTACTACTGTTTGCACATAAATTTGATTGGTAAAATCAGTTAAATCCAAACTTATATTATTGATAATTAGTCCAGGACCAACATTAAAGTTCGATTCAATTAATTCATAACTAACATCTTGTTTAAAATCGTTGTAGCGGGAATTAAATCCAAAGCTCCAGTAGGGACCTTTATCAACAAAATAATGAAGATTATAACGAATATTATCCCCAAAAATAAAGTCGAATGAACCTACGTCATCCTTCATAAACAAATTTTTGTGCGAAATATTTATGAGTGCCGATGTTTTATACAAATCATCGTAATGCCCACTTAACCGCAATAATGTTTTTGTTTTATTTTCCCTCAGGTCAATTACAAGGTCAACGCCATCACCATTAGTTAGCAATTCATACCTAATTGTTTTAAAGTTATCTGTAGCAGATAAATTGTTTATGCCCTGTTGTAGTTTTTCAAAAGTAATTTTCTCATTATTCTCAAAACGCAATTTCCCTTTAACATAACCGCTTGTATAACTCTCATTGCCTTTTAGCACTACTTGCTTAACAATTAAACTATCTTTCTCGCTTATGGGCACAAACTTGCTTCTAGTCCATTCCTGCTCATCGGCAATTTTTTCTAATTCGCTTAATTTATCTTGTGCAGCCTGCACGCCGCTATCTATAATATTAGTACTTGAATCAAAATCTACTACCGTATAATTCGTTATTTCAGGTTTAATATATATATCGGTCTTTTCAACTTTATCAACCATATCAACAGCAGACCTATAGTTATTTATTTGAAGTAATATTTCTGTTGCTGACAGGAGTCCTTCTCGATCCGACAAACCTTGTTGCACATCTACGCCAATAATTACATCAGCACCCATTTTACGCACCTCATCAATTGGGTAATTATTTACCACACCGCCATCAATTAATATTTGATCACCTACCGGGGCAGGTTCAAAAAGTGAAGGGAAAGTACCACTAGCCATTATTGCTTCGGGTAAATATCCACGATCCAACAAAACTTCCTCTCCCGTTTCAACATTCGTAGCAATACATAGAAAAGGAATTGGTAATTTACTAAAATCACCTACATCTTTAACATGGTATAAAACTCGAACAAGTTCACTGTAAATATTTTGACCGCCAGAATAGGCCGAAGGAAAAGATAGTTTGAAATTATTAAAAGGTAAGGTTAATGCATATTTTTCAGATGCAGATTTCTCATAAAAAGATTTAGCACCCCTTGGAATTTTATCTTCTATTAAATCTGGAAAATCTAAATTCCGAAATAAAGAGTCCAATTGTTTAGCATTATAACCAGATGCATATAAACCGCCAACTATGGCACCCATACTAGTACCACCGATAAAATCTATTTTAATACCTGCTGCTTCAATTACCTTTAAAGCACCTATATGGGCTAAACCTTTTGCCCCACCGCCACTTAATACAACTCCTACTTTAAGGTCTTTTTTTTCAACAACAGATTGGCCATAATTATGGCTAATAATTAAAAAAAAGAGTATGTAAAATAGTCTCCTAACCATATATTATAAACGTGTAATCTAATGAAAAGTTTTATAAATTTTTTGTGCTTTTGACATACCAACAGTTTTTACTAAATCGTCTAAAGTTGCTTCTTTAATTCGTTTAACAGATTTAAATTGTTTTAAAAGGTCCTGGGCTGTTTTTTCACCTATGCCTTCAATAGCTTCTAAAGACGAGTTTATTGCTGCTTTACTTCGCAATTGCCTATGAAATGTAATTCCAAATCGGTGTGCTTCATTACGTAATTGCTGTATTATTTTTAAACTCTCAGATTTTTTATCGAGATAAAGCGGTATAGGATCTTCAGGAAAATAAATTTCTTCGAGTCTTTTAGCAATACCTACAATTGCAATTTTACCACGCAATCCAAGATTATCCAAACTTTTAACAGCAGATGACAATTGACCTTTACCGCCATCAATTACAATTAATTGTGGAAGATTAGCTTCTTCGTTTAATAATCGTTTATATCTTCTGTAAACAACTTCCTCCATTGATGCGAAATCATCCGGCCCTACAACCGTTTTTATATTAAACTTTCGATACTCTTTTTTTGCTGGTTTTCCATTTATAAACACAACACAAGCAGCAACTGGGTTGGAACCTTGTATATTACTATTATCAAAGCACTCAATATGGCGTGGTTCTTCAGAAAGGCGAAGATCTTTCTTCATTTGAGCCATAATGCGATTAGTATGCCTATCAGGATCAATAATTTTTATTTGCTTAAATCTATCTTGTCTAAAAAATTTAGCATTTCGCTCAGATAATTCTAAAATTCGCTTTTTATCTCCAGTTTTTGGCACACTAATTTTTAATTCAGGATCTACAGCAACCTCAAATGGCAAATACAATACTTTGGAGTGTGAATTAAATCTTTGCCTAATTTCTATAATTGCCATTTGTAATAGTTCATCATCCGTTTCATCAAGTTTCTTTTTCATCTCTAAGGTATGTGAACGAATTATTGCACCATGCGAAATTTGCAAAAAGTTTACATAGGCAAAATCTTCATCAGAAATTATGGTAAAAACGTCTACATTATTAATTTTAGGGTTAACAATGGTAGACTTAACTTGATAATTTTCAAGCACTTCAATCTTCTCTTTTATTTGCTGAGCTTCCTCATACAATCTTTTATCAGCTAGAGCAATCATTTGTTTTTTAAAATAATGCAAAGAAGATTTAAAATTCCCCTTTATAATATCTCGTATATCATTTACTTGTTGTTGGTAATCTTCTTCAGTTTGTAATCCTTCACAAGGACCTTTGCAATTCCCTAAGTGGTACTCCAAACAAACTTTATATTTTCCATCGGCAATCTTTTTCTCCGAAAGATCATAAGTACAAGTTCGTAATGGATAAATGCCTTTTATCAAATCCAATAAAACACGAACAGTATGCATATTTGTAAATGGACCGAAATACTCCGAGCCATCTTTAATATATTTTCGAGTTGGGAATATTCTAGGAAAGCGCTCTTTTTTAATACAAATCCAAGGATAACTCTTATCATCCTTTAGTAAAACATTGTATTTCGGCTGATACTTTTTAATTAAATTATTCTCTAATAATAAAGCATCGGTTTCTGTGGATACAACAATATGCTTTATAGAACATATTTGCTTAACAAGAATTCTTGTCTTACCATTTTCATGATTTTTAGTAAAATATGATGAGACCCGCCTTTTTAAATTCTTGGCTTTTCCAACATAAAGAATTTTATCGTCTTTATTATAAAACTGATAGACTCCAGGAGCATTTGGGAGTACACTTATTTGTATTTTAAGGGAGTCGTCTTGAGGCATGTAGTATAAACAAAATCTCTTTAGCGATATTAATGGTTAAATTACTATGTTTTTTTATTCTCTGAAGGATGTTTACGAGTTTTTAACGCTAAAGCATCCAAAAAAGATTCCATGTAAACTTTTATAAAGCTGCTTTTTAATCTAACTCTATATTCACAAATAAGAATTAACCCCTAATTGACTGAAAAATAACAGTTAAATAAAATATAAAATATGTCTCACAACAATGGTAAAAGTTAATAAAAAATTAAAAGTGTGCATTTCATCGATAAAAAGTTGCAGTTAATAGGGTTTTAACGATTTATTTTATTTACATTTAGCCATATCAATTACAAAAAGCATGGACAAATATTATATCATATTGGGACTTTATTTGGTCTTAATGGTTTGCTTCAAACTTTATTTCTCTTCATCCGTTAAAGAAATAGAGTAGCAAATTTTTACCCCCAAATTTAGCTAGTTTAATCTAAAATCATGAATAAAAAAGATTTAAGATTTAACTTTAAAAATCGCAGAAAAAGTAGTTCTCCTCAATTTTTGGCAAACGCTAGTTTAAGTATTGCCAATAACGCACTTAAAATTCCAATCTGGAATTTTGAATATTATCACATTTTTTTACCTATTTCTGAAAATAAAGAACCAGATACTTCATTTCTACTTTCGGTATTACAGGGAAAGGATAAAAATATAATCCTTCCCAAGGTTTTTGATAATAAATTAAAACACTTTTTACTTACTGATAGTACACGACTAAAAAATAGCAGCCTTAATATTCCAGAACCAGTGGATGGCATTGAAATTTTGCCTGATAAAATCGATGTAGTTTTCGTGCCCTTATTGGCATTCGACAAACTCGGAAATCGTGTAGGATATGGGAAAGGGTTTTATGACGAATTTCTTGCAAGCTGTAAGCCAGAAACTATAAAAGTAGGTCTATCATTTTTTGATCCTGTAGAAAAAATAAGTGATGTTTACGAAAAAGACATTCCGTTAGATTATTGCATTACTCCAAATAAAAATTACTCTTTTGCCGATAAGTAGTCTTCTTCAGAAGTAATTGATGTATCAACCTCTTCATCATGTTCTCCAAAAACTCTTTTATTAAACACAATTAAGATCCCTACACCAGTACTTATTGCGGTGTCTGCGATATTAAAAACGGGTTCAAAAAATCGGAATCTACTACCGCCAAAATAAGGCATCCATTCGGGCCAAGTAGTATCAACCATTGGAAAATATAGCATATCCACTACCTTACCATAAAAAAGACTTCCATAAGGCTCGTCAGAAAAAAGTGTTGCCACATTACCGTTACTAGCATCAAATAAAACACCATAAAATACCGAATCTAGGATATTCCCTAAAGCACCGGCAAAAATTAAACAAACTGCCAGAATATAAGTTCTTGGAGATTGTTTCTTTATTATATCAAATAGCCAATAACCAATTCCTACAATTGCAAATAACCTAAAAATAGTGAGTACAAGTTTTCCGGTATTATCAGAAATTGGCAATATATCGCTTAGTTTAGCACCCCAAGCAGCCCCTTCATTTTCAATAAAAAGAATTTTAAACCAATTATAAACATCTACAGACTCCCCTAAAACAAAATTGGTCTTGATATAGAACTTACTGACTTGGTCAATAATTAATATTAAAATGATAAGCAAAATTGACTTTTTTAGTCCCATATTATTTTATTCTCGGCAAAAATAACTCTTTAATTACAATTTCGAATTATTCACTTTTCATGAAATTAATGTCACCAGTGATAGTTTTTAAATCAAAATAATTGGTACCTACAGGAATAACGTTTTTTTCCACAATACCATATTTACTATTTGCATTTATTTCAGCTTGAAAAGCAGAAATATTAATATCACCACTTTGTGTTAACACCAGTGCATTATGCGAAACCTCCTTTAAATTACAAACACCGTCATTTAAGGTAACTTTTAAAAGCTTAAAAACACCCGTTGCGAAAATATTACAACTTGTACCATTGAGTTGTAAATTATGGTTTTCGGGTACACTTATATCTAAAGAAATTGAAATAACCTTATGCGCACTTAATTTATCATTAGGATTACGAAAATTTGGAGAAAAACCAGTACTTACTATTATATTCGAGTGTTCTTCTTTTAAATTAAGAATTAAATCTTGCTTGTATTCACCATCAATTGTTGCTTGCACCAACATTTCATCTGAATCAGAAGTCTTTAAGTTAATTCTAAAACAATTTTCAGCATCTATTTCAATGGCATCTATTTCATTATTTATTATAGTCTTCCTTACAATCTTTTGAGCACTTAAAAGATTAACAGCTAAAACTATAAAGAGAATTTGTTTATACATATATCAAAAAAACCTGCAAATTACTACTCTGCAGGTTTTAAAATTATGATTGCGTTCTATTTTACTTCTGCATGTTCTTAGCCTCTATGCTTAAGGTAGCATGTGGCACAAGTAAAAGTCGATCCTTATTTATTAATTTACCAGTTACACGACAAATACCATAAGTTTTGTTTTCAATACGTAACAAAGCATTTTTCAAGTCTCTAATAAACTTTTCTTGTCGAATTGCCAATTGGGTATTCGCTTCTTTACTCATTGTTTGTGATCCTTCTTCAAAAGCTTTAAAAGTAGGTGAAGTGTCATCTGTACCATTATTACCATCATTCATGTATGAACTTCTTAAAAGTTCTAGATGGCTTTTAGCTTTTTCAATCTTCTCCTCAATTACAACCCTGAACTCTTCCAAGTTTTTGTCAGAATATCTGACTTTTAAGTCGTCTGCCATTTTTTTAGTGTTTTTCGATAAATAATTTCGTTTTTACTTCATCAAAGGCAATTTCTGTGCCTTCATCCAATTTCTCCTCAAAAATAAGGTCTGCTGTTAAAGTTTCTGTTTTGATATAGTTAATATTACTTTCAACGGCTTTTTCTACAAATCCATCTTTCAATATTTTTACATCAATTTTATCAGTAACTTCATAACCAGAATCTTTTCGAATATTCTGAATTCGATTTACTAATTCCCTTGCAATTCCCTCTTTTCTTAGGTCTTCGTCTATAGTTACATCGAGTGCTACAGTTAAAGCACCAGAGCTAGCAACTAACCAGCCTTCAATATCTTGCGAGGTAATCTCTACATCTTGTAACTGTAAATTAATGACTTTATTTCCAATATTAAGCGATATTTCGCCTTCTTGTTCTATTTTTTGGATATCATCCGGACCAAATGCACTAACACTTTGTGCTATTTGCTTCATTTCTCTCCCATATTTGGGACCTAAGACTTTAAAATTAGGTTTAATTTGCTTTACTAAAATATTTGAGGCGTCATCTAAAAGCTCTATTTCTTTTACATTTACCTCAGACATTATTAATTCTGATACTGCCTCAATATCTTCCTTCTGTTCTTCATTTAATATGGGAATCATAATTCTTTTAAGTGGCTGGCGAACTTTTATTCTTTCTTTCTGACGAATGGATAATACCAAAGAAGAAATAGTTTGTGCCTTTTCCATTTTTCGTTCCAGTGCCACATCAATAAAAGATGTGTCGCATACTGGAAAGTTCGCTAAATGAACACTTTCAAATGCTTCTTGTTCAGTTGCTGCCATTAAATCCTTATATAAACGATCCATAAAAAATGGAGCAACAGGAGCTGACAATTTAGCTACTGTAGTTAAACAGGTATATAATGTCTGATACGCTGATATCTTATCTTCTTGATAATCTCCTTTCCAGAAACGTCTTCTGCACAAGCGTACATACCAATTACTTAAATTTTCTTGCACAAAATTAGAAATAGCCCTAGTAGCTCTTGTTGGTTCATAATCACCATAAGCTTCATCAACATTTCTTATTAAAGTATGAAGTTCTGATAAAATCCATCGATCAATTTCTGGCCTTTTTTCTAAAGAAACATTCTCTTCAGCATACTTAAATTCATCAATATTAGCATACAGCGAAAAGAATGAATAGGTATTATATAATGTGCCGAAGAATTTTCTTTTTACCTCAACAATACCATCAATATCAAATTTCAGGTTATCCCAAGGGTTTGCATTAGAAATCATATACCAACGGGTAGCGTCTGGACCATGAGCGTTCATAGTATCAAAAGGATCTACGGCATTCCCCAATCGTTTAGACATTTTCTTTCCATCTTTATCTAATACGAGTCCGTTAGAAACTACATTTTTATAAGCTACAGAATCGAAAACCATGGTAGCAATAGCATGAAGTGTATAAAACCATCCTCTTGTTTGGTCCACACCTTCTGCTATAAAATTTGCTGGAAACGTTTCACCCTCATCTATTAAATCTCCATTTTCAAACGGATAATGCCATTGTGCATAGGGCATAGATCCACTATCAAACCACACATCAATAAGATCACTTTCTCGTTTCATGGGTTTACCAGCCTCTGAAACCAAAGTAATTTGATCAACAATATTTTTATGCAAATCTATTTTATCGTAATTCGCCTCAGACATATCACCAACGACAAAATCTTCAAAAATATCCTTATCTAAAACTCCTGCTTTAACAGCTTTAGTCATTTCAGTCTTAAGCTCTTCAACCGAACCAATCATTAACTCTTCGGTTCCATCTTCAGTCCTCCAAATTGGCAGCGGAATTCCCCAATAACGCGAACGAGATAAATTCCAATCGTTAGCATTTGCCAACCAATTTCCAAATCTTCCTTCCCCAGTTGCTTTTGGTTTCCAATTTATGGTTTTATTTAAGTCGAACATTTTGTCTTTAACATCCGAAATCTTAATAAACCAAGAATCTAGTGGGTAATACAAAACGGGTTTATCGGTACGCCAGCAATTAGGATAGCTGTGAACATACTTTTCGACCTTAAAGGCCTTATTCTCTTCTTTAAGTCGAATCGCTATCTCCACATCTACAGAGCGGTCTGGAGCCTCACCATCTTCGTAGTATTCATTTTTTACATATTTTCCTGCTAGTTCATCCATTTCCGGACGAAACTTTCCTTTAAGGTCTACTAATGGAACCGGGTTGGCATTTTCATCTAAAACCAAAAGTGGTGGAATTGGCGGCACCGCTTTTTGCGCTACAAACATATCATCTGCACCAAAGGTTGGCGCAGTGTGTACTATTCCAGTTCCGTCTTCAGTAGTAACAAAATCACCTTCAATAATTCTAAATGCATTTTCAGCGGCCTCATAAGGCAGGGCATAATCAAGAAGTTGTTCGTATTTTATTCCAACAAGGTCTTTACCAACGAACTCTTTAACTACGTAATACGGAATTTTTTTATCACCAGAAGCATACGCTAACAAATCAGACTTTTCATCAACCTTTACAAACTTTCCAGCAAATTGTTTTGAAACTAAACTTTTTGCCAAAACAACATTCATTGGTTGAAACGTATATTGGTTATAGGTTTCCACCAACACATAATCAATTTTCGGTCCTACCGTCAAAGCTGTATTTGAAGGAAGTGTCCAAGGAGTCGTCGTCCATGCTAAAAAGAAAATTGTTCCTTCATTCTTAAGAAAATCCGGCAATGATTCTTCAACAGCTTTAAACTGAGCAACTACTGTAGTATCGGTAACATCTTGATAAGTTCCTGGTTGGTTTAATTCATGAGAGCTTAATCCAGTGCCTGCCTTAGGTGAATAAGGCTGAATGGTATACCCTTTATAAATAAGGCCTTTATCGTAAATCTGTTTGAGCAACCACCAAACAGTTTCCATATATTTAGACTTATAGGTAATGTATGGATCATCCATATCTACCCAATAGCCAACTTTTTCTGTCATTTCATTCCAAACATCGGTATAGCGCATAACAGCCTTTTTACAAGCAGCATTATATGCTACAACCGAAATTTTCTTACCAATATCTTCTTTAGTAATTCCAAGTTCTTTTTCTACCCCCAGTTCAATTGGCAATCCATGAGTATCCCATCCAGCTTTACGTTTTACCTGAAAGCCTTTCATAGTCTTATATCTAGGAAATATATCTTTTATAGTACGTGCCATAACATGATGAATGCCCGGCATACCATTTGCGGAAGGTGGTCCTTCATAAAAAACATAACTTTCTTTCCCCTCTCGAGTAGTAACACTTTTTTCAAAAATGTCATTCGTTTTCCAATAACTTAATATTTCATCAGCTATATGGGGTAAATCTAATCCTTTGTATTCCGCGAATTTCATGTTTTTACTACTAAAATTAAGGCTGCAAAATTAGTGATTTTTTAAGGAAGTTAAGCGCAATAAACAAAAAGCACACCCCTTTTCTTATGGGTTTCAGCAAATTATAAATCACATTAAGATTAAAGTGCTAATTGGAAATAATTAATAGCCAATTGTTGTACACTTTACTATGCTAACATATTCAAAATTTTAAGCTGCAAATTTTAACAATTACACATAAATTTCTGTTAAAGAATCTAAAACCGCTTCTATTGCGTATATCCAATGATCATTAACAGTAAAACACTAATAACAAAGCAAATGAAAAAAGTAATTTTAAGTTCGATTTTAATGGTAGCAATGAGCGTATCATTTATTTCTTGTAGAGAAACTGCTGACAAGGCAACCGAAGCAACTGAAGCTGCAGCTGACGCTGCTGAAGAAGCGGGAGAAGCTATTGGCGATGCTGCTGAAGGCGCTATGGATAAAGCTGGAGAAGCAGTAGATGCTGCTAAAGAAGCTGGTTCTGATGCTGTAGATGCTGCGGGTAACGCAGTTGATTCTGCTAAAGATGCTGCTGGTAACGCGGTTGATTCTGCTAAAGACGCTGCTGGCAACGCAGTTGACTCTGCTAAGGATGCTGCTGGAAGTGCTGCAGATAAAGCAAAAGCTGTTGGTTCTGATGCGAAAGCAGCTGCTGGTGATGCAGTTGAAAAAGCTAAAGGAGCTGCAAGCGACTTAAAAAAAGACGCTAAAGATGCTGTGAACTAATTCACACAGCTAAACGTATTGAAAACCCTGACTTTTACGAGTCAGGGTTTTTTTTATATACCTTATCAACCTATTAAAAACTATAACCTAATCCTAAAATTAAATTTCTTCCAGGAGCTACAATACCCGAAGAATAAGTTCGATAGCGTTGATTGGTAATATTCTCAAAATTTAATGAAACCTTCCAATTATTATTAAAATTATACTGCGCTCTAGAATTAAGTGTATACCAAGAAGGAGAAAATGGATTTCCTTGTTCGTCAAGGGCATAGATATAGCTTTTACTTGTCTCAGAGGAGGCCAAATCTTCATTAGCTATTTCTCCATTATAGTTTACAAATAAATCCGTTTGTAATTCTTGGTTTTTCCATAAGATGTGGAAGTCACCAAAAGTTGGAGAAACATGGCGAGCTGGAGTTTCTGTGCCATCAGGCTCTTCTTCAATACCATCTGTAAAAGTTAAATTAGAAGACAAGGAAAGGTTATCCGTTAAAAAAGCTTCGAACCCAAATTCTACACCATATACAAAAGCTTTAGCAGCATTTTGAATAGCTTGAACGTTGCTCAACTCACCATTGTACATTATTTCAGATTGTCCATTAAACTCAAAATCTCTACGCACAAGCGCATCAACTAAGTACGTGTAGTACGTAGCTGCTTTGAAAACAACTTTATCCTTAAAATTCTTTCGCACACCTAATTCTGCATTATAGGCGTATTCTGGTTCTAAATCTAAATTTGGTACAACCACCGAGCCAGGTTCAGAATCAAAAACTTTACCGATATCATCCACATTTGGCGATCTAAAACCTGTAGAACCATTTAGAGTTAATTGCAAATCTGCTTTAGGAAACCAACTAAATCCAATACTACCAGTTAAGGCACCATTATTTAAGCTTGCCTCATCAAATGGAAACGGATAAAAAGTTTTATCAAAAACTGCATTTAGCCAAACATGACTATATCGTAAACCTGTTAATAAAGAAAAATTTGGTTTAGCTTTATGTTCAGCATTTATATAACCAGCCAAGGTTTGCCAACTAGCCCCATCAGGATACCGAGAAGCCGCATCTAACGTGATATTAGTTTCAATATTCCGTTGTTGGCCTTCCGAACCAACTTTATTATAAACATATTCACCTCCGTAATAAATTCTAGATTTTCCAATTTTCTTATTCTCAAAATCTACATTTAAAGAAAAAGCATCCACTTTTTCTTGAGTGCTAAACAATTCTAATTCTTGAAAATTCCTATCGTGCCTACTTTCTTCAAAATGCTGATATGCGGCAGTAAGCTTTAAACCATCGTAAAACCTTCCTTTTCCAATTTGTTTCACCTGAAAGTTACTCATAAACCATTTTTGTGGTCCATAATACCATTCAGATGATCTCAAACTTGTTCCATCTGAAGAAGGGCGAATTAATCTATCATATCTTGAATAATCCGTAGTTTCAGAATAATGAGTACCAAATTTAAAATCCCAATTATTATTTGGTTTAAATTCAATTTTTTGCATCAGATTGAACTGATTATAAGCAGTAGGATTCTGGTTTTTAGGATTACTGTTCGTCACTTCTACATCTTCACCAGCTATTCGTTCAACATAATTAGTTCTTAAATACGACTCAGGACCGTGTTCTCCCATGGCTAAATCTCCATAATTATTATAGGTTAAACTAGTTAAGAAAGCCCATTTCTTCTTACCAAAATTAAAGTCTGCATGTATTGTATTTTCGGTATTTGCGGTTGCGAAGCGGTAGTTCCCATTACCCTGAATTAAAAGACTATCATTCGTTGAAAATTGTGGTGTTTTAGTATAAAAATTCATTACACCTCCAATGGCATCACTTCCATAAATTACAGAGCCGGGTCCAAAAATAATCTCTGTGTTTTTTACTGAAAATGGATCAATAGAAATAACATTCTGAATATTACCGCCACGAAAAATTGCATTATTCATTCGAACACCATCAACAGACAACAAGAGACGATTGGTTGCAAAACCCCTAATCATAGGACTTCCTCCCCCCATTTGACTTTTCTGAACAAATACTTTTCCACTGCTTTGTAGCAAGTCGGCAGCTGTTTGCGGGTTATTAAAATCTATCTGTCTAGCATTGATAGATGTAGTTTTATGCGGAATATCTTTTTTCTGTTGTTCCCATTTAGAGACAGACATTACCACCTCCTCTAACTGTTCTGCTTTCATTACTAATGACACTACGTTGTGTTTACGAAGTATTGCACTTTTAACAATCCGCCTAACTTGATAGCTCAAATGCTTAAACGTAATTCTTTCGTTATTATCGAAAATAGAAAGCTCACATTTTCCATCAATATCGGAAATAGAAGTTTTGGTATGGTCAAAATTATAAACGGCTACATTTGACACAGGTTCGTTAGTATCACTATCTAAAATAGTAATCTCTTGGGCTATTGTAATTTGAAAGCACAAGAAAACAAAAAAGAATAAGGCCTTTTGCATCAACTAAATACTTCATTTAAAACAGCAAGTGATTTTGGCTTACGAAATCCTTGTAAATGGAGCTCAAAATAAAGCACAATTGACTTCAATAATTCTTGCCTGTTGGTTTTTTTCATGGTTATGTCATGAATTGCATCAAAATTTGTGCCTAACAACTGTTTAAATAAGACTAAATTTTCATTTGTAATAAAAGCATTCCCAGAAGGAAAATCAACAAAGACACCATCAACAAGGTCAAAACAATTCATTGAAATATTTTCCGTATCCGGGTAAAAACCTAAATATTTAGTAAGATTCAACAGGAAAATTAAATGGAAATTAGCAATTTTATCATGATTATCTAACCATTGCAAAGATGCTTCTAAAAATTGAAATAATTCGCTATTCGCCTCCTCCTCATGAATAGAGTTTCCTAACATTTCTGCCAAAAACAGTACTACAGAATTCTTCGTCATTTCGGTATGTAACGACTGATAATGATACGTTACTTTTACTTCTTTAATACTTTCTAAAGTGCCTTTATTTTTATGATTTGCATTAATTTCTAATTGCATTAAAGGTTGAAAATATGCCGCTTTAAGTTTTCCTTTTTTAGCCGTTAAAACTCCTTTTAATAAATAAGATTTTAAACCGTCTGAAGCAGTGTATATTCTAGAAATTAAACTTGTATCGCCATACTTTATTGAAGAAAGAACAATGCCTTTGGTAGATACTTGCATAAAAATTATTCGGTTTTTAACAAAGATAACCCCGAAAGTACGAAGTACATGTTTATAATAACAAAGTATCAAAAAGACCCATAGTTTTTATATAAACCATGGGTCTCAAAATATTCAATTTTGCCCTTTAAATCAGGAGCGCTTTATTTATTAGATTACACCCTGCGCCAACATTGCGTCTGCCACCTTAACAAATCCAGCAATATTTGCTCCTTTCACATAATTACAATACCCATCTTTTTCTTTACCAAACTCAATACAAGAAGAATGAATATCCTCCATAATATCTTTTAATCGCTCATCAACTTCTTCGCGAGTCCAGCTAATACGTAAAGAGTTCTGTGACATTTCTAAACCAGAAGTAGCAACGCCACCTGCATTTGATGCTTTACCCGGCGCGAATAATATTTTCGCATTTTGAAATTCGTGAATTGCTTCAGGCGTTGAAGGCATATTTGCCCCCTCTGCCACACAAATACATTTATTTTTAATTAATGTCTTAGCGTTTTTCCCATCCAATTCATTTTGAGTGGCGCATGGCAAAGCCACATCACAATTCACTTCCCATGGGGTTTTACCACTAATAAATTTAGCAGACTTATATTTCTTTGCATATTCTGAAATACGACCTCTTTTGTTATTTTTTAAATCCATAACAAAAGCCAGTTTCTTTTTATCAATTCCATCGCTATCATGTATGTATCCACCAGAATCGGAAAGTGTTACTACTTTACCACCCAAATCAAGCACCTTTTCGGCTGCATATTGAGCCACATTTCCTGAACCTGAAATTACAACGGTTTTATCTTTAAAACTTTCATCGATAGTCTTTAACATACTTTGTGCAAAATAAACAGTCCCATAACCCGTAGCCTCTGGTCTAATTTTAGAACCACCCCACGAAAGTCCTTTACCTGTTAATACACCAGTAAATTCGTTACGCATTTTCTTATACATTCCAAACAAGAAACCAATTTCGCGAGCTCCTACTCCTATGTCACCAGCGGGCACATCAGTATTTGGCCCAATATGTCTGCATAATTCGCTCATAAAAGCATGGCAAAAACGCATAACTTCATCGTCTGACTTACCTTTTGGGTCAAAGTCAGACCCACCTTTACCACCACCCATAGGCAGCGTAGTTAAACTATTTTTAAATACTTGCTCAAAAGCTAAAAACTTTAGAATACTTGCGTTAACGGAAGGGTGAAAACGGAGTCCGCCTTTATATGGGCCAATGGCCGAATTCATTTGAATTCGATATCCTCGGTTCACATGAATTTCTCCTTTATCATCAACCCAAGAAACTCGAAATGAAATTAAACGTTCAGGCTCAACCATACGTAACAAAATATTTTTGCCACTGTATATTTTTTTACGAGCTATATAGGGGATTACTGTTTCGGCAACTTCTTGAACTGCCTGTATGAATTCAGGTTCATGACCATTTCTGACCTTAACCTCATCCATAAATTTATCAATTTTAGATTGCATTTTTGCGTCCATAAATTCTAGTAAATAAATTTACTCAGCATAATAAATGCTAAGTTTAGATTATTGAATTTAAAATTAAACGGCAAAATTATGATATTCCTATATTTTAATGTGTCTTTTTTTAAAAATAATGCAAAAAATCTATCCAATCGCCTGTTCTAAGTCTTCGATTAAATCTGAAGCATCCTCAATTCCAACGCTCAACCTAATTAACGAATCTACAACGCCACTTTTTTCCCGTTCTTCTTTTGGAATACTTGCATGCGTCATACTTGCCGGATGCCCAGCTAAGCTTTCAACACCACCTAGAGATTCGGCCAATGTAAATACATTTAGATGCTCCACTATCTTAATCGCGTCATCATAAGATGCTCCTTTAGGTATAAAGGAAATCATTCCTCCAAAGTCATTCATTTGTTCTTTAGCTACCAAATGGTTTGGGTGTGAGTCTAATCCAGGCCAATATACTTTTTCAATTTTTGGGTGATTTTGAAGAAATTCAGCTATCGCTCTACCATTTTCACTATGGCGTTGCATTCTTACATGCAAGGTTTTAATACCTCGTAAAACAAGAAAACTATCCATAGGTCCGCAAACCGCACCACTAGCGTTTTGAATAAAATATAATTGATCTGCCAATTCTTTATCCTTAACAATTAGTGCGCCTAGTACTACATCCGAATGACCACCTAGATATTTTGTAGCGGAATGCATAACTAAATCAGCTCCCATTTCCAACGGACGTTGTAAATATGGTGTAGCAAATGTATTATCAACAGCCAAAAGCACTTTATGCTGTTTTGCCAATTTTGATACCGCCTTAACATCTATAATATTCATCATAGGATTGGTGGGTGTTTCTACCCAAATCAATCGTGTTTTTGAATTTATTTTCTTTTCAATTTCGTTTACATTTTGCATAGCTACAAAATGAAAAACTATACCATATTTTTCGAATATTTGTTTAAAAATTCGATAGCTGCCACCATATAAATCATTAGTAGAAATAACTTCATCCCCCGGATTTAGTAATTTGATTACAGCATCCATAGCAGCAAGTCCGCTCCCAAAAGCAAGTCCGTAATTACCACTTTCAATACTAGCCAAAGAATTTTCTAGTGCAGTACGCGTTGGATTACCACTTCGCGAATATTCAAAACCTTGATGTCCGCCTGGTGTAGTTTGGGCAAAAGTTGATGTTTGATAAATTGGTGGCATAACCGCCCCATAGGCCTTATCAGGTTTTTGCCCACCATGAATTGTCTTACTGTTGAATTTTAATTTTTTTTGGCTCATAAAATTGTATTAATGTTGCAAATGTATCGTTATCTTTTGTAGGATACAATGATGTATTAGTTATGAAAACCCCAAGTATTTACATAGTAATTTTAGTCTTACTCATTGGTTGTAAAAATGAGGATAAACTTACCTTGGCTCCCCAAATATTTTCTGGTGAAAACTGCGAGGGTTGTCCACAAATTTCCATTAATATTCCACAAGTTCTTGAAGAAACTAGACTTGCAGAAAATATCAATTCGAGTATTTCAAATGAAATTACTTCAATTCTACTTTTTGAAGATACTGATAATAGTCAATCTTATACTATTGAAGAAGGGATTGAGGCTTTTAAAAAGGAACATAGGGAAATAACAAAATTGTACCAAGACGAAGTTGAAACATGGGAAGCCACTATAGAAGGGGACGTATCTTATGAAGATAAAAACATGTTAACAATAATCTTAGCGTCATATTTATATTCAGGTGGTGCGCATGGTTATGAATCGATTCGGTTTTTAAATTTTGAAAAAAAAACTGGTAAAAAATTAAAAAATTACGAGTTATTTAAAGACGAGGAAGCCTTTAAAAATTTGGCAGAAAAGGCATTCCGTAAAGCTGAAGGTATCGCAGAAAATAAGTCTATAAACGCAACTGGATTTATGTTCGAAGGCGAGACATTTTACCTGCCAGAAAATTTGGGTTTCACTAAAGAAGGAATTAAATTACTGTATAACCAATATGAAGTAGCTTCGTATGCAGATGGACCTATAGAAATTATTATTCCTTATGAATCTGCTAAAAGTCATTTAAAAGGAGCGCTTAAAAAAGCACTTGCTACAACAACTTTTGAAGACTAATTATAGCTCCTATGTGCAATCCTTCATGTAAAACGTTAAATGCTATAGCATCTTCTGCATTTCCTAAGGTAACATTTGCACTAGTGGTATAGGCTTTATAATTTTTAAAAATCCCTTTATTATAATCTGCCTTTGTCTTTTCAGCCGTAGCAATCAATAAATCTTTTACTAGTTGTATATCATCATCTGAAGCAGTACCATCCGGCACAGTACCCTTTCGAAATTTATCTACCAAATGCTCTGGTATTTGCAATTCTAATCCACTGAATTTATAAACCAACAACTGTTCAGTAACCAAAACATGAGCAATATTCCACCAGATATTATTGTTATGGCTTGTTGGTATCTTTAAAAGGTCAGCTTTCGAAGTTTCTTCTAAAACTTTATATAATCGGTGACGACTTTTAAGTGTAATATCAAAAATTTTGTTCATGGTAGAAAATGATTTAGCCTCAAATTTAGAGCAATTACTTTAAAAACGGTTTCTTTGTAGTCTTAAAATTTTTTTTCTAAAATACATGAAAATGCATTTTCAGTTTATGTCATTTCAAATGGAAATAAATTGGGTAATACTTTAAATAAATAGCTTCTTTCAAAATGAAAAAAATATACCATTTAGCCTCTTGTTCAACATGCCAACGGATTATTAAAGAATTAGAACCTTTGGATGATTTCATTTTCCAAAATATTAAATCGGAAAGTATAACTGAAAAACAACTTGAGGAAATGAAAAACCTTGCCGGTAGTTATGAAGCTCTATTTAGCAGAAGAGCTATGCTTTTTCGAAAAAGAGGTTTACATGAACAAACACTTACTGAAACCGATTATAAAAATTTAATTCTTGAACATTACACCTTTTTGAGTCGTCCGGTAATTCTATTCAATAATCAAATTTTTGTAGGTAATAGTAAAAAAGTTGTTGAAGCTGCCAAAGCAACAATTCATTCGTGAGCAAAAGAACATTAGCAATATTAGCTGCTATTGCGGCAACAACAATCTATGGATTAAACCACACTATTGCAAAAGGGGTTATGCCTAACCACGTTCAGCCTTTTGCATTTATTATTTTTAGAGTTGGAGGAGCGGCGTTACTTTTTTGGCTTATTTCTTTTTTTGGTCCCAAAGAACGGATTGACAAAAAAGACTATCTACGAATGTTGTTATGTGCCATACTAGGTATGGGCTTTAATATGCTTGTCTTTTTTAAAGGTTTATCATTGTCAACACCAATTAACAGTGCCGTTTTAATAACCATCACACCAATAATCGTATTAATTCTATCCGCTTTATTAATTAAAGAAAAAGTATCAACCCGGAAAATTATTGGAATCGCAACCGGGTTAATTGGTGCTTTAGGACTAATTTTCTTTAGTACAGAAAGTCGACAAGATGCACCAAACATTCCATTAGGAAATTTCTTTATCTTAATGAATTCTGTTTTTTACGGCGCATATTTAATTACAGTTAAACCATTACTTGCTAAATACCATCCCTTTACATTTATGAAATGGCTTTTTACTCTAGGTATTATTATTTGCCTGCCTTTCGGTTATCAGGAATTTACAGAACTAAACTTCTCTAACCTACCTGCCAACGCAATTTGGAGTATTGTTTACGTAGTTCTTGGAACTACATTTTGCACTTATCTATTCAATATTTTTGCACTTACACAATTAAAAGCATCAACGCTTAGCGCATTTGTTTATGTACAACCACTTATTGGCATTCTATTTGCCACTATAACTGGGAAAGACTCCCTAACAACTTTAAAGATAATGGCTGCATCCTTGGTACTCTTAGGAGTATATTTGGCAAGTAGAAAACCTCTTGGACCTAAAAAACAAGCATAATTTCAAACAAGAGAGCGAAGATTTTTACTTTAATTTCTAAAGCTCAATATCTATCGGCACCTTAGCATATTTACGTGTATTTTCTTTGGTCAATACGCGAAAACCTTCTGGACGCTCAACTTTATTAAACAAAGCTAGAAAATCATCAGGCAAACCAATTAGATTTCTCGTTTCAAGACTTATCCAAGCCCCCATCATTTCGCAATGTGCTACATTTCTACCCTTAGCATCGTAAAAATTATGATGAAATTCAAAGAATTTACCATCCTCACTCATTCCCATAACTTCTAAAGAAACTTTTATAGGTTTTCCAGGTAAAACTTCTTTAAAATAATACATGTGTTCATAAAAAACTACTGGACCTATATTATGTATAGCAAGGTTTTTTTGATTTATACCCAATTCTAAAAGAAATGCCATACGCGTATGACTCATATAATTTATATATGCACTATTAGCTAAATGCCTGTTTGCATCAACGTCACTCCATCGAACTTCAAAATCTTTTAAATACATTCTTTATATTTTATTTTTATTATGCATGCATAGGAATGACAAAAATAGTATAGTTTTGAAAAACAACAGAATTTAAGTACATTAATTAATTGTTTAAAAAAACTTAATAATGAGTCAGAAACCCACTTTTATAAAAGACCTCTCCTTACCGGTGATTGCAGCACCCATGTTTTTAATTTCCGGTCCTAAATTGGTTATAGAATGTTGTAAAAATGGTATTGTCGGCACCTTCCCAGCACTCAATCAAAGAACTAGTGAAGGTTTTGAAGAATGGCTTATAGAAATCAAAACTTCGTTACAGAAATTTGAAGAGGAAACAGGCAAAAAAGCAGCACCTTATGGTGTAAATTTAATTGTGCATCCAACCAATCCTCGTTTAGAAGCTGATATTAAACTCTGTATAAAACATAAAGTTCCAATAGTCATAACCTCTTTGGGAGCGGTATCTATGGTTGTTGATGCTATACATAGTTATGGCGGGTTAGTTTTTCATGACATTATAAAAAAGCGTCATGCGGAAAAAGCTCAAGAGGCCGGCGTTGATGGATTAATTTTAGTTGCAGCAGGGGCTGGTGGCCATGGAGGCACTATCAACCCAATGTCTTTAGTTGCGGAAATCAAAAAATTCTTTAAGAAAACTATTATTTTATCAGGATGTATTAGTACGGGTCGCGATATAGCTTCAGCCTTACAAATGGGTGCAGATGTAGCCTATATGGGTACGCGTTTTATTAATACAGCGGAAAGCATGGCTCCTGAAGAATATAGGGAAATGGTTATTGATGCAGGTGCTGGCGATGTAGTTTATACGGCAGCAGTATCTGGAGTTCATGCAAACTTTTTAGGAAAAAGCTTAAAAGCAGCTGGACTTACAGATGAAGATCTTAAAAAGGATACTAAAATCGATTTTGGAAAAGAATTGGATACCGAAGCAAAAGCTTGGAAAACTATTTGGTCTGCAGGTCAAGGTGCAACTATGATAGAGAGTACTTTGCCTATAACAGATCTGGTAGCCAAGTTAAAATCAGAGTTTAAAGCGGCCATTGAAGACCAATATAAAATCTTAGAAAATTATCCAAAGTAGTTTATAAATTTTATTTAAAACTAGTCTAAAATGCCCATTTTAGAATCAACCTATAATCCTCCTTTTTTGTTTAAAAATGGCCACTTTTCGACCATTTATAATGGATTATTTCGAAAAATAGACGATTTTGAGCAAAAAAGAGAAAGAATTGAATTGCCAGATTCTGACTTTTTAGATCTAGATTGGAGTTATTCTAATTCTAAATCTGATAAGGTAATTATTTTACTTCATGGGCTAGAAGGACATGGTCAACGACCTTACATAACAGGTAGCGCCAAAGCATTTAATAGTGTAGGATACGATGCATGTGCAGTAAATTTTAGAGGTTGTAGTGGTGAAACCAATCGATTATTTAGAGCTTATCATTCGGGTGCAACAGAAGATTTAGATGCCGTAGTACAGCATATATTAATTAACAAATCATATTCTAGCATCTGCATAAAAGGAGTTAGCCTTGGCGGAAATATGGCGATGAAATATGTAGGTGAAAATAGAGAACTTCCCAAGGAAATTAAAGGAGTTGTTGGCATTTCAGTTCCCTGCGATTTACATAACTCTTCTGATCAGCTCTTAAAATTAAAAAATAGAGCTTATGCAATTCGTTTTAAGAGACACCTAACTGATAAACTAGTATATAAGGTAGCGCGATTTCCCGATGATATAACTAATAAGGATGTTAGAGCTATAAAAACGCTTAAAGATTTTGATGACATATATACTAGTAGAGCTCATAACTTTAAAAATGCATTAGATTATTACGATAAAAGTAATTGTCTACAATTTCTGCCAAATATTAAAGTCCCTTCGTTGATAATAAATGCAAAAAACGATTCATTTTTAGGGCCAAGTTGCTATCCATATAAAGAGGCAAAGGAAAATCCAAATTTATATTTAGAAACCCCTAAATACGGTGGTCATGTTGGGTTTTACGGCAAAAACAATATAACATATACAGAAAAAAGAGCCATAAAATTCCTTGAAAAAGTAGTTTAAATGGGGTGATTCATTATATTAGTGGCTTAAATTAACTCAAATACTGAACTAGTTTCAGCACAAAAATTAAACATAGATGAAAAAATTTCTATTTGTACTAGCTCTTGGCGGTTTAATGGTCAGTTGTGGCGGAAAAGAAAAGAAAGAAGAAAAGGAAGGTTTTGAAATAAACCGAAAAAAAACGGAGTCAAAGGCAGCTGAAGTAGAAGAAGGTGTACCTGTTGATTTAGACAATAAAGGTGTTGGGCCAATTAAGTCTGTTTCATTTGATGATGCAGTTGATGCAGATTTAGCAGCGAAAGGAGCTCAAACTTTTAATACAATTTGTATTGCTTGCCATGCATTAGACAAAAGAATGATTGGTCCTGCATTATCGGGTGTGTATGAAAGAAGGAGTCCAGAATGGGTAATGAACATGATTCTTAACCCTGATGTGATGTTGAAAGAAGACCCAAT
The DNA here is from genome assembly GCF_039941195.1 of Aurantibacter sp. GTDB lineage: Bacteria > Bacteroidota > Bacteroidia > Flavobacteriales > Flavobacteriaceae > Aurantibacter_A. Next base: position 29,456 of record NZ_JBDVFA010000100.1, on the reverse strand, counting down.
TGCTAAGGCCCTTTTAAAAGAATATAACAATGCTGTTATGTTGAATCAGAATTTAAGTGAAGAAGATGCTCGTGCAGTTGCAGAGTTTCTTAGAGATAAATAAAATTTATTTGATAAATTTAAAAAGCTCCTTATCTTTTGAAAGGGAGCTTTTTTTATGTTATTTAGTCGCTTTACTTTTTATTTTGCACCAACGCTATCTACTGCCACTTTATAAGTTGGATCTTCTAAAACATTAACAACGATTATATCATCAGCATTTTTTAAGAGACGAATACAATCTTTACTTAAATGTCGTAAATGAACTTTCTTACCTGCCTTTGCATATCGTTCAGTAATCTTATTTAATGCTTCTATACCAGACATATCAGCAATTCTACTTTCTTTAAAGTCAATTATTATCTCTTCAGGATCTTCTTGTATTTCAAACTTCTCAGCAAAAAGTGTTGTTGAACCAAAGAATAATGGGCCATATATTTCATAATGCTTTACACCGTTTTCATCAACATGCTTTCTTGCGCGTATGCGCTTTGCATTCTCCCAAGAATAAGCCAAGGCTGAAATAATTACCCCTAGTAAAACAGCTACTGCTAAATTATGTGTAATTGCCGTAATCAAAGTAACTAGAACCATTACAATAACATCCGATTTGGGCATTTTTCCAAAAGTCTTAAAGCTTGCCCATTCAAAAGTTCCAATGGCCACCATAAACATTAAACCAACCAATGCTGCCATTGGTAAACGTTCAATAAGGCTTGATCCAAACATAATAAAAACTAGAAGCATAACCGCAGCCGTTATTCCAGAAAGTCGAGCTCTTGCACCCGATGAAGTATTAATTAAACTTTGACCAATCATAGCGCAACCGCCCATACCTGATAAGAATCCTGATAAAATATTGGCAGTACCTTGTGCTACACATTCTTTATTACCACTACCACGTGTATCGGTTATTTCGTCTATTATGTTTAGCGTTAATAAACTTTCAATTAAACCAACACCAGCAACAATTGCGGCATACGGGAAAATGATTTTAAAAGTCTCTAATGTAAATGGTATTTGTGGAATAGATAAAGGTGGGAACCCCCCTTTAATACTTTCTCCTTCACCCATCGTATCTGCAACTGTAAGCGTATCAACTCCAAAACCAATTACTATTGCAGAAACAACTATAATAGCTACTAAAGAGGAAGGAATAGCTTTGGTTAACTTTGGCAAACCCCAAATAATTACCATAGTAAGTATTGTTAAACCTAACATTATTATCATGGGCGTAGCACTTAAAAGACTATCTGTTCCTTTCACATAAAAGTTAGGAAACTGCGCCATGAAGATTATAATAGCCAAACCGTTTACAAATCCAAACATTACGGGGTGCGGCACTAAACGAATGAATTTACCCAGTCTTAAAAACCCAGCTAAAATCTGTAATAGACCTGCTATAATAACCGTTGCAAAAACGTAATTTAAAATTGTCTCTGGTTCTATTCCCGGAAAATTTCGTTTCAACTCGAGGATTAGCCCAACAAAAATTACTGCCACGGCTCCAGTTGCACCAGATATCATTCCAGGTCTACCGCCAAAAATAGCCGTAATTAAACAAAGTATAAATGCTGCATATAAGCCTGTTAACGGAGAAAATCCAGGAATTAACGCAAAGGCAATCGCTTCTGGCACCAATGCCAATGCAACTGTAAGACCTGAAAGAATTTCAGTCTTATAATCTACTTTCTGCTTAAAGTCGAACAAATTAAGATACTTCTTCATACTGCAATGAATTTAAGCGGGCAAAAATACACTTTATTATCTTGATGGCCTGTATATGAGGACATAAATGAAGGTTTGTCCATCTAGAATATTCCAAAAACGACTCTAAATACCTGAAATTTTAAATGGGCTAGTATTTAAACCAATTAAGCTAATAAAACACCAGATTTGGCTGTATTATGTGTCAAAATAATCTATGATGAATATTAAATCAATTTACACAATTTGCATAACGGCTTTATTAATAGCGACTTCTTGCTCTCATCGATTAGTAGGGAATTGGAATGTTAAAAACTTTGACCGCCAAACTCCTGGTGAAGAAGGAATGTCCGTTGAAAATATAGGTACCATCACTTTTGATAGAAATGGTACGGGAACTAAAAACCTAAACTATTCACTTTTAGGAATTTCATCCTTAGACCAAACACCTTTTGAGTGGTCTACTACCGATAATTTCGTCACTATAGATGACAATAATTCTGATTTATCCAAGACATGGATTTACATTGAAAACAAGAATAAATTACAAAAATGGCAGTCAACTGACGGTAATAACCAAATACAAACCTTAGTATTGGAGAAGGAATAAAAAAAACGCCTTGAGTACCATACTCAAGGCGATTTCTAACTAAATAACCAACCAAAAAATTGTTATAAATTGCGCTTAAAGCGCGTATTTATTATGTTCTTAGCGACATTTGCTTTTGTTTACATTTGTCTGAGATAATAACGCAGGTGTTCCTATTTTCATTGCTCGATGAACGGCAAACCCTGTTAAAATTTTAGGTATTTCATCGTTTTTTTAACAAAGTTATGTCGTTCATCGAATAAATATGAAGCCAGCGATTTTGATTACTTTTGATTTCTAATAATTCGATTAATTAGTATAAAATGAATTTTGCTGTTTTAGGAGGTGGAAGTTGGGCGACTGCTATAATAAAAATGTTATGCGAAAATCAATCTAAAGTTGGTTGGTATATGCGTAATACAGAAGCTATTGACTATATAAAACAACATAAGCACAACCCTAACTATCTTACTTCGGTTACATTTGATACTAATAAACTTCAATTAACGGATAATATTAATACAGTAATTAAAAATGCTGATCTATTAATATTTGCGATTCCATCTGCCTTTTTAGGTCCAGAGATGAAAAACTTAGAGGTTTCATTACAAAACAAAATTATTTTCTCTGCTATTAAAGGTATAGTACCCGAAACAGGATTAATCGTCGGTGAGCACTTTAATAAAAAATATGATATTCCATTTGAGAACATAGGTGTAATTACGGGTCCGTGCCATGCTGAAGAGGTAGCCATGGAGCGACTCTCCTACTTAACTATTGCTTGTGCTGATGAAGAAAAAGCTAAAATTGTAGCCAATAATCTTTCATCTGACTATATAAAAACGAAAGTATCTGATGATATTATTGGTACTGAATATGCCGCTATGCTTAAAAATATTTATGCTTTGGCCGCTGGTATCTTTCACGGACTTGGCTACGGTGATAATTTTCAAAGTGTTTTAATGAGTAATGCCATTCGTGAAATGGGACGCTATATTAAACGTGTACATAAAATGAAACGTAATATTAATAACTCTGCATATTTGGGCGACTTACTAGTTACGGGATATTCTACGTTTAGTCGAAATAGAATGTTTGGCACTATGATAGGTAAAGGGTACACTGTAAAAAGTGCTCAAATGGAAATGAAAATGATCGCTGAGGGTTATTATGCTGCAAAAAGCGCTTTCACTATTAAATCAAAATTTAAGAAAAAAGCGAAAACTCCTATAATCGATGCAGTGTACAACGTGCTCTATGAAAATGGGAATGTAAAAAAAGTTTTCAAAGAATTGACTGAGCAGTTAGATTAATATAGACATCTTCACCTATTACTTTAATTCATCAAGCTTATTTCCTGTTAGTTTTTCGACATTTCCAGTAATTTTTTCAATAGGCCAATCCCACCACTTTAGCGAAAGCAAACTTTCAATTTCAGCGTCAGAAAAACGCTTACGAATGAGTTTTCCAGGATTTCCGCCAACAATTGAATACGGTTCCACATCTTTTGTAACTGTTGTGTTACTAGCTATAATTACCCCATCACCTATTTGTACTCCAGGCATTATTGTAACATTATAACCTAACCAAACGTCATTCCCAATTATTGTATCTCCTTTAGTAGGATACGATTTATTATCCATAGCATGTTGCCAATCACCACCAAAAATAGCAAACGGGTATGAAGATATTGCATTTGTTAAATGATTGGCTCCATTCATTATAAAGGTAACATCAGAAGCAATCATACAAAATTTACCTATAATTAGTTTATCACCTATAAAATCGAAATGGTATTTAACGTTCTTCTCAAAATTAGCAACGTCTCCAAAATCATCATAATACGTATAATCACCCACTACAATATTTAGATGTTTAATACTATTTTTAAGAAAACAGAGTCGTTTATAGTTCGCTAAAGGAAAAAGTTTGTTTTTATCAGGAATATTCATATCTAAAAATAGTTACTTTTTTAAACTATCCATTTCACTTTGAAAAAAATTAGAAAGACGATGTGTGCCGTAACGAGGAGCAATTGCATCTTCAGCCATTAAGGTTAGGAAAAATTCGTAAGGCCCATAAGTTTTGGAAGAGGTAAAAGTTCTTAAAAACCAAATAACCAATTTCCTTATCCAATGTGGCAGATGTACTATTTTAATAGGTTTACCACAAACAAGAAGCGCCTTTTTAGCAACTTCAGTATGAGTTAAAATATCTGGACCTCCGATATTAATCTCAGGTTTTATAGCTTCTATGGCTGAAACGCAAACTATGGCCAAATCAGCACCGTGAATGGGATTAAATTTTTGTTCACCACTACCAAAAAGATAGACTTTTCCTTTCTGCGCCATTTCTAAAAAGTCTTTCATATCAGAAAAAAAACCATTGGGGCGAATGATAGTATATTCGATATTTGATGCAATTAAGGCATCTACAAAAGCTTCTTTAGCCTCCAGTATTTTAAGGTTGCGATGCAGATTTCCATTAAGTACAGATACATAAACAAATTTTCGAACTCCACTTTTAACAGCTTCTTTTAGCAAATTAATATTTGCTTGAAAATCAACATCCATATAAGTAAGTCCCTCTTTTTGGCGAGTAATCCCTACCGTAGAAATAACAGTATCCACCCCTTTAAAATGGCCTTTTAAGGTTTCAGAATTTGTAACTTCTGCCTTTATAATTTGAGTATTTTCTGAAGTTAGTTTAGCTGCCTTTTCAATATTTCGTACTAGTATTTTCGTGGAAATTTGCCTTGTTTCCAACTCCTTAGCAATATAGCCACCTAAATAACCAGTTGCTCCAGCCAATAAAACAGTGTTATTTTTCATTTACAAGCTTTTTAAATTCGACAAACTTTTCAGCACCTCCAACACCTGAAGCATAAAAATCACATGCTTTTTTTTATAAGAAGTTTGATTGAAAGTACCCGTTAGGTACACGTCCAATTCAGGGCTGTAATACATAAAAGCTCCGGAAGTCCCTGAATGCCCTATAAGTGAAAGATTCCCAACTAAAGGGTTTAATTTTTTCAATTCAAACTTCCGCAATCCATAACCATACTCGAATCCATAAGATTCCTCAATCCATTCTTGCATTTGCTTTAAACTCTTATTTGTAATTAAAACTTCTTCATTTAATGCCTTATGAAATTGTAAAAGGTCTTGAGATGTAGTTGCCAAACCACCACCAGCCCAATCTGCACTCAGACTTTTAAAAGAACTAATTTCAGCGTCATCTACATACAATTCGGCCAACTTGCCAATGTTATTATTTATAGGTTTTGAACGTAAATGCATGTACGAATTTTTCATTTGTAGCGGACTAAAAATCTTTTCAGCAAGAACATCATGCAACAATTTACCTTCCAATTCCTCGATTAATAATCCCAACAAAACATATTCAGTATCAGAATAATGATAGCTATATCCTGGAGCAAAATGCGGAGTTAATTTTGTTTTAGCGAAATTGATGGTTTCCAATGGTTGCCACATTTTATCCGAGTCTGTAAATAAGAGCTCCATAAAACCCGGACCTTCATTAGGGGCATCTTCAAAATAATCTGGAATTCCTGAAGTATGCTGCAACAATTGGCTTATTGTAACTTCTTTAGAATAATCTACACCTTGGTAAATATGTAATCCATCAATTATTTCTGCAGACAAGTATTCCGAAATTGAATTTTCCACTGCTAATTTTCCTTCTTCTTGCAGCATCATAATTAAAGTGGCTGTAAATGTTTTTGCTATACTTGTAGATAAGAAAGGAGTTTGGTCAGTTACTTCTGTTCCATCTGTAAAACTTCCTTCAGCATAATTCCAATTGATACCAAATTTATCGGAGTAAACTTTTAAGAAACTATTCTTTACATTTTCTTGATCCAGCTGTACTTGAAAAAGGGAATCTACTTTTTTATGTGCGTTCTCCAACTTTTGCGCAAAGGTTGTACTACTTGCACATACCAAAAGAATAAATATTTTTAGGTTCATGATTTTATATTTAAGTGTTAGATAAGGATGTCGTAGTAAATACTCTTTTTTCAAATTACTTTTGACATCCTATCCGTGTCCATTATTTTAATTATCCTCTAAAAAGGCTTGTACGCCTTCAGTAATTTTTTGTTTAACAATTGTCCAATTCTCTTCGTTTTCATAAAATGTTCCATCCATATTAGTCACAACAATAAAACCGTTACTCCCATTTTTGGTTATTTCCATATGAGTAGATAATCCGAGACTATTTCCTCCATGCATCCATTTTCCATTTTTCGTATACCAATACAATCCATGATTTTCAGCAAATTCATTGGGTACAATATTGTCTGCTAATTGTGGAGTAAAAAGCAAGTCGTAGTACGTAGAACCAAATAAAACAGACGACTCACCTTTTAGTCCTCTCGTCATATCCAACAAAAACTTTCCTAAATCTTCATTTGTCGCATGGATACTTCCTTCAGGGTAACCCTGATTTCCATAGAATGGAAACGCTGTATCCTTATTTAAATATGGTGTTGCCATATTATTTAAATCCACTTCTAAAACATTAAAGGTTGATGAACTCATTTGCAAAGGGTCCAAAACATAAGTTTTCACATACTGATCAAATGACATACCGGAAGTAGTTTCAATAATAAAGCCCATTAAATCTGTAGCCGTATTAGAATAAGCCCAAGTACTACCAGGAGCTGCATCAATATAGCTGTCTGTACTATAAAACTCGCCGTCCTCTAAAAAATATTCCCCCATATAATCTGCAAGTGATACAGGGTTAGATGCTTCCATACCTATTGCTTCTTTAAGAATATTTGCACCGTTAGTATTTAAATCTTGACCAGGTAAAAAGAAATAGTCATAAGGAAGGTAAAATTCCATATTATCTACTATACCAGAAGTGTGGGTAACTAAATGCTTTACCTCTATAATCGCCTCCGGTCTTTTTAAATTTATTACTTCTACAGGAAGTAAATCATTAATAGGAGTTTCTAAAGTAAATAGGTCTTGTTCAATTGCTTTCGCTACTGCGGCTCCAACGAAAGTTTTGCTAATAGACGCAATACCATTAATGGTTTGATTGGTATATGGATTCTGATTTTCAATATTGGCAAGACCAATCGCATTTTGATATACAATAGAACCGTCCTCTACAATACTGATAGCCAAACCGGGTAATTCTGTGGATAGGGTTAATTCTTCAAAATATGTCGTTAATTCTGCAGCCGTCATAGCATTTGATGGTGCTGCTGGAAGTGCTACAACATTGTCGTCGTTAGTACATGAGGTTAAGAAAAATAGTGATAATATTATTGAAATAATAATTCTTGCTAATACTGCCATGATTTTTGGTTTTTAAGCCCTTCCTTGATTATTAGAAGGGCATTTGTTGTTTATTGATTGATGATTAAAATTGATGTTAACTTCTTTAATGGCTGTAATTACGATATTCAGCCCAGCGAACTCTTTTACTGTTTTTAAAATTTGAGAATACTCTAAACTCTCTTGATGATGTTGGTGTTTTTCTTGATAATACTTTCATGATTTTATATTTATTTGATTAATTATTCTGATGCAAATATTCAATGAAATGCATCTCCAGTCGTTCGTATTTATGATTCAGTACTTATTAAAAAGGTTCTAGAATTCACACCTCTAATTAAAAGGAAGAGACAAAGTGAAAATTCTCCTAGGTCAGCAGGCAAGGTTAACCATGTTGAAATAGGATTGCTTTCTATTGGAAAAAGGAAATACAGCACTACATCTATTAAATAACCGAAGCAACCCATAATTAGCATAGCTCCAATAATTCTAGGAAACAATGGAGACTGGTTAATTAAAAGTCCTAATGGTAAGAGCCACAACCCAAAAAATATTTGTGCAATGTGGTAACCATCCTTATGCAATTGCAAATACAGTAACACCTGTTTTTGCAAAACTTCGCTACTCATTTCTGTTTGTTCAATAAGTAGGAATGACATGTAGTGGTTAAGCATATTTACACACATTATGGCCACAGCTACCGATACGCTTAAAACCATAATTTGTGCCAGCCAATTATTTGTGTTTTTTAAAATGTGATAAAGAAATAAAGGCAATAGAAAATAAGCCAATTGCATAAGTAGGTCACTTACAAATCCTAATCGGAATAAGAATTCGTTTTGCGAAATATTCTTAATAGTCTGAAGACCATCAGATAAATCGACTAAGTTTAAGCGGACATATTTCTCTGCGAATATTCCACATACAATTACAATTAAGTACAATATGCCCGCTACTCTCGCTGTTATTTTGATTGATTTCATGATGAATAAACTCCAATAGTATTAGTTAAAATCGATTGATGATTGGTTATCGATTTCTTGCCATAAGGTTAAATCTCTTCTCTTAGCTTTAGATAATGGATTTGTTTTCCATTTTTTAGCGAGCAATAAATTCATGTTGAAGTATCGATTGTACATAGCTGTTCCATTCCCCATGTCTACCATACCATAATGGTATCTCATATCTAACAGCAGTCTCGATTTCTTCCATTGAAACCCATATCCCAATCCGAATTGTACTCCAGCATCCCAACGACTATAATCACCTGAATCTGATCCAAATGTCATCCTCGTTTTACTTCCAGGCAAAGTTTCATTAGCTTCTGTTTTAACTCGACCATGCAAATTATAACTCACCACCGGGCCAGCATTTAAATAAAACTTCTTCCAATGCATGCGAGCAAGTATCGGCAAGTCTAAAGTGTTAAAGCGAATACGAGTTTCTTGTCTCGTTAAAGGGTTATTGTTTTCTAATTTTGTGCCTTTCATTACAAAATAAAGTTCCGGAACCAGAGAGAAATAATCTGAAATCCCCATTTGAAAAGAGGCGCCAGCTTGTAAACCCCAATATCCTTTTTTAAAATCCTTTAAATCGTCGTTATTACTACCAAAACTCATAGAGGTTGGGGTATAATTGACAACCACATCTAAGTAGGTTTCTTGACTATTAGCATTGATACCAAACAATGCCATAGTCATAAGAAGTAAAATTTGTTTTTTCATTTTTTGATTGTTTTAAGGTTAATGATGTAACAAAGATGAAAATGATGGGAGTGCTAAACGCTCGTACTTACGTATCCGAACTTCTTAAATGAGATTTAGAACTTTTTTATAATGTCTCGATAATTTAAAACTAGTTTTGCATTCCATTTTAGACCAAAGAGCGGCTTTAAGAAACTTATCCGTCTGATAATAAATTCATAAATAAAGCCACTTATTAAAATCGTGAATATTGTTACTGCAATAAATTGCCATGTAGGATGTATATTCAATGGCAAAAAAAGTGAGGCACCAGCAAATAACACGAACATATGAATTATGTAAACAGGATATACTGCTTTACTTAAATAGCTAAGTGTTGTACTTGGTTTATTCAGATGTTTATATCCAAAACCGAATACAGCTAAAATCCAACATATAGATTCAATAGCCATGAGATAGCTTGGAGCTTCCATATTAAATTCTATGAATCTTAAACCATATAATAGGATTGCTATACTGGTATAAAGCCATCTCCATTTTAATACCGTTTGCCAGAATGCGTTACCACTGTAAACCAATATGTACCCAAAAAAGAAAGCGAGAAATCCATTAAAAAATCCATGCCAAGTTTGGGCGTATAAAGCGAATATTTGAGGTTTTACTATTAGAACCTCAGCAATAAAAAAAAGAGTAATCGTCATAGGTCCGATAGGGTGACTCATTAACCATGACAACCCTTTTTTAAATTTACAACGCTCATACTTTTTTAGGCAAATACAAATTGGCAACAATAAAAACACGTACATAAAAATATTTCCTAGAAACCAAAGGTGACCCACACTCGGAAAATACGTTAATGGCAAATTATAGTACTCCTGAAAAATAAACATATGCAATGGTGTAATAGCCACAAAACCAAAAACAAAGGGCAACAAAATTCTATTTGTTCGCTCGAGTAATAATTGCTTCCAATTCCGTTTTCGCATTGCAAAATAGAATCCCATACCCGACACAAAAAACAATAATGGAATACGCCAAACATTTAGCATGGTCATCGGTTTCCATAACCCTTCCAAAGATTCATTACTCTTAATAAATCCAATAAGCATAGCCCAGGGTTGAAAAATAATGGCAATATGATAAATAAGTAATAAACCAATAGCAATAACCCGTAACCAATCGATATCATGTCTTCTATATGCTTCCATTGCAGTTGTTTTTAAGATACCTATTGAAGCATTATTGCGATTACCGGACGTGTTTTTTCGATTTCATTCAAATCGAGTTGTAACCCAAGAGGTCCCAATTGTTGTTGTAGCATTTCATAAATAGGTTTTACTTCGGCAAAAGAGCCTTGTACAGTCTCTCTTGCTGTAGCCCCAAAATTATTACGCACATTCTTATCGGCTTTAACATCTAGAAGCATTTGAACCATTTCTATACGCCCAAAAAAAGAAGCTACATGTAATGCTGTAGAACCATCATTATTCTTAATATTTAAATCGACATCGGCATTGATAAGCGCTTTCGCAATGTCATTTTTGTTAAAAGTAATGGCAGTGATTAAGGGAGTAGACCCACTCATAGCATCTTTTTTATTTAAATCTGTACCTGCCAAAATATGCTGTTTAACAACATCCACATTTCCTGACAAAACAGCTGTTTGAACATCCATTTTTGGTTTCTCAATAACCATTTTAACCGCATTACTTTTTACGGTATCAGGTTTAGGCTTATTATTTGTCTGAGCGCATGAAGAGGTTAGAAGAGCAATAGCCAACGAAATATTTACTACGCTTTTTAAAGAATTGAATTGAAAATTTTTCATGATTTTAAAATTTATATATGTTTATATTTTTGTTGCCACAAAGATGAGATGACCATGTAAGCAAGGCCTATGAGCTATGCGGAGGATTGTATAAATTTTTCAAATCGATATAAAAACTATGACGCAAGCATATAAATTATGACGCAAATGACTAATTATTCAGTAAATTGGTATCGCTCCCTCCTCAGTATATTTACATAAATATCTACATTCGTTGAAGCAAAAAAAGCATGTCGAACAATCAGAACATTGATTCTAAATTTCTTGAACAAGCAGAGGTTATAATTTCTGAGAATCTCTCTAACGAACAGTTTGGTGTATCAGAATTAGCGGCAGCAATGAATATGAGTCGTTCGAACCTTCTTCGAAAAATCAAAAAACAAACCGAACTTTCTGCAAGTCAATTTATTCGAAAAGTCCGTTTAGAAAAAGGCAAGGAATTACTTAAAACCTCATCTTTAACCATTTCTGAGATATCATATCAAGTTGGTTTCGGTAGCACTTCGTATTTTATAAAATGTTTTCGTGAGCAGTATGGTTACTCACCTGGCGAAATGAGCAAACAAAAACAGGAAGAAGAAACTATCTCAAAACCTTTTACAAATAAGTATTGGAGACCTATAATTGCAGTAGCTACCTTAATTATACTTGCAATAGTATTTGTGAACTACACTAAAAAGAAAATAGAACCAGAACTAAAAGTTGAAAAATCCATTGCTGTATTACCTTTTAAAAATGAAAGTAACGATTCCACCAATCTCTACTTTGTAAACGGGCTAATGGAATCTGCTTTAGGTAATCTACAGAAAATAGAAGATTTACGTGTAATTAGTAGAACCTCGGTAGAGAAATATAGAAATACAGGTGTTGGAATTCCGGAAATAGCTGAAGAGTTAAATGTAAATTATTTAGTAGAAGGCAGTGGGCAAAGGATCGGAAATAAAGTTTTACTTAACATCCAATTAATAGATGCTTCAAGTGACCGACCAATTTGGATGCAACAATATACACGAGAGGTTAAAGATGTATTCGCTTTACAAAATGAAATTGCCAGTAAAATAGCAGTCTCAATTAAGGCTATTGTAACCCCTGCAGAATTAGAACAAATTGAGAAAGTACCCACAGAGAATCTTATCGCTTACGATTATTATCTTAAGGCACTTGAACCATATTATTCAAGAACTAAAGAAGGTCTAGATAAAGCAATACCATTATTTAAAAAAGCTATCGATAACGACCCTAAATTCTCACTTGCCTATGCACATCTTTCAATATCATATTATTATTTAGACGTTTTTCAAAATCAGAAACAATACGAAGAAGAAATAAATAATTATGCGGACAAGGCGCTACTTTACGATTCAAAATCTGATATAAGTCTAATTGCAAAGGCCCTTTATTACATGTATACTAGTGAATATCGATTGGCCCTACCACATCTAGAAAAGGCATTGGAATACAACCCTAATTCGGCATCTGTAATTCAAGTGCTCACTATGATATATTCTAATTATTTACCAGACACTGGAAAACATTTAAAATATGCATTAATGGGAAATCAGATTGATATCGCAGCCAACGACTCTATAGGAAAAAGTTTTATTTACTTAAACCTTAGTAATGCACTTATTCAAAATGGATTTACTGATGAAGCTTACGCCTATATTGAAAAATCACTCGATTATAATCCTAATAACAATTATTCCCCTTATTTGAAAACCATGATTTTATATGCTAAAAATAGGGATCTAAAAGCGACTACAGCACAATTAAAAAATGAATATCAAAAAGACACAACACGTCTAGACATTTTGCAAGAAGTTGCCAAATTTTATTACTACCAAGAAAACTATGAAAAGTCCTATAAGTACTTTAATAAATTTATAACCATAAAGGAAAAAAACGATTTAAATATTTATCCTCATGAAAATATCAAAATAGGAATATCATATAAAAAAATGGGATTTGAAGAAAGGGGAAAGCACTTTTTAAATGCCTATGCTGATTATTGCGCAGAAGATAATTCTATTTACAAAAGTGCTAGCTTGGCTGTAAAATATGCTTATGAGGGTAAAAGAGATAAAGCTATTGAGCAACTAAATATATTTGTAACCAAAGACAACTATCAATATTGGATGTTATTATTTATGAGATTAGATCCGGTAATGAAATCTATAAAAGACCATCCACAATATAACGAAGTAATGGAAAAAATTGAGAATCATTTTAAGGAAAATCAATCTAATTTAAGAAGGACCTTAGAAGCGAAAAATCTTATCTAATAAAAGTTTATACAAATGAATTGGCCTAAGTACTTAACTATTTCTGCGCACCCATTGCTTTGGAGTCATACCAGTTTCTTTTTTAAAAAAAGTATTAAAAACGGTCTTAGAGTTAAAACCGCTATCGTAAGCTAATCCTAAAAGAGTAATATTTTTATTATCTGGATTTACTGAAATTTCTTTGAAATATTCTAGTCGATACGTATTGACAAAATCGTTGAAATTTTGTCCGATTTTATCATTCAGCAACCATGACAATTTATTAGGGTGCAGTTCTAGTTCAGCAGCTAATTCTCTTAATGATATGGTAGGATTAAGAAAAGACTTGTTTGCACTTATATAATCTTTTAAAAATATTAAAAAATGATTTGCATCTTCATTTGAGAGTAAGTTGGACTTATTTTTTTCAGGTTCTTGATAGTTCTGAACGTCAGAAAGTGCAAATATTATTTTAAGCGCATTTTTAAAACGATCTTGAGCATATAAAGGTTTCAACAAAGGATCAACTTTTAATAAAGTCATTAAAGGTTCTTTTCGTTTTATACCTTCATCTATTAAATCTAAAGCCATTTCATATTTATTCAATAGGGTATAAATAAAAATCAGGAAAAAGCGCACACGTTCGCTACTATCAGACCCTAACAACAGTGTTAATTTATCCAAACTAGACTCCATTTTTTCATTAGGATTTTTTGCAGCTGTTGCCAATGTTTTCATTATTAACTGTTCTGTAGCTGCACCCTCAATTTCTGGAATGGTATCAGCAACATCAAATATCAAATCTGGTTTATTTTGATCCACTAAGGCTAACGCATAAATACCATACCCAACGATAAATTTATTGTTAAGTTCAAAGCATTTTTCAAAATAAAAATTTGTCTTTTTATGATTCCGATTCACATAGTTATTATACGCCATAAAGTAATTGTTCAAATCACTTAATGGATCTAAACGCAATGATTCTTTAATATGAAAATCAGCTTTTTTTAAATCACCTTCGAGTATAAGTGTAATAAATAATTTCTGATGTGCATCGGAATAATTTGCCTTTAATTCTAGTGCTTTATTCAAATGATTAACCGCACTTTTAAAATCCCATTTTCTATTTAATTCGTTCCAACCCAATGAATGGTGTACTTCGGGCAACGCCATGTCCAATTCTTGAGCTTTTGCTAAATAAACTTCACCTAAATCAAACGCCTCTTTTACATGCATTAGTCCACCAGCAGCCATACTATTGTATGCATAATGAATATGTATATATGCTAAAGCGAAATTCGGAAAACGATTAATCACCGTTTCCAACAGGGCAATACCCTTTTTAAAATCACTTTTATTAAATTGACTAATAAGTGAGTTTGCCCTAAGAAAATCGTTGTAAGCATCAGTTGAAATATTTGGATTAGACACTAGTGAATCTTGTATTTCAAAATGACCAAAATTCTCGCGAATCTTATCAGCGATGAGTAAACTTATCTCGTCTTGCAATTCGAATATATCTGATAAGTCTCGATCAAAATTCTCCGACCAAATATGAAACCCGTTATCTGTTCTAATTAACTGGGCTGTAATTCGAACACGTTCTTTTATAATACGAGCGCTTCCCTCTAATAAGGTTTCTACACCTAATTCGTTTCCTATATGTCTTGCATCTAAAGGCTTATTCTTATAAAAAAAAGAAGAGGTACGAGCAGTAACTTTTAGACCGTCAATTTTAGTAAGTGCATTTATGATTTCTTCAGTAATTCCATCTGAAAAATATTCGTTTTCCTCTTTTCCAATATTCAGAAATGGAAGTACAGCAATAGACTTGGTATTAAAAGGAGTTAGCATTGGTCCAAATAAAAATTAACTACTTGGGGGATAATAAACTTACTCAAAAAATCCAAATTTTAAAAGAAAATGCAAAATGATGAAATATCAATTCGTAATTGCAAACAATTCTATACTATTTTCTTTCCCTCGTAGTGCCACCTCATTTCCAACACCACTAGCTTTATAGTTAGTATTCGGTTGTAATTCATCATTTAATGCTGCAGAAATAAGTAAATCCGACCCATATTCATTGCATAAGCTTTGAATTCGGGCAGTAGTATTAAGTACATCTCCAGTAAAAATAATTTCTTTTTTTAATGCTCCTATTTCTCCTGTTGTAACTTCTCCATAATGCATTCCTGCTTTAAAAGTAGGGTGCACCCCAAAAGTTCTGGCATACCACGCTTCTTTTTTAGCAAGACTATCTTTCATAGCAAAAAAGCATTGAATACAATTGTTTTTTGCAATACCATTCTTATACTCCCAGGATATTACAATTTCATCTCCTACATATTGATACACCTCTCCATAATGTTGAATAATGGCATTAGAGAAATCGGAGTAATATTCTTTTAATAATTCGAAGTATTTAATATGCCCCAATTCTTCTGCAATTGTGGTTGAAGATTTCATATCTAAAAACATAAAAACCCGCTTCTCTACGGTAGGCTTATGGTATTTTCCAGTGAAAAAATTCATAAGGACTCCATAGCCTAAATTCTCACTTATTTCTGAATAAAAAAGGGATAAAAAGAGACTAAAAGTTAAACTAACTATTGTGCTGTAGAAATCTAAACTTTTTAAAAAGTTTCGAAATTTTTGCCAGACTTCACTGTGTAAAGGGGAAACATCTAACTCGATACTCGCTGCAATTGGGTACAAAAGAAGAATTAACACTAAAAAGAATAGCATATAAAAAAACATTTTATAGATAATATTTTTGAAAAAACTTTTCTTTTTGAGAAGGTTTCGCAACCAGAACATCTCAATGGCACCAACCATAAAACCAACCAAAACTACCGCCACACTTGCAAAAATAAAAACCTCAAAAGTCAGTGAAATTGCAGAACTAGGATTCACATTTACATTGCCTATCGCTGCTTCTTGTGTAAATAAAACAAACCAGCCTACCAACAACCATATAATCCCAAAGGGTGCGATGCGTGAGATATTTCTCTTTGTTTTTGGCTTCATAGCAATAGTATAATTCTATATAAAAGTGATGGAAATAAAGTTAAGGAGATTGTTTGAAACATTTATTTACTATAAACTAAACAATTGATTTTCGGCTACTTTCAATTTTGATTAACTTGTGGCTCCCTCTATTATAAATTAATCCAACGAGTTAAAGCCGTATACCGCCTATGGAGATTGAAAGTAATCCATCGAAAAATACGCTGGTTAACAAATTAATAAAAGAAATTGAGTCTAATTTAAACAATGACCAATTTGGAGTTGATAGTCTCTCCCAAGCCGTTGGTATGAGTCGATCGAGTTTACATCGAAAATTACAGAAATTACTGGGCGTTTCTGCAAGCCAATTTATTCGGGAATATCGTTTAAAAAGAGGATTTGAAATCCTAACCACCGAAGATATTACAGCTTCTGAAGCTTCCTATAGAGTAGGCTTTAGTAGTCCTACTTACTTCAACACTTGCTTTCATAAGTTTTATGGTTTTACGCCCGGTGAAGCAAAATCCAGAATTACAGCAGATGTTAACG
Organism: Aurantibacter sp.; assembly: GCF_039941195.1. Taxonomy (GTDB): domain Bacteria; phylum Bacteroidota; class Bacteroidia; order Flavobacteriales; family Flavobacteriaceae; genus Aurantibacter_A. Next base: position 12,459 of record NZ_JBDVFA010000100.1, on the reverse strand, counting down.
ATTCATCCGTAGACCAAAAAATCGAAACCAACTCCGGTGCTACTTTAAACAACATACCCAAAAAAGAGAGTACCAAAAAATTAATCTGGGCCACTCTAATAGCATTTTTACTAACAATAATTTATATTTTTTATTACACCAATTCTCAGAAAAACAGCGTTCCAACAAATGTTGTGGAAAAGTTTGAAGAGAAAACTATTGCGGTACTACCTTTGAAGAACTTTACAGGGAATCCTGATTTAGAATATATTTCTGATGGAATGACTGATGCAATTATATCTAGACTTACCAAGATAAAAGCCATTAAAAATGTAATACCATTTACATCAATCCAATCATATAAAAAGTCTGATAAAAGCCTAAAAGACATCACTCAAGAATTAGGAGTAACCAACATTTTACAAGGTAATCTTCAAATCTCTGGTAATCAGATTAGGGTTAATCTGCAATTAATTCATGGTAGTTCTAATTTTCATCTGTGGTCTGAAGAATATACAAAAGAATGGAAAAGCGATGAGATTTTTCAATTACAATCTGAAGTAGTAGAAAATATTGCTTCAAACATGAATGCGGTAATTGCAAAAGAAGAATTAGTCGATATTAAAAGAGTTCCAACGAAAAGTAAAGCTGCTTATTCATATTATCTTCAAGGGGAATTCCAAAGACAAAAAGGAAACGAACTATCTTATTCCAATGCTATAAAACTTTATAAGAATGCTATTGCGTCAGATTCCAGTTTTGTAGAACCCTATATAGACATGGCTAATGTTTGGCATATGGGCGGATCAGTTTGGGGGTTTTACGATGAGCAAATAGCTTGGGGCAATGCAAGAATCTTATTAGAGCAAGCACTAAAATTAGAACCCACAAATTTACGCGTTGAAGAAGAGCTTAATACAGGACGCTTTTTTTATGATTGGAATTTTGAACTTGTTGAGAAATTTTATCAAAAATTAGTAAACAATTCCCTCCTCAACAAACCATCTGTTATTTCTCTTGATTACCCCATAAAAACTGGAAGGCCTGAACACACTCTTAAAACTGTTGAGCATCTTGCGATAAACGATCCCTCCAATGTTTTTTATCCATTCTTTAAAGCAGAGGCTATGTTCTTTTTAGGTTCCAATGATGAGAGTTTAAAAATTTTAAATCAAACTGACCCTCTATTTAATGACAATTGGTTTTATCTGCGGGAATCCACTAAACTATATTTTTATTTAGGCGAATATGATAAATCCAAAATTCAATTAAAAAAAATAATAACTCAATTCCCTGATTACCCTCCAATTTTAATGTGGTTTAATACTGTCTATGCTATAATGGATGGCGATACAGAAAAAGCAAATAAGCATTTAGACGAAATGCAAAACGCGTATAAAAAAGGTTCATCAGGAAGCCCTGCTTGGTTTATAGCGCTGTACTATGCCCATAGTAGCGATTACGAAAAGACCTTCGAATGGTTACAAAAATCATATGATCGTCATGAGGTTGAAATGACATGGCTACGAGAAGAACCCTTATTAGCTCCAATAAGACAAGACCCACGTTATAAAAATTTATATAATAAAATTGGATTCTCTAGTATTGATATACCAATAAAAACGCCTTTAAAAAATTGAACTATTAGGTTGAGATTGAAACAACATTGATACATAAAGCACTTACATTATAGTTATTATTCCATCAATTGAAGCCAATAACACATAATATTTTGCATAACACATAAATATTTACTTATTTTAATTCTTCCCCCCTTGAACATAACTTACTATACAAATTGTCGTAAGTCATAATATATTTTCATTATCGGAGTAAAATCTTCGTAAGAATATTTCATTCTAGTTGTGTAATCAATTTATAAATATGAAATTTCTTTTCACATTCATTTTCTCTCTATTTTTTACCGGAATTTCTTTTTATGCTCAAACTAATGAATTCAACTTTCAAAAAGTAAACATTGAAATTGAAGGAGAGAAAGTTTATAGTGTTTCAGCAATAGCTCAAGATCAGCAAGGATATATTTGGATGTTGTCAAATTTAGGCGTAATAAAATACAATGGTATTGAGGCTAAGACATATAGAGATGACTCTCATATACCTGGTGATAATAATCAAGCTTTATATGTTGACTCTAAAGGCATTCCGTGGGTAGGATCTATATCTATTCTTAGAAAGTATAATCCAGATTGTGATTGTTTTGATAAATTCCCTCCAATCGATTACCATTCAGCATTAACGGATATTATCGCTATAACTGAAGACCAAAATAAAAATATCTGGATTGGCACAAGAAATGGTGGTCTTTTTCAATATGATAAAGAAAATAACAGCTTTACCCAATTATTATATAAACCTTCTGATCCTATATCACTCGATAATAAAAGTATAGACCATCTAATAGTAGATCGAAATAATAATTTATGGATAGGAACAAATTCAGGGCTGATTTGTTTTAGTATCAGTTCGGGGAACGTCACCCAAATTTTACATGACCCTACCAATCCAAATAGTCTGGTAGATAATCGGATTAGTGCACTTTATGAAGACCAAAAAGGTCAAATATTAATCGGTACCTACAAATCTGGGTTTCATTTATATAATCCAACGTCTGCTTTATTGAGTAGAATTAATATTGATGAAAATAAGCCTAACCAAATACATGCACCATATTCAAAAGAGAGTTATAGGAGTAAAGACCCACAGGTCAATCTTATATATCAAGGCAAAAACGGCGATTATTGGATTGGAACCACAGGTAAGGGAATCAATTATTTTAATACCAAAACCAATACTTTCAAAAACTATGATTTGAATCTTATTAGCCCTCAGACCTTATCGGCGATATGTGAAGATAGGCAAGGTACTTTATGGATTGGAGGTGCTATGGGTAGCGGCCTTTTTAAAAAAGATCTTTTTGCATTAAAATACCATTTGAACACCAATTTTATGAACGCCGAAGCGGCCTATGAATCGTCGCTAAATCCGGGAATTTTATGGATTGAAACTGTGGGACATGGGCTAGGCAAAATGAATTTACAAACAAACGAAATCAACTATTATCTGCATAACAAAGATAATACTAAAAGTATAGGACATAGTGTAGTGCGTTCAATCTATCAGGAAAACGAAAGTACACTTTGGGTAGGTCTAGGAAATGGTGATGTTCTTACTCAAGCAGGGGATGGTGGCATCGACCGTATGAATATTGAAACCGGTGTATTTACACATTTTAGATTAACAATAGATGATGAAGGATTGGATAAACTTAGTTATACCCCTTATGGTATCTGTGAAGATAAGGAAGGGTATTTATGGTTAAGTGCAGGCCCGGGTGGATTATTTCGTTCTGATAAGGAAAAGAAGACGTTTAAGCGTTTTAAGATATTAGAAGGTAACCAATTATCCGATGACCTTGTTATAAACAAAGTATTAATTGATTCAAACGGTGATCTTTGGGCATCAGATTTCAAAGATGACGGCACTTTATACTTATATGATCGTCAGCGCGATAAGTTTAATCAATTTCTAAAAGGATTTAAAATGGTTAACCTAATCGTTGATGAAAAAGGATGGTTCTTGATTAGTACATGGGGGAAAGGTTTGATTCGTTTGAACCCTTTAGACAAATCTTATATACAATACACCAAAAAGGATGGACTTCCGAGCAATGATGGACTATATATTACAAAAGGCGATCAAGGTATATATTGGGTTAATACAAAAGTCGGGCCTGCAAAATTTGATATCAAGACTGGTGAGATATCTGCCGTTGGTCTTCCTAAAGCCTATTACCATACAGGTATCATGTTGGCAAGTGATGATCAATTATATGTTGGAGGCGTTAATGGTTTATATTCTTTTCATCCTTCGCAAGTTCAAGGCAATCCTAATCCACCACAGGTAACTATAAGTGATTTATTGATTTCGGAAGAGAATTTTTTAATCAATAAAAATGAATATGATGCCCTTAACTTTATGCATAATCAGAATGATATTTCATTCAAATATATTGGTTTGCATTATAGTAATCCCGAGAAAAACTCTTATCAATATAAACTGGCTCCATTAGATGATGAATGGATAAACGCAGGGAATGAACGTGCAGTTCGATTTGCAAATTTAGCGTCGGGCACTTATAATTTTCAGGTGAAGGCGTCGAATAGTGATGGTGTTTGGAGTGATAAAACAAAATCTATTCAATTTACTATAAAGCCACCATGGTGGACGACCTGGTGGGCTTATCTTATATATGCGGGAATTGCAGTTGCTATTGCAGACCGATTCTATCGTTTTCAACTTTCAAAGAAACTAGCTATTTCTGAAAGCAATAATCTTAGGGAAGTAAGTCAACTAAAAAACAGTCTTTACACAAACATCACCCATGAATTTAGAACACCACTTACGGTTATTAAAGGCATGACAGATGCAATTAAATCTGATTTACAAAACAAAAAACCTGAAGGCGTTCAAAATTCATTAGAAATGATTGAACGTAATAGTAACAACTTACTTCACTTGGTAAATGAGATGTTGGATCTTTCAAAAATCGAAAGTGGCAATATGGAATTACAATTAGTACAGTCCAATGTTATTCCGTTTATAAAATATTTAGGTGAAAGTTTTAGTTCTTTTGCACAAGAAAACGAAATAAATTTAACTATTTACAGTGAAATAGATTCCTTATTAATGGATTTTGACGGTAAAAAACTCACCTCTATTCTAGCTAACTTACTTTCAAATGCCATTAAGTTTACAGAAGAGCAAGGTAAAATTATTGTTCATATCAATAAAATAAATCAGAAAGACCAATCTTATTTATCCATAAAAATAAAGGATAATGGTATTGGTATCGCAAGTCACGAACTACCAAACATATTTAATCGTTTCTATCAAGTAGATGCCTCAACTGTCAGAAAAAATGAAGGCACAGGCATTGGTTTAGCACTTACAAAAGAGCTTGTTGAATTAATGAATGGTACTATAAAAGTTAAAAGTACACTTGGTAAAGGAACAGAGTTTAGTGTTAGAATACCTGTTACTAATAATGCCTCAACAACATCGCAAGTTTCACATTCGTTAGATTCGACCTTTCCAATAATCAAAACCAAATCGAAAAAAGTATCTGTAAATACAGAAACCACTAACGAATTACCTTTGGTACTAATTATTGAGGACAATATGGATGTTGCTCATTACTTAAAAACCTGCCTAGGCAAGACATATAATACTATTCATGCTGCAAACGGAATCGATGGAATTACTATGGCTTTCGAAAGCGTGCCCGATATCATCATCAGTGATGTAATGATGCCTGGCAAAGATGGTTTTGAGGTTTGTAAGACCCTAAAAAATGATGAACGATCAGATCATATTCCTATAATTATATTAACAGCTAAAGCAACTTTCGAGGATAAATTAAAAGGTTTATCGATTGGGGCAGATGCCTATTTAGCAAAACCATTTAATAAAGAAGAACTTTTTACCCGACTAGATCAATTGATTTTAGTACGCAAAAAGCTCATAAACAAATTAGGGAAAGGCGGATTCTCTTCATTGTTGAACGAAGAGTTAGAACATCCGCAAACAAAATTTTTAAAGCATATTATTGAAAGTATTCATAATCATTTAGACGATGCAAATTTTGGCGCAACACAATTAGCAAAAGAATTGAGTTTAAGTGAATCTCAGATCTATCGTAAATTAAAAGCTATTACCGATAAATCTACCGCAATTTTTATCCGATCAGTTCGCTTAGAAAAAGCCAAAGAACTGCTTCAAACCACTTCTAAATCTGTTTCCGAAATAGCATATGCTGTAGGTTTTAACGATACCTCCTGGTTTAGTCGAGCATATAAAGAAGAATTTGGCCATCCACCAAGCGAAGAGACAAAAAATTGATTTATAGTAATTTACACACTCACTATTGCACCGAATGCAATAATAACACACGCATTTTACACCAAATTCACAAATACTACATCTTATTGAAAAAATGGTGAACACCATTTTTATAGAAGTATAATATCATTGTATCATAATACTAAAAACAAATATTATGAAAACAACAATGAAACTTTTCGCATATACTTTAATCCTTTTTTCATTAGCAATTACGTCATGTTCTAAAGATGGCGTAGATGGAGCTGTTGGCCCAGCCGGCACAGCTGGAACAAACGGTACAAACGGAATTGATGGAACCGATGGCGCAGATGGCGCAGATGGTGAAGATGGTACAGATGGAAATGCAGATGTTCTATTATTGGAATATGAATCAGAAACCATTACTAATGGCACTGTTACTTATGCTATGCAAGGTATCTCTCTATCTGATATAGATGAAAATCTAATATTAGGGTTCTATGCTAATATCTATCAAACACCCAATGCTGGGAATTCTTTTATTACTAAAAAACAATGGATTCCTGTTCCAGGGAGAGGAGCCGGCGGTTTATTTGAATCAAGGGTGGCAGTAGACGGAAGCAGTGCTATATTGTCGGGTGGCCCTAGTTCTGATTTTAAGGTAACACTATATCAGCTAGGTAGTCAAATAGCATATACTACAGAAGTAACTTTTGATGAATTCAAAATATTTATAATTCCTCCTTCTTCAATTGTATCTGGTAATAATAATTCTTCTGGAGTTTCCAATAAACATAACATTGATTTTAACAAAATGACTTATGAAGAACTAATAGCTCACTTCGAATTTGAAGAATAGTGCTATTTCCAAATTTGTCTTTTACCCAATCATATAAATGGTCATGTAAAAATGTTACCTAGTTGAAGTTTTGATGCTTTAATACATCCTAATCAAAAGTAGGTCTTCAAGTTTAAGCAGACTTGTATAATTAAGCAATTGTCACATTATTTAAAGGTTCTGCACCATAATTTAAAGGCCCGAGTTAAAGCTTAACAAGAGTGAAACATGTTTGTTAGACATTGTATATGCTTTCTCTTCATCTTTAACGACTATTGGATTTATAGGACCCAAGAGTAAAATTCACTTTCATTATTAAAATAACTAATATGAAGTCTAAGAAAAATAATATCGAGTTTCTGTTAAGTTTCACATTCGCATTTACACTTTTCAATTGTAGTAGCGATGATAATCAAATAACCAAAGAGAAAACAGAAACGCCAATTGAGAAGATTGAAACCCCCAACCGAGCACCTGAAACCTTTGCATTAATAGCGGTTATAGATGAAGCAACTGAAGTAACGGTAACACCTACATTTAGCTGGAATGCCGCTGTCGATCCTGATGGTGACCCAGTAACGTATAAAGTTTTTGTAGATAGCCATAGTAATCCAACTACTACTGTTGCAAGTTCTATAACTGAAACCAGCTTCGCCTTAGAGGAAAGGTTGCCTCTAAACCAAGACTTGTTCTGGAAAGTAGAAGCAGATGATTCAGAAGGGAATACGACTTCTAGTGCGGTTTTTAGTTTTACCACAAGAGATTTGCAAATCTCCGAAACCGCAGTTACCGAAAATGCAGCCTTCTCAAAAAGAAGAAATCATACAACCGTCGTCTTCGATGATAAAATGTGGGTCATTGGCGGTTATGATGGTACATCAACCTTAAATGATGTATGGCAAAGTACCGATGGAGAAACTTGGACTCAAGTTACCGCAGAAGCACCTTTTCATAAAAGAAGGTTTCATGCTACCGTTGTCTTTGATAATAAAATATGGGTAATTGGCGGACATAATGGCGCAGATTCATTAACTGATATTTGGCAAAGTAGTGATGGTGAAAACTGGACCTTAATTAATGGAGCCCTTCCTTTTACTCTAAGTCTTGACCAATCAGTAGTAGTCTATCAAAATAAATTATGGTTCATTGGTAGTCTCTCTGGGCCCGCCAAATCAATGAATACAATTTGGCAAAGTAGTGATGGTGAAACATGGACTAATGTAGATTCTCAAGTACCCTTTTCTGATAGGTATGGCTATGCTACCCAAGTCTTTAATGATAAAATATGGATTATAGGAGGAAGTGATTTCAATGGTCTTTTAAACGATAGCTGGCAAAGTAGCGATGGTAAAACTTGGACCCAGGTTAGTTCTAGTCAACTTTTCTCCAAAAGAAAAGATCATACCACCTTAATTTTTGATAATAAAATATGGCTCATAGGTGGTTATGATGGCTCATCACGCCTAAATGATATATGGCATAGCTCCGATGCTGAGACCTGGACCCAGGTTATTAAAGAAGTCTCGTTTAGGGGGAAATTAGCATATACTGGCATCTCATTTAAAGACAAAATTTGGGTAATTGGTGGGTCAACAGGGACCGATTTATTAAATGATGTATGGTCTATGGATTAAAAAGTATTGCAGATCACTGCACGAACAAGCAATTAATAATCTTTTAAACAAAAATCATGAAAAAAGTACTCATAGTAATTTACGGAATCATCGCTTACCTTATTTTTTTAGTAGCCTTTCTTTACGCAATCGGCTTTGTCGGAAACCTTTTCGTACCAAAATCGATAGATTCTGGGGAAGAAATTTCTCTGATACCTGCGCTTCTTATTAACCTTGGTCTTTTAAGCCTCTTTGCAATTCAACATAGCATTATGGCACGGCCTGCTTTTAAAAAATGGTTCACTAAGATTATTAATCCGGCTATGGAACGCAGTACATATATCTTACTGTCCAGTTTGGCACTATTACTCATTTATTGGAAATGGCAGCCAATGACAGCTATAGTCTGGGAGACCGAAAATGTTACTTCAATTATAGTAATGGCGGTGTTCTTTTTGGGTTGGACAATTGTATTTCTCTCCACTTTTATGATCAATCATTTTGAGCTTTTTGGACTTACCCAGATTTATCAAAATTTTAAAAACGAAACGATAACATCACCGAAATTTCAAGTCAATTGGTTTTATAAATTGGTGCGACATCCATTAATGTTGGGTTTTATAATAGCATTTTGGGCAGCCCCTACTATGACCTATGGCCGATTACTCTTCGCCATGGTTACCACAGCCTATATTCTAATTGCCGTTAAATTTCTAGAAGAAAAAGACTTGAAAAAAATCTTAGGTAAAGATTACGAAGCATATCAGAAACGAGTGCCGATGATTTTCCCGTTTACGAAATTCAAAAAAGGTTAGAAGCGTTAAAGTTTAAGGCATTGAAAATGAAACTTTCGCATATACAAAGGTTTTTATTCATCCTATTTTATATTGGAATAGGGCAAGTTGTACATGCTCAAAACAGCTCGATTACTGGTAAAGTTTATGATGCTAATAACGAACCAATTGTATTTGCGAATATTCTATTACTACAACAAAAAGATTCTGTTTTAATTAAAGGAGTTACGAGTAATGAACAAGGCGACTATTTAATCGAAAATATTTCGGTAGGAAATTATATTCTTAAAATTTCGCTTCTTGGTTTTAAGCCTTATTTCAAAAAGGTACAAATTCAAAATTCGGAAGAACTTTCGTTAGGCAACACCCAATTACAAATACAAAATGAGGAATTAGAAGGAGTAGCAGTTGTGGGTCGAAAATTACTTTTTGAACAAAAAAATGATCGCTTGATATTGAATGTAGGCTCCCTACCAACTTTCAGCGGAAACAACGCACTACAAGTACTTCAAAAAGCACCAGGAGTAATTGTACAAGAAAACTCGAACAGCATAAGTTTGAATAATAAAGGTGAAGTTTTAATCATGGTTAATGATAGAATTTCTCGAGTACCTACCGGAGCCTTAATTCAACAACTAAAAGCCATGCAGGCCGAAAATATAGATCGAATTGAACTTATTCATCAACCCTCTGCAAAATACGATGCTAACAACGCTGCCGGTATTATTCATATCGTAATGAAAGAGAATAATTTATTAGGTTTAAATGGGACTGCAAGTCTAACACTTGGTATAGGAAAAAAGGAAAAAGGGAATGGCAGTATTGACTTAAACTATAGAAATAAAAAATTAAATTTATATGGCACGCTTACTGGTTCTCAAAGTAAATCGCCATTGTGGCAAATAAATCATTATCGAGAATTTGAATATTTAGGAGATCAATATTATTACGAAAACAAATTAAGATTCACTAAGCCTAACAACAATTCTGTTGGATTTACTTTAGGTGCCGATTTTGAAATAGATCAAAACAAAATCGTTGGTGCAATTTTTGGATACACGAAAAGTAATATGTCTGGTCGAGATTACACCAGTAATTCAATAGGTAGTGTGAACAACATAATTAATACTGAATTAAATTATTTACTTAATATCTCCAATCCAAACTCAAATACTTTCGCCAATCTAAACTATTTTTGGCAATTGGCCCCTTCAAGTTCATTAAATGTAGATCTAGATAGAGTATCGTTAGATGTAGTAAATTCTTCACAACTTTCATATTTAGAAGTTCAGGATAACATTGATGCTACAGAAGCAAATCGCGATTCAGCATTCGAAATATATACTATAAAAGGAGATTTTGAATGGAAAAGCAAAAATGAAACTACTATACAAACAGGTCTTAAAGGCACCTTCAACAATTCGAACACCGTCTCAAATATTCACAATAGAGATTCAGGTATTTGGGTTGAAGATGAATCCTTTGGAATGAATGATGACATTAACGAAAAGATTTTGGCCGCCCACGGTTCTGTACAAAAAAAGTGGAATGATAAATGGGAAAGTAACTTAGGAGTCCGTTTAGAGCAGTATAACTATGAACTAAAAGATAGCTCTGGAGACAATGACTACAGTATATCCTACACCAATTTATTCCCAGTTGTTCGAACTAGTTATGCAATAGATTCTATAAAGACCTTAACGCTTTCTTTTAATCGACGAATAGAACGTCCTGCTTTTTGGAATTTAGCCGGTTTCTATTTATTAATGGATCCGAGTTTATTTGTAACCTCAAATACACGTATTAGACCTTCTTTTACAAATGCTGCTAGATTGGCCTTTACTCAAGGTTCTTTTCTAATTGCTTTTGAGGTTAACAGAACAAAAGGTGCAATATCTTTTTACAACACTGTAAATAAGGAACAGAATTTACAAACCAGTATTCCCATAAATTTCGATTATATGGATGGGCTATTGCTAAGTATGAGTTTCCCAATAAAGGTTGGCAAACTATGGAAAATGAACTGGAATCTAGATGGTGCATACAAAAAAGTAAAAGACGCATCAAATCGTCCCCTTCCTTTCGAGAAAGACCTTTTTACAATTACTGCTCAGCTTACCAATGTTTTTGAATTAGGGAATTCTTGGACAGCTAATGTTGATGGACGGTACATGAGTCCGTACTTATCGGGTGATCAAGAGTTATTTAAGAAGCATTATATCAACTTAGGAATTAGTAAAAAATTCATGAATTCGAGTACACTCACATTTAGCATTCAAGACCTTACTGCCACTGCTGGTACCGAAAAATGGGAATACCATCAGCCAGAATTAGGTGTAAGAACCTTTGGCGATAATAATTTATCAGAAAGAGTTTTTCAGGCAACGTATTCTTTTCCTTTTGGAAATCGAAAATTGAAAGAAAAAAGAGATCGTAAAATAGGATCACAAGAAGAACGAAATCGGATGTAATCAAATAGTTATATTGAAAATAGTTTTCTATCTTAGGTAGCCATCAACTAAACCTATGAGATTCTTTTTACTTCTTTTATTTTCAATATTCTTTTTTGCTTGTTCTTCTGATTCAGAGGGGATAATCATAGATGGTATTTTAGAAGTTCCTGAAAATAGAGATAATCCAAATTCTAGGACACTCAATTTAGAATACAAAATTTTAAAAGCAAAAGATACTACCTCTAGAAAAAATCCTATCGTTTATCTGCAAGGAGGACCCGGAGGTGCAACCATAGTAATGGAAGGGTTTTGGAAAAATCATTCACTAAGAAATGATAGAGATATTATTTTAATGGATCAAAGAGGGACAGGGAAATCTGAAGCAAATTGCACCGACATTGGCAAAGCCATGATGACCATTTTAAGAAAAGATTTAAATTCACATCAAGAGATTAAGTTACAAGACTCCATATTATCCATTTGTAAAGAAAATATGAAAAGAAAACGTATAGATCTTGCAGGATACAACAGTAGAGAAAATGCCGCGGATTTTGAAGATTTACGAAAGATATTGGGTTACGAAAAATGGAATCTTTGGGGTGTTTCTTATGGTACTCGACTAGGGCTTACAATTATGCGCGATTATCCTAAAAGAATACGAAGTGCAGTACTTGCGGGAATTTTAGCTCCAGAAACAGCTCACCTAAACAATTCTATAATAGACTTTGAACATTCTCTTTTTTCAGTTTTAAAACGTTGTGAGGAAAATGAAAGTTGTAATGAGCGATACCCAAATTTAAAAGAACGTCTATTAAAAACATTTAAAAATATAAAATCACAACCTTTGCGCTTCAATTATAAAGGAATACCGTTTACACTTAATTATCAAGACGCATTATTAG
>NZ_JBDVFA010000099.1:0-5712 GCF_039941195.1 Aurantibacter sp. | reverse complement strand
CAATATTCTTCACCGCCATTTGTAGTTAGAGAGAATAATTTCTCCGAAATTTCATCAAGATCGCTACTAAAATTTAAAACTTGCTGGATATATCCTTCTCGAGAGGATAGGTTGTCATTGCCATATTGATATAGCGCAATTTGTAGCTTAGGTCTAGCTTCATTTCCACATTTAGCATGCGTAAATTCGTTTACAATATCCCATAGTTGAGCTTTGGCTTGGTTTATAAGGCCGTCCATGCTATTGCTTGTGTCTAATAGTAGTGCAATTTTTACTGTATTGTTCATTTCTTTTTCCTCATTAACCAAGGCTTGGGCTATTAAAGGTTCTGGGGCTGTTTTTTTCGTCGTTAGTTCGCAACTATATGTATTTGTAATGGTCGCCGCTAAAAGTCCTATCGCTAAAAATCGTTTTGTATTTTTCATAGTATTTATTTGAATTATTCTGATGCTAAACTAGAATCAAACTAATTCTTAAAAAAAGAGCAATGAGTTAACTACCCTTTTGAATGAGTAAACCATACTAATGATTGTGTAAGACCTTGATTTTTGGTCTATAAACTCCCTGTTTTAAGGAAAGGGCTGTTTTTTAGAACCGCATAAAACCTCTAAGTTTACGTTGTAGTAAGAGGTATATGAAAAGAGTTATCTACATTTTTTTAATACTGCTTTTAAGCAATAATATTAGCAATGGGCAACAGCAGCAAACTGAGCGAGTCGAAGTTAAAGGCTCAGTTTTGGCTAAAGAAAGCTATGTGCCTATTTCTGGTGTTGCGATTTCTACAGATGGCGGGGCGTATACTGAAACCAATAATTTAGGTGAATTTAAAATTACCGTAGCTATAGGCGATGAGCTTGTAATTCGAAAAGCTGATATAGAAACCTTGCGTTATGTTATTAAAAATGATGAGGATATTAAAGTATTAGTGGCGGGTTATGATGGCGATTCAGTTAGTAAAAGGTCTGCTTCTAAATCTGGAATTTCAATGCATCAATCTTTTTTAGATTCCGCAATTCAATATAAAAGAGAAAATATTGAGAAAAGCATCGATTTTATATCGCAATCTATATCCGAATTAGGAGCGAACGCTAATAAAAAAGAACTAGCAAAATCTTTAAGTACACTTGGGGAGGTATATCAATATTATCAGCAATATGATTTGGCAATTTCTAGCTTTAAAGATGCCCAATCAGCTAATAAAACAACAAGAACAGCATTGTTGTTGGGTAGAGTTTACATTTTAAATAAAGATTTTAATAATGCGAGAAATACATTAGTGCCCTTATTGGAGATTAAAAATATGATTCCATATCAACGTACTGAGCTTTATGAGTTGTTGGGAGATGCTTTTAAAGGAAAGAATGAGATTAATACTGCGGTTTCGTATTATGAGGAAGGTTTAAAGGTTGCTGATAAAAATCAAATTACCCCGAAGGTAACTGATTTAAATTCTAAAATTGCTGATGCTTACGCTAAGGTAGGTCGTACAGTTGAGGCAGAAGGTTACTTTAATAATTCGCTTAAGTTAGCGAGTAAAGAGGCGCCACAACGTGCAATTCAGGAAAAAGAAAAGGTTGCTGATTTTTACAATGATAAAAGTAGGTATGATGAAGAAATTCAATTGCGTAAAAATACCTTGTCAGAATTGAATAGTTTGCCTGCCCCAATTGTAGCACAAAAATCAAATTCAACAGGATTGGATTCAATATCATCGCAGCGTATAAATTATAAAATTGGTAGAGCATATATTGCACAAGATAAATATGAAGAAGCGATACCATATCTGGAAAAGAGTATTGTAGAAGCGGGTCTTGAAGATGATTTGGTAGTTCAAAAGGATGCCACAAGAAAACTTTCTGAATTGTACGAATCGAAAGGAGATTTTACGAAGGCTTATGAAACTTATCAAGATTATGTGGCTGTAGTCGATACGTTATATGTGCGTAAAGAACAAGAGATATCACAAGCAGCCAGATTCAATAGAGAAATTTCATTGAAACAAAGCCGTATAAGTGGTTTGGAACAAGAGCGCGAATTATCGCAAAGTAAATATGATTTAGCAGTTACTGAGCAGCAATTAGTACAGGAAAGCGTTAAAAGGCAGCAATGGGTTATTTATTCATTAGTAGCCGGACTTATTTTAATGGGGGTAGCAGCATTTTTCTTTTATAGAAGTAATCAACAACAGAAATTAGCGAACAATCTATTGGCCCTAAAATCGCTGAGGTCTCAAATGAATCCGCATTTTATTTTTAATGCACTTAATTCTGTAAATAATTATATAGCGAAAAGTGATGAGCGAAGTGCTAATAGGTTTTTAAGTGAATTTTCAACTTTAATGCGTTCTGTGTTGGAAAATTCGGAAGAAGATTTTATTCCATTATCCAAAGAATTAGAATTGCTGGAATTATATGTGAAATTAGAACATTCACGATTTCCGGATAAATTTGATTATTCGTTGGATATAGATGAAAATATTGATGTTGCTGCATTCGAAATTCCACCGATGTTATTACAGCCCTATATTGAAAATGCTATATGGCATGGGCTTCGGTATAAGGAAACGAAAGGATATTTAAACATAGAAGTTATATCAAAACAAGAAGATTGTATTCAAATTGTTATTTCGGATAATGGCATAGGGCGTAAAAAATCGGCAAGATTAAAAACTCAAAATCAGAAAAAACAGAAATCCAAAGGAATGGGTAATATTAAAAAGCGAGTTGCAATATTAAATGACATGTACAAAGATCGAGTGGATGTGGCTATAACCGATTTAGAAAATGATGGTAGTGGAACCAAAGTGATTCTCACCTTAAAAAAAGATTGATGAAACTGAATGCAATTATAGTTGAAGACGAGGCTAATAGTCGAGAAATTCTTAAGAATTATTTGGTAAAATATTGTCCAAATGTAGCTTTGTTAGGAGAGGCTTCAAGTATACAAGAAGGACTTGATTTAATAAAAGGAAATGCTCTCGATTTGGTTTTTTTGGATGTGGAAATGCCCTTTGGAAATGCTTTTGATTTATTGGATCAAGTGCCGGAACGAAATTTTGAAACCGTTTTTGTTACTGCATATAACCAATATGCCATGGATGCCTTAAACAATCATGCAGCGTATTATTTAATGAAACCAATAAATATTGACGAACTTATTAAGGCGGTGGATCATGTGTCTGATATTGTTTCGAAAGAAAATGCATTAGCCGATAAAGTGTTAACCCCAAAATTGAAAAGCGTAATTGGAAAAATTACAATTCCACAGCAAGATGGCTTCCAGGTGTTAAATGTTAGTGATATTTTATATTGCAAGGCGGATGATAATTACACCGAAATACACCTCGAAAAGAAGAAAATATTAGTTAGCAAAACATTAAAGTATTTTGAAGAGGTCCTAACTGAGTTTGCATTTTCTCGCATTCATAAGTCTTATTTAGTTAATGTAAATGAAGTGGTGAATTATAAAAAAGGCAAGGGTGGAAGTGTTGTGGTTTCTAATGGAAAAGAACTTCTTGTCTCAGCTTCGCGCAAGAAGGAATTTTTGAGCTATTTTTAGTTTCTAAATTTTGAAACTATGATTATAAAGTCCGTCAGAGGAAAAACTCCCGAAATTGGAAAGGATTGTTTTATTGCTGAAAATGCAACTATCGTTGGTGAAGTCACAATGGGTAATCAATGTAGTGTATGGTTCAATGCAGTGTTGCGTGGTGATGTTCATTTTATAAAAATGGGAGATAAGGTAAATGTACAGGACGGTGCTGTTGTTCATTGTACCTATCAAAAATCGCCTACTACAATTGGTAATAATGTTTCAATTGGGCATAATGCTATTGTTCATGGCTGTACCATAAAAGATAATGTTTTAGTGGGTATGGGTAGTATAATAATGGATGATTGTGTTGTTGAAAGTAATAGTATAATTGCGGCAGGGGCAGTAGTTACAAAAGGGACTCATGTGACTGCTGGTACTATTTTTGCTGGTATGCCAGCAAAAAAAATAAAAGATATTAGTCCGGAATTAAGTTCAGGTGAAATTGATCGTATTGCCAACAATTATGTAACATATTCAAGTTGGTTTAAGTAGTATTTATTGCCTATGTTTGCCAATCAAAATTTACAAAAATGAACGCATATATTTTTCCTGGTCAGGGAGCTCAATTTGTAGGAATGGGGCTCGATTTATTCGAAGAATACCCGCAAGCTCAAGAACTTTTTGAAAGTGCTAATGATATATTAGGCTTTTCAATAACCGATATCATGTTCGAAGGTACAGCTGAAGAATTGAAGCAGACCAATGTTACCCAACCTGCAATTTTTTTACATTCAGTTATTTTAGGAAAAATATGTGGTGATAATTTCAAGCCAGATATGGTTGCTGGTCATTCATTGGGTGAATTTTCTGCTTTGGTAGCCAATGGTTGTTTAAGTTTTGAAGATGGCTTAAAATTAGTAGCAAAACGAGCAGATGCAATGCAGAAAGCATGTAAAATTCAACCAAGTACAATGGCTGCTGTTTTAGGATTAGAAGATAGTATTGTTGAAAAAGTTTGTAGCGAGGTAGATGGAGTTGTTGTTGCTGCAAACTATAACTGTCCAGGTCAATTGGTAATTTCAGGTGAAATCGAGGCTATAAATATTGCTTGCGAAAAAATTAAGGAGGCAGGTGCACGTAGAGCTCTAGTTTTACCAGTTGGTGGCGCATTTCACTCCCCTTTAATGGAACCTGCAAGAGAAGAATTAGCTGCTGCGATAGAAATGACGGAATTTAAAAATCCTACTTGTCCAATTTATCAAAATGTTCCTACAACTGCAGTAATATATTCTGATGAGATTAAGCAGAATCTTATTTCGCAATTAACAGCTCCAGTTAAATGGACGCAAAGTGTGCAACATATGATAAAAGACGGGGCTACTGTGTTTACTGAGGTTGGACCAGGTAAGGTACTTCAGGGACTTGTAAGAAAAATAGACGCTACCCCAGAAACCACATCGATAATCAAACCATAGTGCTGTTTTATCCGTATATTATGTAGTTGAACTATAAAAGCCTGATTTAAACCTTTATATAAGGCGTTGGGCGATTTTTTTAGTATTATTGATCCCAAATTTTGCTGAAAACCACATACTCGCTGTGAATTGAATTGAGAACATTCGAAGAACAGTCTATGAAATGAACTTTAGTTGTATTGTTGTTATTTGACTAGAGTGAATTACATCTGACCTATTTAAAAAGAATAGTATTGCACAGATGAAAATGAAAAGAAAAAAAAATTGCTTCTCTAAAATTGACTTCAAACGTTTTAGGGGATTTTTGGTGTTAATTATTTTGTTGCTTGGCTTTAATGTACAAGGGCAAATTGCTAATATAGAATTGGTAACTCCATCAGCTGCAAGTGAAGCTGGTGCTGTGGGGGGACAGTTTCGGGTATATTTAACTGGGTTTTATTTGGCTGGTGCAAGAACAATTAATTATACTGTAACTGGTACCGCCAACCCTAATGGTACTGCTGCAAATGCTAGTGATTACAATGCTTTACCTATCTCAGTTACTATACCATCGGGTGGTTCTGAAGCTTTTATTAATGTAGCAGGCATAGTCGATGATAATCTTGTTGAAGGGACTGAGACAATAATAGTAACTTTAAATAACGGTATAAATTACACTCCAGCTTTAGGAGCTACTTCCTCCGCCACCCTTTCTATTGCAGAT